>JAHZHK010000114.1:0-3741 GCA_019420325.1 Coriobacteriaceae bacterium | reverse complement strand
TACCACAGCCTCGCTCAATACGCTGCACCACCGTGCCTCCAGCCCTTCCCCCACAGGCTGGAGGCACGTATTGTTTGCGATTCAGGACTTCCATGGCCTGTCAGCTCCAAGCAAACGCTCCGTATGCCCCAAGCAACCCTGCACCGCACAACCAGATCGTCTTTGGATACGCGGCATGTCTGTGCACGTAGACCCCTTCATACCTTGAGTATGAGACCTCCCCAGCAAGCTAATACCCATCGGGTAATACCGCTTCAGCGGCCTTAAATCTACTATGCCCTTGCGTCAGGTACATGAGCAAGTGCGGTTGCAGCCGCCCAAACCAACCTGCACACACAAGGAGAACGCGCGCATTGCGCACGCCTACACCAAGGAGGATTTGTATGGCTCAGCAGGTTTCCCGTCGTTCGTTCATCTCCGGCGCGGCCGCCGGCACAGCCGCCCTCGCGGCCGCTGGTACAGCAACCGCCTTTGCTGCAACGCCCGGTGCTGACCACGCCACGGCCGATAACGCCATCGTCGACGACACGCCCGCAATCGACTATCTCGCCTGGGTCGGCGAGGCCCCCACTATCTCCGAAGACCAAATCAGCAACACTGTCGAGGCCGACATCGTCGTTGTGGGCGGCGGCAACGCCGGCTGCATGTGCGCTTGCGCCGCGGCCGAAGAGGGTGCCTCTGTCGTCGTAATCGAGTCTCAGGCTCAGGATTCCATTTTCTACTACGGCCTGCACGACATCGCTTCGATTAACTCCCAGTTCGCGCTTGACCAGGGCGTCGACCCCATCAAGAAGAGCGCCTTCATCGCCGAGTACCAGCGCCGCAACAACAACCGCACCGATCCGCGCCTCATCAAGAAGTTCGTGGACAACTCCGGCGAGCTCGTAGACTGGCTCGTTGCCAACTCCCCCGCCGAAGTGGCCGACAAGGTGTACGTCCACAACCTCGATACCAACCACGCCTATTTTGACAACGGCAGCGACACCAACGGCTTCAAGTGCTGGCGCGGCTCCATCCAAATTGATTTCAACGGCGCTGCTGCCACGATGGTTGAGCAGGCCGAGTCGCAGGGCGCCAAGTGGTTCTGGCAGACGACCGGCGTTGTTCTGACCACCGAGGAGACCACGGGCACCGTCTGCGTCGATTCCACCGACGAGAACGGCGTGTTGACGTCGACCGAGACCGAGGTCCCGCAGACCAAGGTGACCGGCGTCATCGCTCGGGATGTCGACGGCAACTACATCAAGTTCGTCGCCAACAAGGCCGTCGTTCTTGCCTGCGGCGACTACGGCGCAAATCCCAAGATGTACGCCGCCCTCCAGGACGAGCAGCGCAACCTGTTCCAGGCCCACGGTCTGTCCACCGACAACATGACGTGCGCCATGTTCGGTCGTGACGGCAGTGGCATCAAGATGGGCATGTGGGTCGGCGGCTCCATGGACCCGGTCACCCGCACCCTCGTGAGCCCCCAGGTCATGTACTCCAGCGGCACCTACTCCACGAACCTTCTGCGCTGGGGCGCCGGCTTCCAGGGTGGCCAGAACCCGTGGGGTAGCCCGTTCATGTGGGTTGACGCCAGTGGCCGCCGCTTCACCGACGAGACGTTCATGGGCGTCTTTGGCCAGCTCATGCGTGCCGAACGCAACAAGCCCGGTCGCTACTATGCCATCTTTGACAGCAAGTACGCCGAGCAGATTGCCGCCATGGCGCCCGAGCACTTCGGCATGCCCATCGGCGACGGCGATTACTTCGACTTCGACTCCACGTTTGCCTCCTGGGTTGAGCGCGGAGCAGAGGGCGGCGAGGTCGACGAGGGCAACACGGTATGCGCCTGGGGCGCCCAGTCGCTCGATGAGCTGTTCGAATACATGGGACTTTCCGACGACGTTAAGGCCACCACGAAGGCAACCATCGACACGTACAACGGCTTCTGCGAGACTGGCGAGGACGAGGACTTTGGTCGCGACCCCAACACCCTTCTCTCGATTAGCGAGCCCCCCTTCTACGCCATCATGAGCGTCGAGGAGAAGCCCATGGTGGGCACCTGCGCCCTGAACGGCCTTGTCATCGATGAGAACCAGGCTGTTCTCGACAAGAACTACGACCCGATTCCCGGCCTGTATGCCACGGGCAACAACTCCGGCGGTCGTTTCGCCGTGCAGTACTCCACCCCCATGCCCGGCCTGACCCTGGGCCTGGCCATGACGCTGGGCCGCGTCCTGGGCAAGGAACTCGCTGCGAAGTAATCGCAGGCAGATAGCACAAGCGACACCTTCATCGCCCACCTATTGCGCGCAGCCTCGGCCCCGGGCGGACCTCGCATCACAACGCGGGTCCACTCGAAGCTGCTTGCATACAAAAGTGCCCGCCCGCCCCATGGGGGACGGACGGGCACTTGTTCGTGCGCGCCTATGCGCTCAGTACTTAGCCCACGTAGTCAGCGGCGTTGTTGCCCGCAATGCGGCCGAAGACGTAGATGTCGGACATCGAGGTGGAACCGAGGCGGTTGGTGCCCATCTTACCGGCAGCGTACAGTCCGGAGTGCCAGTCGCGATGCCATTCCCCCTATCCGCGGGCCTCGCCCAGCCAGTCGTAGGCCAAACGAGGCGAGCCATCCTCAACATGGATGATGCCTCGCCGCTCGAAACCAAACTTAAGAGTGGCACCTTGCATGGGACGGTTGTCGGCATGGGTGTCGATCCTCAGATGCGAAATCTGAGTGGCACAGAAATCAAAGCACGCGCGAGCGACACCTCGGACCGTACCGTCGGAGGCAATGCGGTGAATTGTGCCGTACGGCTCATCGCTGCGCCAAGAACCACCCTCAATCACCTGGTAGGTTGGCTCATCTCCCACGATGAAGGCGAAGGCGCCCACCACACGGCCGGCCTGCTCGCACACATAGCCCACGCCGTTTGTAACGTCGGTATGCACCGTGTCGGCATTGGGATACTCCCCCGCCCACTGCGTGGGATTTCCTTGCTCGCGCATGAAAATACGGGCTCTGTCATAAATGGCAGCAACCGCGTCGACATCGGCAAGCGTGGTCTTACGAATCTGCATGAAACCCTCCGAGCGTTAAAAAAACCGGTACACCCTTCGGAAGCGCGCCGGCTTGGAAACCCACTACTCCACCTCAACCAGCTCATACTCACGGCTGCCGATGCCAAGGGCCGCAGCGGCCTCAACGGTATGGACGCCATTGCGGCTCTCGATGCGCTCGATGAGGTGGTCGCGGCCGGGGTCGTCCGTGGCAGCGTAGACAAGGTCGAGGCACGCCTGGTCGATGGCGACGGGGTCGGTGGACACCAGGATGCCGATGTCGGCCATGCAGGGGTCCTCGGCCACGGCACAACAGTCGCAGTCGACCGACATGTTCTTCATGACATTGACGTACGCGATGCCGCCACGCGCGGCAAAGAAATCGACAACCGAGCTCGCGGCGTCGGCCATGGACTCGAGGAACCGGTCGTGGTCGGCCGTCCAAATGTTCTCGGGCACGGTGACGCCGTGGATGTACGCCTTGCCGTACGAAGAGGCAACACCGATGGAAAGCTGCTTGAGGGCACCGCCGAAGCCTCCCATGGGATGACCCTTGAAGTGCGACAGCACCAGCATCGAGTCGTAATTGACGAGGTTCTTACCCACAAAGTTCTTCTTAAGGCGCAGGCCATTAGGGATGGGCAGCTCAAGATCGGGGCCCTCGGCATCCATGAGGTCGACGTCGAAGTAATCGTTCCA
>JAHZHK010000113.1:490-9176 GCA_019420325.1 Coriobacteriaceae bacterium | reverse complement strand
GCCTATGCGCTGGGCGACGAGAGGCTTGTCGATACAGGGTCGTACGGCCACTTCAAGGCGGGTACGTACGTCGCGGAGCTTGAACTGTGCGACGAGGCAGGCAATGTGCTGCAAGACGCGGCCGGCAACGTGCTACGCACAAGCGCGGAACTCGAACTTGCGGGCGACGGGACCTATCAGATCGGTATCGACTGCGATCTGAGCGGGTTTGCCGGGCAGCGCATCGTGGCACGTCAGCGGGTCTATGACGCACGGGGCGAGCTATACGCAAGTCACGATGACATGACAAGCGAGGCCCAGAGCGTTTGGGTAGTCGACAAGCCCAGCATCGCCACCACGTTGACCGACGCCGCCACCGGCCTGCACATGGCCAACGCGGCGCAGGCCATCACGCTCACAGACACAGTGGTCTACACCAACCTCAAGCCCGGGAAGACCTACACCCTCACCGGCACCCTCATGGACAAAGAGAGCGCCTCGCAGGTGCTTGATGCCGCCGGCAAGCCCGTGAGCGCGAGCGTTGAGTTCACCCCGCAGGCAGCCTCGGGCACGCAGGCGGTCGAGTTCACCTTTGACGCAAGCAGCCTGGCAGGCAAAACGATTGTCGCCTTCGAGACGCTCACCTGCGAGGGACGCGAGCTTGCCGTGCATGCCGATATCGCCGACGAGACCCAGGCAGTGGACGTGCCGTGCGTTGGCACGACGCTTGCAACCGCAGACGGGGCGCATTCCGTCATGGGAACGAGTCCCATTGACCTTGTCGACACGGTTGCGTATGAAAACGTTACAGTAGGCAAGACGTATCGAGTTGTCGGTACGCTTCATGACGCAAAGTCCGGCGAGGCCTACCAAGACGCTGCAGGTAAACCCCTGGAAGCTCGCATGGAGTTTACGGCTGACAAAAGCGACGGCAGCGTGGATGTGACCTTCAAGGGAGTCTCTGGCATTCAAGCAGGCCAGGCCGTGGCCTTCGAGGAGCTCTATGTCAAGGCAGGCGACGGCGAGGGCGACGATGCCTGGAAACTCGTGGCCTCGCACTGCGACCTAGCAGACGCCAACCAAACGGTGAGCTTCAACACACCCAACTTACGTACCACACTCACCGAGAAGGAGACCGGGCTGCATGAGACGGCGTTTGCAGACAAGGTCACCCTTGTCGATATCGTGGAGTATGACGGCCTTGAAGCAGGCAAGACATATCACCTTGAGGGCAAGCTCGTAGACAAGCAGACGGGCAAGGTTTTGAAAGACGGCAAGGGCAAGCAGCTCACCGCCTCCGGTGACTTCACGGCATCGGCCGCGAAGGGTCGCGTCAACGTGACGTTCACCTTCGACGCCTCGCAGTTTGCAGGCAAGGAGGTCGTGGCATTCGAGAGCGTCTCGTTCAATGGGCGCGAGGTCGCCGTGCACGCAAACATCGGCGATGCGGCGCAGACTGTGTCGTTCGTGGACATCCGTACCACGGCACAGGATCCTGCAGACGGCGACCATGAGGCGGCGGCGCTTGCAAACATGCAGCTTGTCGACCGTGTTGAGATGCGCGGGCTCATACCGGGAGCCTCTTACACCATCGTGACTGAGCTCGCCGTGGCCGACACTCACGAGACGGTCATCGCATCAAGCACGAGCTTTGTGCCCACGAAGTCGGCCACGACGCTCGACGTGACCGCGACGTTTGACGGCTCGGGTCTGGCCGGCAAGAAGCTCGTGTTCCTGGAGAAGCTACAGCGCGACGGCAAAACCATCGCCCAGCACCGCGACTACGACGACGCGGGGCAGACGGTTGCGCTTGTCACTCCCCCGCCCGCTCCCACAACTCCCGGTGAAGACCTTCCCCAAACCGGCCAAGGCCTCATGTGGGCCTGCCTAGTGGGCGTAGGCGGAATCTGCATGCTCGCGGGACTCGTCCTCGTCCTCAAGAAGCGTGGCAACGGCCAAGACGGTGTGCCCCGCATCGCATACGCCGACGTGTCTCATGGCGCGCGTGTGGCCTGCAGCGATGAGGCGCAGACAGGCGACCAGCCCGCCCAACAAGTACCAAGGATCCGCCCGAAAAGCACCTCGAGGGCATCGCTGAGAACCAGGCGACATGTCTAGGCAGATGGGTGTGCCCCTCGTCTCGCGACGCAGGGCGATTGGCATGGGGGCGCTGGCGTGCGGTGCGGTGTGCATAGGCGTCGGCTTGGGCAGCGTGGCGCACGAGGCCGCGTGCTCGCGCAGCTATGGGGACCTCGCCCAAGCAACCCGCCTGGGCGCCGCGCCCTCCCTCGCTGCCGCGACAGACTCCCCGGCAAGCACCGGGGCCTCGCGGCAAACCCGGCGCGATTGGGGTGCCTTGCACGAGGTGAACCAGTCCGTCGCGGCCTGGGTGAGCGTGCAAGGCACCGACATCGACCTGCCCGTAGTCGCCACGCACAGCGAGGACGACCAAGCCTGGTATCTCACGCATGACCTGTGGGGGCGTTCGTCGAGCAGCGGCACGCCCTTTCTCGACAGGCGCTGCGGCGGGGCTGACGCGCGGCATCTCTGCGCCTACGCCCATCACATGACGAGCACCTCGGGCATGTTCTCCCAGCTTCAGGAGGCATACCTCCAAGAGAGGTTTGACCGACTCGGCTCCCTGAAGTGGGAGACACCCGAGGGGCTCGTGCAGGCGGAACCCCTCTGCGCCCTGCGGGTAGACGCAAGTTGGCAAGAAATCCAGCGGTTCGACTGGGAAGAAGGCGCAGGCGGGGACACCAATCAAGCCGAGACGGACGTCTTCCGCGCATGGCTTGAGGGCATCGCCGCTCAAGCCGATGCCCTCTCTTCCCAGGCCAGCCAGATACTTGCCAGCGCCACACGCTGTATCACGCTTGTCACCTGCTCGAGCGACTTTGCCATGCAGCGCTGGCGCACGCTCGCGCTTTGGACTTGTTAGGCCTCCTGTTGCCCGCAGTCCTGAATGATAAGCGGCTAGCAGCTCGCCCCGCTGCGCGAACTTGCCATGCGCCAACTGCGCCGCAAACAGACAAGTTCTACTCGTGAACGGAGGTGCAAGCGAGACAATCCTGCCGCATCTGAATGATTGCCATACAAGCAGGGGTCCCGGGGAACGGCTTTGAACCGACCCGGGACCCCGTGCAATGATTCTGCCCGCGGCTTCTGTCCCTATGCGCTCAATCGTCCGACGTTACCCATCGTTGCATTGACCATGCCGCGGCTCAGGCGGTACGACGCGAAGAGATAGGCGCCGTACACTGCCACGAACAGAGCGCCGTTCGAGATTGCCGCCGTCGTGATGTCGAAGGCACCAAAGATTTCCACGACGTCACGCACTACGCTGAGCGCCACCATGCTGTGCGCCAACGCCACAACAAGCGGAAGCAAGAAGTGCACGAGCGTCTGCATAAGCAAGCAGCGGTACACAAGTTTGCGCGGGCAACCCAGCTCCCACAGAAGCCTCCAACTATGCTGGGCGTCCGTTGTGGCGCAAAGCTGCTGGATTGCGAGAATTGCCGCACACGACACCACAAGCACAAAGCCAATGTAAACCGCCATGTAGCTCACGATGCCGGTCATGCTGTTCATCGCAGACCATGACTCCTCTTTCTGAATCACGTTCCCGATGTATGCAAACGTCGTCTGTCCCTCTTTGAAGATGTCACCCGTCTGGAGGTTTACAAGCTCATTCATTAGCTCGCGCGGCGCTTCATTCATGCCATCTTTGTACCGCATGTTGATATACGCCGAAGCACACGGTGCCTGAGCCGCAATGTCGTCGGGGACGATAAAGTACCCGGGGTTTGATCCAACGATGGAGTTGGACAGGGCGCCGGAGGCGTCATCGATGACTCCAACAGTCGACGGAACAAGGTCCCTGCCCACCAGCGTTACCGTGTAGCCGGCGTGCATCACCTGGCTGTAAAAATCGCGAAGACCCTCGCCCATGTCGCAGGCCATCGCGTACTCATCCTCGCCGAGCTCGATGGGATCGAAGCCCAGAAGGGAGCGCAATGCATTGAACTCGGACACGCCAACCACCTGAATACCGCCGTCGGAGGCCATGCCTGCAACGCTGGCAGGCAAGGTAGCACCGGTAACGCGGGTCATCTCGTCAAAAGATGCTATAGGCCTTTCGGCAAGCCCTGACGCTTCCCTCAGCTCAAGAACGTTGTAGTCGGCTACGGAAGACAGGTCGTAACCCGCATCGGCAAGCATCTGCACAACATCGTGCTCTTCGGTGGCGGCACCATAGCCCGGCGCGACCTGGCCGTCCGAAGTACGAGGAAGGGACTGGAGCGAACTGGGCGAATCGGGATTGAAGTACCACACGTCAACGGAAGCATCGTAAGGGTTGTGCTCCTCAATGGTGGAGGTAAACGCCGAGCACACGCTTACGCCCGTTGTGACCGCCGTGATGGCGAGAAACAAGATCATCGAGATGGCCGCCATGGAACCGGACGCCGTGTTTACGCGTGAGTTGAGCTGGCGCAGCGTGAGCATGTTGAGACCACGCCAGTACACACGCGGAACCCTTTGCATGAGGCTCACCAGGAACCCCGAAAGCGCATAGAAGACCACTACCGTGCCGGCACACACCATTCCAGTGGTGATGTAGAAGGCCCGCCCCGCCTCCCCCTCAAAGCCCGCAACAGGCAGTCCGTCATGCAACAGACGAGCATACGACACGCCAATGAGAACGGCGCCAACCAGGAAAACGACCACCGAGGCAGGTAAGCTCCGCAGCTTGACCTCCTCGTTCACGCGATCGGCTTCCATGAGGTCAACCAGGCGCACACGGCGAAGCGCACGCATGTTGAACAGCAACATTACGGCAAACATGAGAGCAAAGCACTCAAAGGTAAACCAGGCAGCCTCAGGGCTGAAGCGGAAGGAGAACGCGGTGATCGTGTCATGGAAGAGAGCCGCCGTTACAAACACAAGCAGCTGAGACAGCAAGACGCCAAGCACCAAACCGCACACGAAGGCGCCGACGCCGCTGATAAGTGTCTCAAGCGCCAACACGGCCGAAACCTGCGAGCGACGCATGCCGAGCATCTGGTAGAGGCCCAGCTCCCGCTTGCGCCTGCGAACGAGGAAGTTATTGGCATACACCATAAGGAAGCCCAGCACCAGCGCAAGGAAAACTGTGAGTCCGCGCATGATGCCGCCGATGGACGCGACGATGCCTGAGGCATCGCCGCTCAGAAAATCTGCCTGGTCAGCAATGGTGTTAAACGCGTAAAAGACAGCTACGCCCAGGGCGACCGTGGCAAAGTAAACGGCAAAGTCGCGCAGGGACTTGCGGACGTTGCCAAAGGCAAGCTTAGCGATCATCGGTCTCGTCTCCCCCGATGACGGCTACGACACGCATGATGTCGTCGAAGAACTGCTTGCGCGTGGCGTCGCCGCGCACCACCTCGGTAAACACACGACCGTCGCGGATGAACACGACGCGCTTGCAATAGCTGGCGGCAAACGAGTCGTGCGTCACCATGAGGATGGTGGCATCGAGTTGCTTGTTGAGCATCTCGAAGCATTCAAGCAGAAGCTTCGCATTCTTGGAGTCCAAAGCGCCTGTGGGCTCGTCGGCAAGCACGAGCTTGGGTTGGCCGATCATGGCGCGGGCCGCTGCCACACGCTGACGCTGACCGCCCGACACCTGGTAGGGAAACTTGTTGAGAATCTCTTCGATGCCCAGAGTCGATGCCATAGCCATAATGCGCGCCGAAATCTCGCCCGCCGGCACGCGCCCGATGGTGAGGGGCAGCGCTATGTTCTCGCGACAGGTGAGCGTATCGAGCAGGTTGGAATTCTGGAACACGAAGCCGAGCTCCTCACGACGAAAGTCCGCCAAAGCGCGCGACTTCAACTTCGTCACATCTTGCCCGTTGATGAGGACCGTGCCCGAGGTGGGTGCATCGATGGTAGCGATGCAGTTGAGCAGCGTCGTCTTGCCCGAGCCCGACGCACCCATGATGCCCACGAAGTCGCCCTTCTCAGCCGACAGGCTCACGCCTGCGAGCGCCCGGGTCGAGGCGCCCCTTCCCGCATACACTTTCTCGAGGTTTCGCACTTCCAAGACCGCCGCCATGGCAGGCCTCCCTTCCGCGCAACGGCCAGATGCCGTGCGCCATAGATGTTGTCCAACGCTAGACATCATCGTCTGTCGGGCACTGCCGTGCCATCGATTGGCCTTACATGTGGGTGACGTTCGTGTAAGGTGCGCAGCGGCGCCTATTCCCCCAGCACATGCATGCGATTGGCCGGAAACGTCAGGCTCACACACGTCCACTGTCCCTCAACGCTCGACAGGCTTGTTGCGACGCCCATCTGCTGACAGAGATTGCGCACGAGGTAGAGACCTATACCCGTCGACTTGGCGTGCGTGCGGCCATTACTGCCGGTAAAGCCCTTCTCCCACACTCGACCCCTGTCGGCGGCACATACACCGCACCCGTTGTCGCGCACCTTGAGCACCACGCGCTCGTCTGCCCTACCTTCGTCTTCGCGCGATGCGCTGAAGTCGATACGGCAGGCACCGTCGGGGCGGCGGTACCGCACGGCATTGTCGATAAGCTGACCCAAGACGAACGCGACCCACTTGGCGTCGGCAAAAACCGTGACACCCTCGAGTCCCTCCATGCTGACCGTCATGTGCGCGCTCACAAGCGCCGCCGCGCGGGACTTCAATGCATCGCGCACAAGAGTCGACGCCTCGCACGACCGAATGCGAAAGTCTTTTTCGACGCAACTTGAGCGGGCAAAGAACAACGCCTGCTCGACAAGGGTGTCCACGCGGTCGAGCTCGGTGGTGAGGCTGCGAGGCACGCGACCGTCTTCATTGTCGATGATGAGTCGCGCGGCAGCCAGGGGCGTCTTGACCTCGTGAACCCACGTTTCCACGCACTCGCGGTGCTCACGCTCGCGGCGCTGCGACTCCCCCACTTCATGTGCCGCCTGCACACGCAGCGCTTCGAGCGCCTCATACGCTGCACGGGCCTCGGCCCCATCGGGCTCACCCATTTCGCTCGCGAGCGCGAGCGCACGGTCGGGCTCGTCGGCAATATCCTGAAACGCCTGGCACCAGCTGCGTGCGCGCAGGTAGTTGATAAGGCCCATGGACCCCAGCACCAAAGCAAGCAAAACAACGAACAGGGCCGCCAACTGGCCCGTCATACCCGTCAACCTCAGCAAAGGCCACACGAAAGCGAGTACGGCGATCCCCACCAGCACCGTAGCCGCATGGCCGCGCAGGTAGGCCGCAAGGCTCAGACCGCGCGCGTCACGCTCAAGCGCCCTCACAGGGATGTCTCCGCCGAATAGCCCAGGCCGCGGTGCGTGCGCAGGAAGCCTTCCACGCCGATGGAGGCAAGTGTCTTGCGCAGTCGGTTCATGTTCACCGTAAGGGTGTTGTCGTCGATGAAGGCATCGGAGTTCCAAAGCTCCACCATGATGTCCTCGCGTGACACGACCCTGCCGGCACGGCGCATGAGCAACGAAAGGATGCGTGTCTCGTTCTTGGTGAGCTCGACAGACTTGCCCTTATAGCTCGCCGTGCAACGTGCCAGGTCAAGCGAGACCCCCGCGCATTCCAGCACGTTGGCCGGACTCTCGCCGGGGCCTTTGGCCCGGCGCAGACATGCCTCGATGTGGGCAAGGAGCACGGAGGGGTTGTAGGGCTTGGTCACAAAGTCGTCGGCGCCCAACGTCATGGACATGACCTCGTCGAGGTCGGTGGCACGGCTCGTGACCACGATGATGGGCACATGCGAGACACGGCGCAGCTCGCGACAGACTATCTGCCCGTCGGTTCCCGGCAGGCCCAAGTCGAGCAACACGAGGTCGGGAGATGCTGCAAGCACATCGTCTACCAGGTGGTTGAACGAAGTGGCACACGCCACCTCGTAACCGGTGCGCTGCAAGAGCACCGCAAGCTGATCGCGCACCGACTCGTCGTCTTCAATGACATATATATGCATATATGTATCACCCACTTCACCGACACGCCACTTGAACGCTGCTCATAATACCAAGGACGGGGCCGGCAAACCTTACATGCGTGTCACAAAAACCAAGCCCCCCGACATGGCGACATGGAGGGTTTAGGGCGGTCGGACCGGCCGAGATGCCCGCAGACATAACGGCACCCGCTTGCTCTCACGCATAAAGAGCACATGGACCGGCTCGGCGGCAAACAAAAGCGGGCCGCCGAGTCCACGTCGACGGCCCGCTTGAACAGCTCAACTCACTTGAAAGGACAACCGACCTACAAGCGCTATTTACGGTCGGGAAGGCCCGCCACGATGACGCCCAGGGTGATGGGCGTGGTGAAGATGCCGATGAACCACAGGCGACCCTTGCTCCACGGGCAACCCTTCTCAACAGCGCTGTGCACCATCATGGAGATGGACACGAAGTACGCCACCACAAAGCAGGCGAAAATGACGCAGGCAATGATGGCCGCAATCATGCCCCAGCCGTCGTAAGACATATACATAGCAAGCTCCCTTTTCCGACGTGGAACACGCTTTCTTCGCCGCCCAGGGCTTAAGACGTCGCGGGCGACACCTAGGTATTATACCCCGGCCGCATGGCAAATCAGCATGGAGAGCCGCCAACGAGGTTGATGAGCTCCTGCTGGGAATGCACATCGAGCTTGCGGTAGATATGGCGCACGTGGGTCTTCACGGTGTTGCGCGAC
>JAHZHK010000113.1:0-480 GCA_019420325.1 Coriobacteriaceae bacterium | reverse complement strand
CGCGACACAACGAGCTCGTCTTGAATCTCCTGGCCGCCCTTGCCTTGGGCGAGCAGAAGCATCACGTCGAGCTCGCGGGCAGACAGGCCGTGCTCATGAGCCAAGGCCTCGCAGCTCTGCTGAATATGGGCGGCAGGGTTCCCCAAAATGCGCAGCGGCTCGACAGGCACGATGTCAGCAAAGGCGGCGCTGAACGAGAAGCCGCGCATTCCCACAAGCAGATACCCGATGAACGCAATCACCACCACGGCATTGAGACAGTTGGCCACACTCTCCGAAGCCGCAAACCATTCCGAAGTAGCCCAGCGGCCCAAAAGAGAGCCCGCCTCCAAACCCAGCGCCTGCATGGTATAGCCCGCGCCGAGCGCCCACAGGGCACCCGCCGGGTTGGACGTGCCAACCGATGCGAAGACCGTCCAGATGAGAACCCACGAGAACGTCGCGCCCGCAAACGAAAGCGCACTCGACATCATGGACTCA
>JAHZHK010000112.1 GCA_019420325.1 Coriobacteriaceae bacterium | reverse complement strand
GACCTGACGGACGAGCTCGCGCAAGCTGTGGGGATAGACCTCTCCAAGCAGGTGCTCACCAAAGGTCGGATACGGCAGATCATGGCTGATGTGAGGAGGCCGCTGACCGACTGAGGGTCTTTTCCACTACATAAAATGTCACAAGAAGAGGGGCTGTTTGCGCAGGTCAGATGCGTCAAACAGCCCCTTTAAGCTGCAAAAGATGGGTTGTAGCACGCGCGGTTTTTGGGGGCGCGGATCGCGCGTGGCCTTGAGAGGGGAGATGCGGGTCGGGTTGGATTGAGAGGCGCGGGCTCTCATGCGAGGTTATGAGCTGCATGCCTCAACTTCCGGTTAGGCTCCCGAAAAGGGAACGTGCCGCCACAGTGCTTCACTGCCAGATGCGGGAAACGCCACATGTTTCCCAAGCCGACTGCCGAGGCGGCGGCAGCCAAGATGGGTGCCCATTTGTCCGACCACGACGAGCACGACCGGTTTTCGATGATGCCATATCAGTCTCTTTTCAAATCGTGCGCGCAAACAGAACGCGGCGCATGCTGAAGCCCTCCAATTCGGGCTTCTTTACTCGAATGAAGGGAACTCATGCGCGAGAGAAGGGTATTCGGCCTTCCCCTTTCGCCCAAATCCGGGAACTTGGCGGTATGCGAGATGTTCGATGGAATCCTCAGAAAAGGGCGGAAGCCAAGTCGATTAGTTGAAAATAGTTAACTTTTGCGTTATAAGTTTGCTAAGTATAACCTAAAGAGACAGCCGTGTCCCTTTTCGAGACAGAACGACCATGGCTAAATCAAATACCCCCTATCTCGTCGTCAAGGGCCTCGCCAAACACTACGGCGACGGAGAGGCCCGCGTGCAGGTGCTCGACAACATCACCACGACAATCAACCGCGGTGAGATCTGCGTCATGCTCGGCCCCTCGGGCTCGGGCAAATCCACCTTCCTGAATCTCATCGGCGGCCTTGAGAGAGCCGACGGGGGCACTATCTCAATCGGAGGCCGCGAGATCACGTCCCTCTCGCCGAAGGACCTCGGCGAGTACCGCCGACGCGAGCTCGGCTTCGTATTCCAGTTCTACAACCTTGTGCCCGACCTCACCATCAAGGAGAACATCGAGGTCACGGCACACCTTTCGAGCACCCCTCTTCCCATGGAGGACCTCTTGCGCTCGCTTGGCCTTTGGGAGCACCGCAACAAGTTCCCGCGCCAGGTCTCCGGCGGCCAGCAGCAACGCTGCGCCATCGGCCGCGCACTCGTGAAGAACCCCGGCCTTATCCTCTGCGATGAGCCAACGGGTGCCCTCGACTACAAGACCTCGAAAGAAGTGCTCGAGCTTATGGAGCGAGTGAACCAGGCGTACGGCTGCACCCTCGTGATCGTGACGCACAATGCCGCCATCGCCCGCATGGCCGACCGCATGCTGCGCCTGCGTGACGGACGCCTGGACGAAGACGAGGTAAATGCGTCGACCGTATCCGCCTCAAAGCTCGATTGGTAGGCGCGTAATGACCCCCCTCGTCAGGCGGCTCCCTCGCGAGCTGCGCAACAACATCGGCAAATACTTGGGCATCTTCCTGCTCATGTGCGGCGCAATCGCCCTTACGTCGGGTTTCTTGCTCGCCGCTCATTCCATCGGCAGTCTTATCGACGGTATGCGCGACGAGTACATAATCGAGGACGGCCGCGTGGTGACGGCATTCGAGGCAACCGATGCCCAACTCGAAGCGGCAGAGGATGCGGCCGAAAGCGTCGGCGGCGTTATGTTCTATAAGAACTTCTCCATCGATGCCGCCATCAAGAAATCCATGGGAGACGATGGTACCAAGCGCACGCTGCGCGTCTACGCGCAGCGCACCGAAGTCAATCTCGCATCTTATTGTGAGGGCGCAAAGCCCCGGGCGGACGACGAGGTGGCCGTCGACCGCGTCTTCGCTGCGAACAACGACCTCGCCGTGGGCGACAAGGTTGAGCTCGACGGGCGCACCTACACCATCTGCGGCATCATGACCCAGCCCGATAGCCAGGCGCTCTTCCTCGACAATTCGGATTTCACGGTAAACACCTTCACCTACGGTGTGGCGGAAGTCACCGACGAGGGCTTTGCCGCACTTGAAGATGCCGGCGGCGCACCCGCTTACCTATACTCGTTCACCTTTAACGACCGTGATCTCTCCGCCGCTGAGCGTGCCGATGTCGAGAAGGACATGGTCGAGGCCCTCGTGGACGCCGACGCGCGCGTGGACGACCTTATCGACGCGGACTCCAACCAGGGCATCGGCTACGCTCGCGATGACGTGGACGGCGACTCCGCTATGTGGACGACGCTGCTTGACATCATCATCGTGATCATGGCCTTCGTCTTCGTAGTGCTCACCAACGCCACCATCGAGGAGGAGAGCGCCATCATCGGCACGCTCCTTGCCAGTGGCTATCGCAAACGGGAGATCGTCCTTCACTACCTTGCGCTGCCTGCCATCGTGGGCATCCTCGCGGCGGGCCTGGGATGTGCGCTCGGCGTGGCATTCCTCACTGAGCCCATGCGCAACCTCTATTACGGCTCCTACAGCCTGCCGCCCTTCCACGTGTACTGGAGCTGGGAGATTTTTGTCAAGTGCGCCGTTGTGCCCGCAGCCGCGCTTATCCTCATCACGCTCGCGGGCCTTCTTTGCAAGATGGGCAAGACGCCTTTGCAGTTCCTTCGTCATGAGGCCAGCGGAAAAACCGGAACCAAGCGCGGGCTGCGATTGCCCGAGCGCATGGGGTTCGTCACGCGCTTCCGCCTGCGCATCTTTCTGCGCAACCTCGGCAACTTCGCCACCCTCTTCGTAGGCGTCGCCTTCGCCTCGCTGCTTCTGCTCTTCGGCTTGGCGATCCTCCCCACAATGACGCACTATGCCGACAACCTCGAGACGAGCCTCGTCGCCAAGCACCAATACACCCTCAAGGCCCCGCTTGAGCTCGAGGGTAGCGATGAGGAGCGCGGGCAATGGGCGGCGTTCGAGCGACTGCAGTCCGTCGATGGTGCGATCCTTTCCGCTGTCGAGGACGCCGAGGACGAGCTTGAGGATGCGGCAGACGCGGCGCAATCGGCTGCCGATGCGCTTGTAGCATCGCCCAGCGCTGCGAACATGCAGGCTGCAACCGATGCACTTGAGAAGGTGCAGGGCAGAAAGGACGTCCTCTCTGCGCGCCTCGACGAGCTCGCAAACGCCCTCGGCTGCGATCGCGACGAAGCGATCGGCCTCATCGACGATGCCTCCGCAATCGACGCCGATAACGACGACATCCACCCCGTGAACACCGTTGACAATGGGGCGGGGAAGATCGCACAAGCCGAGAAATACGCTGTCTACCAGCTGCAATACGACCGCGGCGATGGTAACGGCACAGAGTCGGTGGCCGTCTACGGCATCTCGCCCGACTCGCGCTACTGGCAGGGCCTGGACGTCGGCGATGGCCGCGTCGTCTTCGGTTGTGGGCTTCTCGACAAGTTCGGCTGGAAGGAAGGGCAGCAAATCGAGCTCCACGACAAGTACGAGGACAAGGACTACCCCCTCGAGTACGTGGGCGAGGGTTTTACGTGGGGCACCAAGTCGAATATGAACGTCTACATGAGCATCGACGACTTCAACGAGCTCTTCGGCAACGACGCCTCGTACTTCAACGGTTACGTGAGTGACGAGGCGCTCGACCTCGACTCGCGCTACTTCGCCGGCGACACCACGCCCGATGACATGCGCGCCGTCGGCGACCAGTTCATCGGTATGATGGGCGAAATCATCGGTATGATGGTCGGCCTCGCCGTGTTCATTTTCCTGCTGTTCATGTACCTGCTGACCAAGGCCGTGATTGACCGCAGCGCACGCTCGATCAGCTATATGAAGATCTTCGGCTACCGCGACGGCGAGATATCGCACCTCTACATCCGCTCAATCACGCTGTGCGTCGTCGCCTCGCTCGTGCTGTGCGAGCCGTTGATCATCGAATCGCTCAGCGCGATCTTCCGCGCGATGCTGCTCTCCTACAACGGCAACATCGAAATCTACGTGCCGCAGTCGGCCATGGCCGCATGCGCGGGCATCGGGTTTGCGACCTACTTCGTCGTGGCGCTTTTGCACACGCGCTCCATCAGGCGCATTAGCCTCGCCGAAGCTTTGAAGGTGCAGGAGTAGGGGAAGCTCGCTCGCGAGGGGGCGTCTCTCAGAGGAGGCACCCCCTCGCAAATGGATCGTTTTCGAGGGGGTGACCCTACAACCGCCAGGCCGTCGCCTCCTTCTGCAGCTCCACCATGCGGGCGAACTCCCCGCCCGCCGCCTTGAGCTCGGCAGGCGTGCCCTGCTCGGCGACCACGCCGTCCTTCAGAACTACGATCTTGTCGGCGTTCTCGACCGTGCGCATGCGGTGTGCGATCACGATGACGGTTTTGCCTGCGAGCAGACGGGAGAGGGCCCCCTGCACCGCCGTCTCGTTCTCCACGTCCAGGCTCGCCGTGGCCTCGTCCAGAAGGACGATGGGTGCGTCTTTAAGCAGGGCTCGGGCGATGGAGATGCGCTGGCGCTCGCCGCCGGAGAGCTTGGAGCCGTTCTCGCCGATCATGGTGTTGTAGCCCTGCGGCATGAGGCTCACGAACCCGTCACAGTTCGCGGCACGTGCGGCGGCCAGGACCTCCTCGTCGGTGGCGTCGCGACGGCCGAGGCGGATGTTGCCCATCACCGTGTCGTCGAAGAGCAGCACGTCCTGGAAGACAATCGCGTAATCGCGCAGCAGCACCTCGGGATCCACGCTTGCGACGTCCACACCTCCTACGGTGACCTTGCCAGAGGTGGCGTCCCAGAAGCGCGCCGCCAGGCGACTCACCGTCGACTTGCCCGAGCCGGACGGGCCGACGAGTGCGGTGACCTCGCCCTCCTTCGCGGTGAAGCTCACGTCGGTCAAGACCTTCTCGCCGGCGCGCCCGTCTTCGCCCGCGCCGTAGCTGAACGCTACGTGGTCGAACACCACGTCGTGGCCCTCAGGCTCGAACTCCTCGTCGCCTCGCGCCACGGGCTCCTCCATGATGGAGCGCATGCGCTTGGCCGACGACTCGGCGGCGAACAGCTCGGAGACGAGCATAAGGGCCTGGTCGAACGGTGCGTAGATGCGGCTCACCACAAGCAAGAAGGCGAACATCGCCAAAAAATCGACTTGACCGGAGACGACCATCGCGGCGCCCGTGGCCAGCGTGGTGGCGATTCCCAGGCGCAGGATGGCGAAAGCCGAGTTGACCAAAAGCCCATTGGCGAGCTCTCCTCTGGTCGTCTCGCGTTCCTCGCGATCGATCACGGCGCCCAGACCCTCGAGATAGTGCGCCTCCTGATTGGTGGCGCGGATCTCGCGGACGCACTCGAGGGTCTCCTGGACTGCCTCGGTGACCCTGACCTTCTCGGCGCGAACCCGATCGAAGACCGGCGCCATGGGACCGCGTGTGAGATACAACACGGCAAACGCCGCAGGCACGCTCCAAAACGCCGCGATGGCAAGCTGCCAGCAAAAGAAAAGCGACGCCGCGAACGCCACGGCACTTGCGATAACGGCGCCCCAAAGCTCACCTAAAACGTGGCTGTAGGCATGCTCCATGGCCTGGGCGTCGCCCATGATAGTCTCGGTGAGATCGGCCAGGTCACGGCGGCCGAAGAAAGAAAGGGGCAGCTTGCGCAGGCGCTCGGCGATATCGATGCGCTGGTTGCCGCACTCCTCGTAGAAAATGCAATAGGTGTAGTAGTACTGCTGCCAGTTGGAAGCGAAGAGCAGCACGAGAAAGACCACAAGGCCAACCACGGTGGGCACAGCGGCAGGCAGGTTTGCGCCCACTGTCAAATGGCCGATAAAGCCTGCCATGGTCAGGAACAGAAAGCCCATGCCGGCCATGGTGATCAGATTGGTGATCGTGGTCCAGAAGATCCCGCGCTTAACCCCGGCGATGCCTTTATCGGACAAGAAGTACTTCTTTTTGAACGAGGCGAACATTTAAGCCTCGCCTCCCTTCCAAGCGTCGCCGTCCGCAGCCGCATCGGATATCTTCCAGTTAGCAGCCTGCTCGTAGTCTGCCCACATCCTTGCGTAGAGGCCGCCTTTGGCAAGAAGCGCCTCGTGCGTCCCGCTCTCGGCGACGCGGCCCTGGTCGAGGACCACGATCTTGTCAGCGTTCACGACGGTCGAGAGCCTGTGGGCGATCATGATGACCGTGCGGCCGCAGGCCAGACGTGCGAAGGCTCGCTGGATGAGTGCCTCGTTCTCGGGGTCGGCGAAGGCAGTCGCCTCGTCGAGCACGACGATGGGGGCATCTTTGAGAATCGCGCGGGCAAGCGCCACGCGTTGGACCTCTCCGCCGGAAAGATATGCCCCGCCGGCCCCGAGCATGGTATCGATGCCCTGCGGCAGCTTCGCCACGATGTCGTCGCACTGGGCGGCGGCGAGCGCCGCGCGCACCTCCGCGTCCGTGGCGTCGGGCCGTGCGGCGCGCACGTTGTCGGCAAGCGTCTGACGGAAGAGCTTGTTTGTCTGGAACACGAAGGCGACGTGGTCCATAAGCTCGTGGGGGTCGATGTCGCGCACGTCGACGCCTCCCACGAGCACGCGGCCCGAGGTTGCATCCCAGAAGCGCGGGATGAGCGAGGCGCACGTGGACTTGCCGCTGCCCGAGGGGCCGACGAGTGCGAGCGTGCTGCCGGCGGGGACGTCAAAGCTAACGTGGTCGACAGCGGGGCCTTCTGCCCCCTCGTACGTGAAGCTCACATCGTCGAAGCGCACGCTGTTTCCCGCCGGGTGCTTGAGCGCAGTCGAAACGGCGAGAGGCTCGGCCTCCATGATGCTTCTGATGCGCGCCAACGAGTCGGCGCTCATCTGCGAGGCCTCGCCCACGAACATGAGCTTGGTCATCGCAGTGGGCACTACAGCCGAGAAGATCGAGTAGAACGCGAAGTTGGCCACGAACCGGGCGAAATCCGCCTCTCCGGGAGCAAGCAGCAGCGCAACAGGCAAGAAAAACGCAACAATGCCGTTCAAGGCCGTGAGGTTCGCGACTTGCGGCGTCCGGCAGAACGTGCCGGCGTAGTCCTGCGCCATGTGCGCGTAGTCGACGATGGCGTCGTGGAACGCCTTGAACGAGTGGACCGTCTGCTGGAACACCTTGACCACGGGGATACCGCGCACGTACTCAGTGCCGGTCTTGTTCATACGCACGAGCGCGCCCATATAGGCTTTCATGAACTCGCCGCCCTTGCCGCTCATCATGGTCGCCATGGCGGCGAAGGACACCACCACGGAAACGAGGCAGGCCGCGCCCAGACGCCAGTCGAAGGCAATGAGAAGCGCGAGCAGGCCCGCAACCATGGCTATGGCACCCGAGATGTCGGGGAGCATGTGCGCGAGCAGGGTTTCGGTCGATGCGGCACAGCCGTCCACGATGCGGCGCAGCTCGCCGGTGGCGTGCGCGTCAAAGTAGCCGAGCGGCAGCTTGAGCAGGTGCTCGCTTGTGGCCTTGCGGATGTTGGACGCGCAGCGGAACGCCGCCAGGTGCGTGCACATAAGACCGGCGAAGTAGACCGCAATGCTCGCCAGGGCAAAGCCCACTGCCCACCACCCGTACGTTGCGATGCCCACGGCCTCGCTCCAGTTGGGGGCTACGGCGATGAGATCTCGAGCCACGAACCAGATGCACACGTAGGGACCGAAGCTCAAAAGCTGCGACACCGCCGAGAGCCCCATCCCCAAATACGTGAGGTACCTGCGATTGCCGGCGTATGCAAGCAGCTCGCCGATGCCGCAGCCCTTTTCTTTTCGAGCCATGCCGATTCCTTTCCTGTGGCTTGATGGTTAACAGGAACAAACTTATCATTCAGATATTAGCCAAGGCTCACTCTTGAGACAGAATCGGACGATTCCGCAAAGGAAAGGGACGCTTTCGCAAATGCCGCAGCCGACCACCGACATAACTGAGCTCTACGCGCCGCAATTCGAGCAGCTCGGACTCGAGCTGAGAAGCAAGGGCCCTACTTTCACGGGAGAAGTGGCGAACGCTCAGGCACGTGGCCGGGCGTGGATTATGCCCCTTTCTCCCACCTGCCTTGTGATGGAGCACTTCATCACCCCCACGTACGACATGCACCTTACGGAATACACCCCCGAGCCCTACGCCTGCGTAAGCGAAATCAGCGGGCCCACGCTCGCATGCATGCCGGAGGCTGGCATCACGCCCGCGAACCTGAAACCGGTGCGCGGTCCTTGGCCGAGCGGCGCCGTGTGCAGCTTCATCCAGGACAACTGTGGGGAGGAGCAAAGCCCGCTTCTTGAGGGTCAGCTCTACCACTCGCGTGCCGTGCTCTTCTTGCCCGGCTATTTCGAAGAGCTGGAGAGGCGTTATCCCACCGAGTTCGCGGGACTGTTCGACGCGTTCGGCAAGCCATGGTGCGAGGAGGCGACGTTCGCTATCTGCCATGCGCTGCACCGAGTCAATGAGCAGCGCGCCCGCGCAGCAGGAGGGCAAATGTATATGCAAGGCATCGTGGAAACCATGGTCGCCGAGCTCGCCTGTTTGCGGACGGCTTGCGCGCAGGCTCGGCAGGCGGCTGGCACGCGCGCCAGCACCGATCTCGCGAAAAAACGGCGCTCGCCGTGGAACAGGCGATCAACGAAGGTCGGCGCATGAGCGTCGGCGAGCTCGCAGACCGCCTGTACACGAGCCGGTCAAGGCTTTGCGCCACGTTCAAGGCCGAAACGGGCGAGTCCGTGGGGGCTTACGTGCGCAGACAGCGGACGCAGCGGGCATGCGAACTACTCGCCGATGACGCGCTTTCCGTGGCACAAGTCGCCGAGCGCCTCGGCTACCCGCAGCAAGCCGCCTTCGCCCAAGCCTTTAGACAAGAAACCGGGCTCTCGCCCTCTGCGTGGCGCGCCGCAAAGCCCTGAACCGCGACGACGGAAAACCTCTCGGGGCACTCATTGCCATACGTATCCTTACTCAGATAAAAAGGCTGGGAAGGGCAGGATACTCGGCCTCTTGACCAAGCCCAATGCGTGCCCGGCAGGGTTCAATGACGGGTCCTATAAGGCCGGCTGCGATTCACTTTGCCAGGCAGGCACCTGTGAGATCAATCGGCCGGTTTCGCGTTTCTTTCGAGCGGTTATGAGCTCCAAAACCTCACCGTTTTTTACTCCTGTCTGAAAATGACTC
>JAHZHK010000111.1 GCA_019420325.1 Coriobacteriaceae bacterium | reverse complement strand
CACTGGGGTGCGGCGCGAGGGAGAACTATACACGCAGGCGCAGGGCGGGGGCAAGGGCGTATCGGCACGTGCACAGGACGCACACAAACTGGGGAATACTATATTTTTAAGCGGGTTTCCGGGGCGGGGCCCATGCGGGCCCCGGCCGTGCCGGGCCCGCGGGGCACAGCGCGGGCCCGCAGCCTCGCACCCACCTGGCCCGGGGTTCTGACGCCGCCCCCAGGCACGCCGGACGGCGCCCGGGAGACGATACGCCGAGGGCCGCCCCCCGACCCTGCGGGGGGCGGCCCTCGTGCCCACACTGCTCAGTTTTCGATGACCACGGTGCTCAAAAAGCGGTAATCATCAGGACCACTTCTCAGTGAACATCAACACACGCGTGGCACGCGGTGAGGCCGGGCGGCCCGGCCAGGACCAGGGGCCCGAGCTTTCCGGCGACGCCCCGCCGCCTGGCCCGTAACGCAAGGGGCCCGCCTCCCTTTGCAGGAAAGCGGGCCCCATGAACCTCTTATTCGCAAGCCTTCTCTGCTCGCAACTTTTCCCCTGGCTCTATCTCCATGCTTTCTTCTGGCATGGGGTCTGACTTCATGCGTCTGCGGCCTCGGAATTCGCTAGCGGCGATGGCGGCGAAAATCAGCGCGAAACCGCTCATCATCCTCACCGTGATTGCCTCGTTATAGAAAAGCATGCTAAACAGTGTACCAAAAACACTTTCCAAGGAGCAAAGAAGTCCAATTTCGGCCGGTTGCAGGTGTTTCTGCGCGGTGTTTTGCGCCGTGCTCGCAAAACAGGTGCCCAAAACTACCACGTATGCCAGGCGCCAGATGGTATCGGGCGAGGTCAATGTCTCGACACTCGGTAGTCCCGAGACGAACACGCCTGTTACGCAGCCAAGAATGCCTGCAACGATTAGCTCGACAATCGTCACCACGAGGACATCGTTGGTCCCCATGAACATGGCGATTGCTATGATCTCGCCGCCATACAGAAACGCCGAAAGCACGCTGACGCCATCGCCCCAGCTCATCCCCATCTCATCACCCTGCAGGCTCACCAAGCCGATTCCCACGACGCAAATAAGTGCGCATATCATGTTGCGTTTCGTGGGGCGCTTGTGGGCGACGAGCCACCACAAGAAGGGCGTGGTAATGCAATAGCAGGCGGAAAGGAACGCGTTTCTCGACGGTGTGGTTCCCTCGAGGCCCAAAAACTGCGAGCCGAAACCGAGGAATGCAAACAAGCCGATGACTACGCCGGCCTTGATTGCCTGGCGGTTTATATGTCGGCGCACGTGGTTGAAGGAAAGGACGAGCATGATGGTCGCCGCGCAGATAAACCTGATGCCGATGACCCAGAAGCTGCCAAGCGACTCAACGATGGGCTTGGCCACCACGAAATTGCCGCCCCAAATCATGGTGGCGGCGATGAGAGCCGTGCGATACACCCAAAGCGGGAGCGCCCGCCTGACAGACTGGGTACAATCCAAGGTGTCTGACATTGCGTTTCCTGTCTCATCGAGTGAACAGCCAACAAACAACAACAGTCTAGTCAGACACATGAATTAAGCCAATGGAGGCATAGGTGCAGCGACGAAACGACACAGCCGCAACCGAGAAGGCGATGAGCCGCTTGCTTGTGGGAGCCATCATCGTGCTCGTGGTCTTGAGCGCGCTCGGCGGCATCCTTACCGTAGGCGACCATCTGATGGGCGCGAGTCCCGTGCTTGGGGGCATTTTTTACGCAGCAATTGCCATTCTTCTTATAGTGGGCATCGGCTATCCTGTCATCCAGATTTCCAAGCGGCCCGTTTTTGGGCTGTACCAGCTCGAACAAGGCAGCGAACGCCAACGCGACAGGCACTGCGCAATGCTTGCCGACAACATGTTGGCAACGGGGCAGCTTACCGCGGAGCAGCAGGCACTTGTGGCAAACGCCCTGGTCAACCATGATTCACAGACGATTGCGAGCATCTTTCGCACGACATGTATGCCCCTTGTAAACGACCGCATCAAGACTGCCGCCAAGAGGTCGTTTCTTGCAAGCGCCATCGCGCGCGGAGCCCTCGTGGAGGCGCTTACCATGGCGTCCATCAGCCTCGAGCTGGTGCGCGCGATCGTTGAGGTGTGCGGCTTCCGGCCAACAAAGGCGGGATTGGCGCGCCTGTACACGCGCGTCATGGCGAGCGCCCTCATCGCGGGCGGCGTGGAAGACATGGACCTCGAGCAGGTGTTCAGCGAGGCACTCGGGTCGGGCGCCGGCGCAAAGGCGTCCGGGCTGCTTCTGGGCGGGGCAACCGACGGACTTGTTGGTGCCTACCTGGTATTTCGCATCGGAGTCATTACGCGCGACTATCTGTTTGCCCAGACCGAACCCGTGCGCGAGCAGATGAGGCGGGCGTCGTTTGGCGAGGCAGCCCAGCTCATGAAGGACAGCGGGTTCATTGCCGACGTGGCGCAGTGGGTAAAAGCAGGCGTCACCGACGTGGCCAAGTCGGCCGCGGACGGAGTCAGCGACTTTGCCAAGGCAACAGCCTCGGGAGCTGCTGGTTTGGTGCGCTCGGCGGGTGCCGGCATCACTGGCGCGGCGCAGGCTGCGGCCACGGGACTTGCCGGCGGCGTGCGGCGCATCGCGTCGGGGCCGAAAAATCGATAAGGGAAAGACGGACAGGGGCAGTATCGTAAAAAACGGTGCAAGACACGACTGCCAGCAGTAGCTCCTGCACTGCTGGGAACGCTCTGCTAAGGCAGTTCGGTATCTCGCGAGCGCAGGGTCCCAAAATGGGCCCGCACGCTAGGGAAGCGATGATTACGTCCAATCGGCTTCATCGAACGCGGTTTCTACCTGCGGTGCTACATGGTGAAACGCCGTACAGCCCACTTGCCCATCGGTTTCCTAGAACATATTGCGCTCTTTGAACTCCGCCTGGACCGTGCGCAGCATGAGGTCGACGTCGTCCAAACCAAGGTGGCGTTCCTTTTCGGACGGCTTGAGTGTGCCGCGGCGGCGAGCCCAGTTCTCAAGCGAGGCAGGCGAGGACTCGCGCGGCAGAATGCGCACCTCGGGATCGAGGCGACGGCAGATGTCGCGCGTGTCGATGGGAATGATCTTCCCCGCTTTGCGCGCCTCCGCGTACCCATCGAGGTGAAGCATGAACCAAGAATCCTCGAACGCTGCGTTGTGCGCCATGTAGGGATACGTGGTGAGGGCGGCCAAAATCGCCTTCTGCAGTTCCTTGTTCTTACGGAAGGGCTTTTTGCCCTCAACGTCAGCCCACTCGATATGGTGGATGTCACTCAGAGGAATGCCCAGCTCTTTGTACATGGCGGGCACGCCGCAATAGGCGACGTAGCCCTCGTTGCAGGTGGTGTCGGGACCCAGGCGCATGACCTGCAGGCCCACGTTGAGGATATAGCCGCGGTCGGGGTAGCGGTCGGTGGTCTCAATGTCGATACCCACCACGGTACCCGATACCGGCGCGTTGACATAGGCACTTGCCAGGTCTTTTGCACCGGCACCAGCCTCGCGCGCCACATCCTCGAAGCTGCGACGTTGCAAGGCGGCCACACCACGCACCAGGTCGGCCTCCGCGAGGCCTCTCGACAGGCTCGTGCCGCGAGTATCGCGCAAGCGCGCGGCGCCGAACTCATCGCACGTCTCGCGGTTACGGTCCGCAAGATCGAGAATCGCCCTGAACGGCACGGGCTCCGCCCCGGCGGGGGCGTCCTTCCAAGCCGCCAGGAGCAGCGAGATAGCCTCCTCGTTGCGCTCGCGATCGGCAGTGAGCGTCGCGTCATCGCTAAAGAACCCAGGCAGTGCCAGGGCTGTTGCGTGCTCTATCGCCTGTGCGAGATTCAACGGGAGGCTCCTTCGCGTGCTGACGTGCTGAACTACGTAGCGTTACTCGGCGTACAGGGTCGCGATGTCGCAAACCGGCGTGTTGGAAATGAGACGGCGTGCGAGGCTCTCCGCAAAGCGGGAGGGCAACTGCGCAGACATAATCTCGCGGGTGAAGCTCTCGTGACCCATGGAGTGATTCGGGTCGGTGAGGTCGATGCCAGGCATGTACATGCGGCAGGAGCTGCGCGGGCAGGAGTACTCGCCGGAAGGCTCATCGCGCACGAAGAGCTGGAGGAGCATCTCACGCAGCGGTTCATCGGACCAGTCGAGGATATAGACGTTGGCGATGCCCAGGGCACGGCGGGCGAGCTGCTTGGCCTGCTCGGGAACCTTGCCGTCATAGCCCGTGGAAAAGAGCACGAGCGGCACCTGGCGGCCGGAGTCAACCAGGGCGGTCGCGAACTGGTCGAACGTGTCGGTGTGCAGCTTGACGGGGGCACCTACCAGGGGCGTCGTGCCCTTCTTGGCGGTAAAGCCCGGCATGTCGATGAGACCACGGACAAACGAGGGGGCCGCGATGGTATCGGGCAGCTCGGTGTCTTCCTCATCAAGCGTGCGGCACATGGACTGGATGGAGACGCGGCAAGTCTCGGAATCGATGCGCTCCAGGCAGACCGTGGTGTGCCAGCGGCGCTCCTCGCGGTTTGCGTCGGGCTCGTCGTACTCGAGGACCCAAGTCACAATGGTGTCGTCGGCATCGCACACGCAAGCAGTGGCAAGGGCCGGCCAGCGGTCCTCGTCGTAGTCGCCGCCGCGATAGTCCTCGGGCATGGCGTATTCCCACATCATGGGGAACATGCCGCGGTCCTCAACGTCGTCGATCACAGGGCTGCCGTTGTACATGGACTCCTTGGACAGTACCCACTCGCACACACTGGTAGCAGCGCTGGCAAGCGGGTCGCGCAGGGAGCCTTCGGCACGCTTGAGCTCGAAAGACGAGCGATGACGAAGACGGGCGTTGGGATTGGTGGTCATGAAAATCAACTCGCTTAAGTTCACCGCCGGGCTTCCTTCGCCCGACGCAGGATCGAGCGAAATTGTACGACGCTGAAGAAGCAAGCTGGGACCAGACGCACGTCCTCGCAAAGAAAGCGGAGACCTGAGGTTGGCTGGGAGGAGGGCAGCTAGCCGATATTGAGGCCGCAAGACTCCTCAGCACCCAGGACGATGTTCATGTTCTGGATGGCAGCGCCTGAGGCACCCTTACCGAGGTTGTCAAAGCGAGCGACCAGAGTCATGCGCTCGTCATTGCCCACCACCGCGACCTGCATGTCGTCGCGACCGGAGAAGGCAGCGGCGGACATGAAACCGCCCTCATCGGCTGCACGCTCGAAGCGGACAAGGCCGCTACCAGGAGCGTAAGCGCGCGCATAAGCGTCGGCCACGGCGGCAAGATCGCAGCCCTGAGAGAGGTCACGCGAGGTGAGGGGCACGATGACCTCCATGCCCGCATAGTAAGGCGCAATGACAGGGCAGAAGACGGGAGCGTTCTCCAGGCCGCAGACCTTGATCATCTCAGGCAGGTGCTTGTGCGTCTGGCCGAGCGCGTAGAGACGAGGAGCCTGCAGGAGGCCGTCTTCCGGGATGACCGCACTGGACGTGGCGCCGTCGACGCCACTGCCCTCCACGCACGTCGCACCCTGTTCATACTGGGCAATCGTCTTTTTGCCACCGCCGGAATACCCGGTGAGCGACGTGGCGCTGAGCTGCGCGTCGGCGCGGACAACGCCTGCGGCAACGAGGGGTGCGACGAGAGCGATGAAACCGCTCGCGTGACAACCGGGGTTGGCAATGCGCTTGGAGGCGACGATGCGCTCGCGCAGGCCGCCTACCTCGGGAAAGCCGTAGGTCCAGCCGGGGGCGGTGCGGTGCGCGGTGGAGGTGTCGATGACGACCGTGTTGGGGTTCTCCACAAGCGCGACCGCCTCGATGGCGGCAGCGTCGGGAAGGCAGAGGAAGGCAATGTCGGCAGAGTTGAGCGCCTCCGCACGAGCGACAGGGTCTTTGCGCAGCTCATAGGGCACGCTGAGCAGCTCGATGTCGGCACGGCCCGCGAGCCTGTCGTGGATGCGCAGACCGGTGGTGCCCGCCTCGCCGTCGATGAAGACCTTCGTCATGTGCTTGTCCTTCCCGCCTTGGACGCACGCCGCATAGCGCGCATGTTTGTTGGGGTGGAAGTGTATACCAAACAGGCGCAATGACCAGGCGTATCGGTCAAAGCACATATCACGCGGCAGACGGGATTGGGATGCAACAAAACAATGGCCGATAACCTCAAAACACCGGCAACGGCACAGGTCGAACTCAGAGAACTGCCCGCGCGGCGCTCAAAGTCAAGCTCGTATGGCCTGTGAACCGGCACGCATGGCGGCGGGATGATCCAGGGAGCTACCGCTTCTCTAGGACGTCTTGAACTGCCTGGGCGATTGCATCTGCGGCGGGACGCGCTTGGTTGGGGGCGAGGCCTGCGAAGTTCATAACGTACGTGCCGTCGTAGCCGGGTGCCAGTGCCTGGCCGGGAGCGCAGAACGCGGACAGCGGCGACAGGACAACGCCGCGAGCGCGCGCCGCTTGCAGAAAGGCCTCGGTGGGGGCGGGCACATCCACGTGCATGAGGAAGTGAAGGCCCGCCTCGGTTGCCTCAGTTTGGATGCGGTCGGCAACAGGACAGCTACGCAACGCATCTACCAGCTCGTTTTTGAGAGATCGGTAATAGGAGCGCGTGCGCGCGACATGTCGCTCGTACTCGCCCGTGGAAATGAAGCGCGCCAGGGCAAGCTGCTCGGTGGCTGACACCGTGGAGGAATAGAAGCCAAGTTTTTCCTGGTAAGCATCCGCAAGCGGCAAGGGCAAAACCATATACGCGATGCGGAAGGACGAACCCAGGCTCTTGGCAAACGTGTTGGTGTAGATGACGCACGAGGAAGCGTCCACGCTCATGAGCGCCGGGATGGGGCGACCTGAAAGACGGAACTCGCAGTCGTAATCGTCTTCGACGATGTAGCGCCCAGGCTGCTCGCTTGCCCAGGCAAGAAGCTCGTAGCGACGCGCGACCGACGTGACCAGGCCCGTGGGGAACTGGTGCGAGGGCATGATGTGGGCGACGTTTACCCCGCTTGCCCGCAGGTGGGGCATGCTGATGCCACCGTCGTCGAGCGGGACATAGGCGAGCTTGGCATCGTTTGCTCGATAGATGCTCGCAAGGCGCGAGTATCCCGGTGTTTCAACTGCATAGCCGCGCTCGCGACCAAGCAGCTGCACAATGAGGTTGTCGAGCACCTGAGATCCCGCCGCAACAACAATCTGCTCCGGGCTCACCTGCATGCCTCGAAAAGAGTGCAGGTACTCTGCCAATTGAACGCGAAGGGCCAGGGCACCCTGAGCGCACGTGTCGCCAAGCAGCGACTGTTCGGACTCGCGGCTCAAAACCTCGCGGACCGTTTTGGCCCAGCTGGAAAAGGGAAAGCGATTGAGCGGGAGCGAGCCCGAGGAGAAATCGGCAATCAGGGAAGCATGGGACGCGGCTTCGTCAATGGAACGCGTGGTGCCAACCGGCTGCTTTGCTTGGTCTGGCTGATTGGGTTGGGCAAGAGGAACTGCCGGAGCAAGGCAAGTGGAATCAGGCTGTCCGCCTGCCTGCGCAGGTGAATTTTGCTCGGCAGGCGTGTTTACGTGCACGAGCAAGTAAGAATTGCCGGGTTGGTCTACAGACACAGACAGGCCGGACCCATGTCCCGGATGCGTGGGCCCAACTTCCAGCTCGCATGCATAATAGCCGCGACGAGCCTCGGCGCGAACATATCCCTCGGCCACAAGCTGGGAATATGCACCCTCTACCGTGATGAGGCTCACGCCGAGATGCTTGGCAAGGGCACGCTTGGAAGGAAGACGACGACCGGCGGGGATGGACCTATTCTCTATATCCGCGCGAATGCAGAGATACAGATATTCATATAGGCTCTCGTCACCGCGCTGAGAAAGGTCATAGGTCAGCATCGCCGGCTTCGCCCCCTTTTGCGGACTATTCGTCAGCCTTGGCTACCGAAGCGATGAGATCGCGCACGACCTCCGAGGCGATGATGAGGCCCGCCACGCTGGGCACGAACGAAACAGAGCCGGGCACCGCACGAGGATTGAGATGTGCAAGCGAGGACCCTGGAGGGCAGACGCTCCCCTTTTCACAGGCAGACGCACCGTCGGATATCTCAACGGAAGGCTCGCGCGAGTACACGCACTTAAGCGAGGCAATATTACGACGGCGCAGCTCGCGGCGCATGACACGAGCCAAGCGGCACACGGAGGTGTCGTAGATGTCGGCCACTTCAAGCTTGGTAGGATCGAGCTTGTTACCTGCACCCATGCAAGAGATAACAGGTGTGCCCGCTTCATTGGCTGCCACGATAATGTCAAGTTTGGCGGCGACCGTGTCCACCGCGTCGACAACGTAGTCGTACGTGGAAAAGTCAAACTCACCGCGCGTTTGCGGCAAGTAAAAGCAGCAGTGCTTGACAACGTGGCAATCAGGGTTGATGGAGGAGATACGCTCGGCCATCACGTCGACCTTGTAGCGGTCAATCGTGTCCCACGTGGCGATAATTTGACGATTGATGTTGGTAACGGAAACCGTATCGTTATCCACGATGTCGATAGCGCCCACACCACAGCGAGCGAGCGCCTCTACAACATAGCCGCCCACGCCGCCCACGCCAAAGACGCACACACGGCTCCCGCGGAGCGCCTCCACACCGTCATCGCCGAGAAGAAGTCTCGTACGAGAGAATTGGTCGAGCAGCATGCGGGCCTCCAAACAATGCGCGCCTTATACCTGCGGAAAACTATCAAAAAGAGCGCGGCCATGATAGCGCAGCCGAACAGTGCAATCGCCGAAGGCCCACACGTGCATGAGAAATGGGCAGGATGGGCGATTCAGCCTTATCACAATCGAAAAATATCACAAGAGAGTTGTTCCAATGCAAAACGCCCCCACTCCTCTGCAATGAGAGAAATGGGGGCGTGTCTTACGTACAAGCCTTCTGACTACGTCTTACATCAGAAAGAGCGTCGTACACGGGAGCGATTGAGAACTATAGAGCTTAGTTCTCGTTCTTGCGACGGCCCATGAGGACGGCACCGGCAGCAACAGCGGCAACGCCAGCACCGGCGACAGCAGCCATAGCAGCAGTGTTCGTCTCATCGGCAGTCTTGGGGAGCTGCTTCTTGGCGGTCTCCTGCTTTACGGCGTCAGCCTTAGGAGCGTCGTCCTTGCCGACAACAGTCTCAGGCTTGGGGGCGTCCGTGTCGGTGCCAGGCTGATCAGGGTTGCTGGGCTGCTCGGGCTGGCTGGGCTGCTCGGGCTGGCTGGGCTGCTCGGGCTGGCTGGGCTGCTCGGGCTGGCTGGGCTGCTCGGGCTGG
>JAHZHK010000110.1 GCA_019420325.1 Coriobacteriaceae bacterium | reverse complement strand
TGTACCACTGCCCGGAGGGCACGTCCCTGAAGGACGCGGCCTGGGCGGGGGCGGGGGCAAATGCGGCCAGGCCGAGGAGCAGCGCGAGCGCGGCGACGAGGGCCCAGACCCTGCCGAGGACGCCTCCCCCGACCTTCGCGGCCCAATCCCTGCACGCCATAGCCCCGCTCCTTTCCTCGCGCCGTCCGCCGACGGCCCTTTAGAGAAAATTCAGACGAAGCAATGATACGCCTGGGGCAGTCATGCGAAGCCAACAAAAGACAGACGGGCGGGAAAGTGGGTAAGCGAGCGGGCCGCGCGGCCTAGGCGGCCTAAGCGGCCAGGGCGAAGGCGGGGTCCTCCCCTAGCTCGAGCACGGCGGGTGCAAGGCCGCTCTCGTCAGTGGCCTCGGGTTCATCCGCGGAATCCTCGCTGAGGGCGGCAGGCTCATCCGCAAGGCCCTCGTCGAGGATGGCGGGCTCATCCGCAAGGCCCTCGTCTGGCACTGGCTCGACGGAGGGCTTCTCGGCCTCGCCTTCGCTCGCATCCGCGAACTTGCCGCCCTTGTCCACCTCAGTAGGCGCATCCCAACTGGGGATATCTGCCGGGTCAAGCGAGGTGCAGCCATCGAACATGTGCGAGCAGTCGATGGCGCCCGAGACGTCCCAGGTGGAGACGTCCAGCGAGGTCAGGGCCGCGCAGTCGCGGAATATCGAAGCCAGGTAGAGCGCGGAGCTCACATCCCACCCGGAAAGGTCGAGCGCCTCAAGCGAGGCGCAGCCGCGGAAAATCGCCGAGAGTGACTCGGCCCGGTGCACATCCCAGCCAGCCACGTCAACCGTCTTCAGGTCAGAGCAACCCGAGAACATCCACGACAGGTCGAGTGCACGGGAGGTGTCGAAGCCCGCCAGGTTGAGCTCGCGCAGCGACGTGCAGCCCTCAAACATGCACGAAAAGTTCTCCACACCCGAAGTGTCCCAGCTCGAAAGATCGAGCGTCTCGAGCGAGACGCAGGAGCGAAACATCGAGTCGAGCAACGTCGTGTCTGAGACGTCCAGGCGTGCAAGGTCCATCGAGGTGCACCTGGCAAGGCCGCGGAAGACACCTCCCCCGCGTGCGCGCACCGCGTCGCGCACAACGACGGAGCGCACAGAGTCGCGCTGCTCGTACCAGGGGGAAGATGCCCCGTCCCATTGCCAGGCGCCGAGCACCTCGCCATGGGCGGGGTCCGTGTCGTCACCGCGCTGCAACGACAGCAGGCCGTCGGCGTACAGCACAGCGTAGGCAGGCTTGTCGTGGGCAGCGCCGGGGTTGTCCCCGCCCGATTCCGCGCCATCGGTGGGCTTCTTGTCGGGGTCGGGCAGGCTGGGCTGGCCGGAGAGCATGACAAACACCTTTGCCGCCTGGGCGCGGGTCGCAGTGCCGAACGGCTTGATGGACTTCGTCCCGTCTTGGTTGTCAAAGCCCGAGAGAACGCCCGTGGCCGCCGTCCACGTGAGGGCCTCGAGCGCCCAGGAGTCGGCGCTTTCCCAGTCGGTGGTGGACTCAAGCGGCACAGGGTCGGGCTTTGTGGTGTCCATGCCCGCCCACTCGGCATAACGCCAGGCCATCACGGCAAGCTCCTGGCGGCTGACGAGCCTGTCGGGGCGGAAGCACCCCTCGTCGACGCCCGAGGTGTAGCCAGTGACCACGCCCGCCTCCACGCACCAGTCGACCGCTGCCTCGTACCAGGCGCCAAATTCCACATCGTCGAACAGGCTGCCCTCGTGAATCCCAGGCATGCCCGCCATGCGCCACAGCACCATGGCCACCTGGGCGCGCGTAAGCTCGTCGTCGGGGCCGAAGAGACCCGTGAGCTCATCATTCGTATCGGTGTAGCCCGACATGAGCCCTTGGTCAAAGGCCTGGTCAACCCATGTGGCATACCACTCGCCCTCCGGCACGTCGCTGAAGTACGACGCCCGGGCATAGCCAGGGGCCATGCAAGCAAGCACGAGGGCGGTGAGGCAGGCAAGCAGGGCCGCAAGCACAGCGGGCCTGCGCCTGGAGGCAGACGTATGGAAGGCGCTGGCAAGGTTCTCAGATTGCATCCAAGGCTCCGTTTCAAAGGTGATCGGCCACGCTCTTGTGAGAAGTGCAGCGACCCTAGACGCCCGCCCAACTCACGGGCGTCCACCAGGCTGAACACACAAAAGAATACGGCAGGTTCCCCTATCGGCGACGTAAAACACGCGAATCACACTCTGCCAATTGCATGGGCTGCAAGGGCAATCGCGCAGGCAATGCCACCAGCTGTCCGGGCGCACGATATACTTGATTCGCTTTGTGCAACACCTTATGCAACATCGCCTCAATCGAAAGGCCCTTGTCAATGGCTTTGCTTTCTCGCCGCCAGTTCGCAACCCTTGCCAGCTGCGCCGCAGTGCTCGGCTGCTGCGCCGGCCTGTCACCCCGCACGTCTTGTGCCGAGGAGGCAACCGCAGCCGCCCTGGCCGACGCACAGGCACAATACGAGGCCGTGCAGGCTCAGATCGACGAGCTCGCCTGGGAGTACCAGCAGCTCAGTCAGGAGCTCGACGCGACGCTGGGCGCCATCGAGGCCAAGAACATCGAGATCGGCCAGACCCAGGAGCAGATCGAGGCCACGAAGGCCCAGCTTGCCGCCGAGCAGGAAGAGCTCGCCACCTACGTGTCGAACAGCTACAAGCACGGCACCACCACGCCCGTCGACGTGGTGCTCAACTCGGCCGACTTTGAGGAGCTGTTCCGCAACATCTACTACCTCAACAAGGTGAGCGACGCCGAGGCCGAGCTCATCGCCCAGATCAAAGACACCCAGGCGCAGCTCGAAGCCTGGGAGGCCGAGCTCGAGGCCCAGCTCGCCGAGCTCGAGGACCTGAAGGCCCAGCAGGAAGACCAGCTCGCCCAGATGCTGCAGCGACAAAACGACGCCTACAACCTGCTTTCGAGCCTCGACGAGCAGGTGCAGGCCCTCACCGAGCAGTACAACCAGGAGCTCATCGCCCAGGCTCAGGCCGCAGCCGAAGCTGCCGCGGCCGCCGAGGCCGCAGCAGCCGCCCAGACCTCGGGCTCCTACGGTGGCACCTCGGCAAGCGCCGTTTTAAGCTGCTGTAACTCCACGCCCTCCCCCGGCGCCGGCTACTGCGCCGCATGGGTGACCAACGTCTTCACCAACGCCGGCATCGGCTACTTCGGCGGCGACGCCTGCGACATGTACGCTTCCTGGTGCTATTCCTCCGACCAGGGCTCCATCCAGCCGGGCATGATCGTGGCCGTGTCCTCGCACCCCCACACCTCGGCCGGCCAGATCTACGGCCATGTGGGCATCTACGTGGGCGGCGGCACCGTGATGGACAACATCGGCTACATCCGCTCCATCGATCTGGGCAGCTGGATAAGCTATTACGGCTCCACCGTCACTCCCCGTTGGGGCTGGCTGGGCGGTGTGACGCTCAGCTAGAGAGAGCGCGGCGGCGTCGGGACGGCGCTAACGGCCAAGCTTTAGGTAAAACGCGCGTCAACACAAGGAAGGGGGCTGCCCGGTATTCCAGGTAGTCCCCTTCCTCGTTTGGACCTCTTTTCACCTTGCGCAAAAAGGGCCGCCCGATGCTCTCGGACGACCCTTATCTGATGCAGGAATATCTCAGACGCCCGAAGGCACCATGCAGCTCTTAGGCGCGCTGGGCCTTGATGGCCTCGGCGAGCTGGGCGGCAACCTCGGCGGCGGGCACAACGGTGCGCTCGCCGGTGGCGCGGCACTTGAGCTCGACGTTGCCGGCAGCCGCGCTCTTCTTGCCGATGACGACCTGGAAGGGGAAGCCCATGAGGTCGTTGTCGGCAAATTTCACGCCGGGGCGCTCGTCGCGGTCGTCAAGGACGACCTCGATGTCCTGCTCGGCAAGCTCAGCTGCGACCTTCTCGGCCAGGGGCTGGAGCACGTCGTCGCCGCAGGCAAGCGGGATGACGGCGACCTCGTAGGGAGCAACGGAGACAGGCCACACGATGCCGTTCTCGTCGTTGTGCTGCTCGACGATGGCAGCGAGGGTGCGCGACACGCCGATGCCGTAGCAACCCATGAGGAAGGGCTGCTCAACGCCGTTCTCATCGGCGAAGGTGGCGCCCATGGCGTCGGAGTACTTGGTGCCAAGCTGGAAGGTCTGACCCATCTCGATGCCGCGAGCGCTGGAGAGGGGCTTGCCGCAACAGGGGCACGCGTCGCCAGCCTGGGCGGCGGCGACGAAGGCATACTCGGGCTCGGGGAAGTCGACGCCGCACTCGGCAGCGACGAAGTGGTAGTCAGCCTCATTGGCGCCGCAAATCCAGCGCTTCTGAGCGCGCAGCGACTCGTCGGCAAGCACATGCACCTTGTCGGAGATGCCCTTGGGACCGATGAAGCCCTTGACAAGGCCGAAAGCCACAAGCTCTTCTTCGTTCATCATGCGCCACTCGCCGAAACGGTGCTCGAGGGCACACTCGTTGACCTCATGGTCGCCGGGCACGAACACGACCCAGCCCTGGCCGTCATCGGCGACGAGGGCGAAGGCCTTGACCGTCTCGTTGGTGGGAACCTTGAGGAACGTGGCGACGTCCTCGATGGTGCCGCAACCAGGCGTGTAGACCTTCTCGCAGGCAGTGGCCTCACACATCGTGAGATGGGGACGGGCCTCGGCAGCCTCGACGTCGGCGGCGTAACCGCACTCGCAGTACACGAGCTCGGCCTCGCCGGCCTCGGCAAGCGCCATAAACTCGGTCGTGACCTTGCCACCGATCTGACCGGAGTCGGCCTCAACGGCAGCGTAGTCGATGCCGCAGCGCTCGCACACGCGGGCATAGGCGCCGTTCATATCCTCGTAGGTCTTCTGGAGGCTCTCGTGGTCGGCATGGAAGGAATATGCGTCCTTCATGATGAACTCGCGGCCGCGCAGCAGGCCGAAGCGCGGACGAGCCTCGTCGCGGAACTTGTCCTGAATCTGATAAAGCGTCACAGGCAGCTGCTTGTAGGAGCGCAGCTCGTTGCGCACGAGGTCGGTGAAGGTCTCCTCATGCGTCGGGCCCAGGCAGAACTCGCGGTCGTGACGGTCGGAGATGCGCATGAGCTCGGGGCCGTAGTCGTTCCAACGACCCGACTGGTGCCAGAACTCGGCGGGCGTGAGGATGGGAAGCATGAGCTCCTGGGCGTCGATGGCGTCCATCTCCTCGCGCACGATCTGCTCAATCTTGAGCAGCGAGCGCCATGCCAGGGGCAGGTAAGAATACAGGCCCGAGGCGGTCTTGCGGATGCAGCCGGCACGCAGCAACAGGCGATGGCTGGCGATGTCGGCGTCCTGGGGATCCTCACGCAGCGTGGGGGCGTACAGGCGCGACATCCTCATGTACGAGCTGGTCATGTGAACAGGGCTCCAATCTTAGGAAACGAAAGACAAGGCGATATTCTAGCAGTGCGGACGCAGCCGTGGCGCCGCGTTAGAAACGCGCCGCTATCTCAGCAAAGAGCACCTCGACGATCTGGTCGTCAGGCACGCGGCGAACAATCTCGCCGTGGCAGAAAATGGCACCCGACCCGCGCGAGCACGCCACGCCGATGTCGGCACCGCGTGCCTCTCCGGGGCCGTTGACCACGCAGCCCATAACGGCCACGGAGATGGGCAGGCTCAGCGTGCGCAGGCGCTCCTCCACCTGGCGGGCGATGGGGATCATGTCCACCTGGCAGCGGGCGCACGTGGGGCAGCTGATGAGCTCGGGGGTGCGGCGGCGCAGGCCGAGCGCCTGCAGGATGCCCCATGCCACGGGGATCTCTTCCACCGGGTCGGCTGTGAGCGAGACGCGCAGGGTGTCGCCGATGCCCTCAGAGAGAAGAATGCCCAGGCCAACGGAGCTCTTGATGGTGCCCTGGAAGGCAGTGCCAGCCTCGGTGATACCCAGGTGCAGCGGGATACTCGGAAGCTCGCGGGAAAGCCTGCGGTAGGCGTCCACGGTCACACCCACGTCGTGGGCCTTGGCAGAGAGCACGATATCGCCGAAGTCGCGGTCCTCGAAGTGGCGCACGAAACCCGTGGCGCTCAAGGCCATCTTCTCGGCAAGCGACAGATCGGCGCGGACGTCGAGCTCGCGGTCGATGGAGCCGGCGTTCACGCCGATGCGGATGGGGATGCCCGCCGCCCGGGCGGCGTCGATCACGGCGTCCACCTTGTCCCATGAGCCGATGTTGCCCGGGTTGATGCGCAAACCCGACGCACCCAGCTCGCAGGCGCGCACGGCAAGACGGTGGTCAAAGTGAATGTCGGCCACCACGGGCACAGGGCAGGCGCGGCACAGCTGCGCGAATCCGTCGAGGGCCGAGGAATTGGGAATGGCGGCGCGCACGATCTCGCAGCCCGCCTCGGCAAGGTCCTTTGCCTGGGCAATGGCCGCCTCGGGGTTTGCCGTGGGGGCGGTGAGCATCGACTGCACCACAACGGGCGTGCCCGCTCCCATTGCAACGCCGCCCACGTTGATGCGGCGCGTGCAAGCGCGCGGGAGTTCGACTGCGCAGTTTACCTGGCCAGGCATGGTCTTGTTTTCCATCAGTGCCTCCCCTGTTGTTTACAGAATACGGCCGACGTCTTGGAACACCATGAAGACGAAAAGGGCCAGCACGATTGCAATGCCGATGAGCGACAGCGCCCCCTGCACCCACACGGGCACCTCGCGGCCGATGATGCGGCCGATGACTTCGAGAACGAGCTTGCCGCCATCAAGCGGCGGAATGGGCAGCAGGTTCATAAAGCCCAGCGACACCGAGAGGGCCGCAAGCAACACGATGATGTCGAAGGGGCCGGTGGAGACGGCCTGCGAGGTCATCTGCGCGATGCCCACCACGCCGCTCGACTGACTCAGCACCTCGGGCGCCTCGCTGGGGTTGAGCAGGCTGAGGACCGACGAGGCAACTGTGCCGATATAGGCCACCGAGGCACGCACGGCGTCGGGCAATGCGATGCGATCGGGTCCGTCGACGAGATAGATGCGCATGGACAGGCCCACGCTGGACTCCTCGGACCGGGCGAGGTCGGCATGCCTGGCCTCTTCCTCCCCTGCGTGTCTGTAATCAAGGGAGACGGAGTCGTGTGAGTCGAATGCGGCTGAGAGGTCGTTAACGCTGCCGTACTGCGCAACAGGTGTGCCGGCAACAGCGAGGATGGCGTCCCCCGCCTGCATGCCCGCCTGCTCAGCGGAGCTTCCGGCAACGACAGACTCGACCTCGAGAGAGAACTGCTGCACATGCATGGCCGAATAGCAGCAAGTGAGAATTACAAAGGCAAGTAGCAGGTTGAAGACCACGCCCGCCACGAGCACGGCCACGCGGCGGGTGAACGACTTGCCTGCGTAGGTGTGGGTAAGCTCGGCGGCAAGGAAGTCGTCGGGCGACATCGCAGGGTCGAAGGGCTCCCCTGCCTTGTGGGCGACCGACTTGGCAAGCGAGTTGCCGCGGTCGCGGGCCGTGAGACCGCGCTCGTCGCGGGCAACCGTGCGGTATGCCAGGGGCGTCTCCTTGCGATGGCGACGAACGCCCGTCACATACACGGGCTCAATGCTGCCCAGGTCAACGAGGGCATCGATAAGTGCCTGTGCGTCGGTCGGGTCGCAATCCAGCGCCAAGGCGAGTTCGTCGGTGGTGAGGCGGCCGCGCGCGTTAACAAGCGCGAGCGCGAGCGCCATGCGCTTGTCCTGCGAGAACGCCATGCCGCAGATGCGCGTGTAACCGCCCAGAAGCGCGAGCGTCGCGCCGTAGCGGATGCCGCTGCGCTTGCTCACGTAAGACTTCTCGGGGCCATAGGGCATACCCACGTAGAACTCGGTCACACGCATGCCCGTGAGACGGGCGACCAGGGCGTGCCCGCCCTCATGCACGACGACGATGACGCACAGGATGAGCAGGAAACACAGCACAGTTACGATGGTGTTCAAAACCTCGATGCCGCCTTGTAGGTCGCAGGTACAGTTACAGTTCCGAGACGACCCGTGCAGCCTCGGCACGCGCTCGTGCGTCTACGTCTTCGAGCTGCTCGAGCGACTCGACACGATCGGCCTCGAACGTCTCAAGTGTGCGTCCTACGACGCGCTCGATATCGAGATAGGCGATGCGGCCATGGAGGAACGCGTCAACAGCAATCTCGTCGGAGGCGTTGAGGACGCAGGGCAGGATGCCACCGCGCTCGCCTGCCTCAAGGGCAAGGCGCAGGCAGCCAAAGGTCTCGTAATCGGGCTCGGCGAAATCAATGTGGCCCAGCGCGGCAAAGTCGAGCGATGCCGTAGGCTTGCTCCACCTCGCCGGGAAGCTCAGCGCGTACTGGATGGGCACGCGCATGTCGGCCGCACCGATGTGCGAAATGACCGAGCCGTCGGAATATTCGACCATGGAGTGCACGGCGCTCTGGCGCTGCACGACAGGATGGATCATCGAAAACGGTGCGTCGAAGAGATGGTGCGCCTCGATTGCCTCGAGACCTTTGTTCATGAGCGTGGAGGAATCGGTCGTGACCTTGGCGCCCATCGACCAGTTGGGGTGGTTGAGCGCCTGCCTGGCATCGACGTGAAGCAGCTCCTCGCGCGTCTTGCCAAAGAAAGGCCCGCCGGAGGCGGTGAGCCAGATGCGCTCGGCCTCCCAGGGGTCGTTGCCCAAAAAGCACTGGAAAATAGCAGAGTGCTCGGAGTCAACCGGGAGGAGCTTACCGGGACGCGCCAGGGGCATGATGAGGTCGCCGGCCACGACGAGGGACTCCTTGTTCGCAAGGGCCAACTCATGGCCGCACGAAAGCGCATTGTAGCTGGCACGCATGCCAGAGAAGCCCACGAGGGCGTTGAGGACGCAGTCGGCCTCGGAAAGGCAGGCAAGGGCATCCACAGCCTCGCGGCCGAACGAGACCTCGCAGCCAGCAGGCAGTGCGTCGGCGGCAAACGTCGCCTTGAGGGACTCCTCGGCAAGGGCGATGTGACGGATAGTGGGGAACTCGCGGGCAAGACCCACAAGCTTGTCGGCACTCGTTCGGGCTGCCACGGCGACAAGCTCGACCTTGTCAGGATTGCGACGAACGACGTCGACCGTCTGACGGCCGATGGAGCCCGTCGCACCGAGAAGAACGACCTTTAGCGGGCATGGACGGTCAAAGACCTGGCCTGGGGCGGGAACGACACCGCGAGCGCGCGGCTTTGCATCGAAGCTCATCTAGATGACCCCCATCAACGTGAGGATGAAATATGCCGCGATGGCGACGAACAGCATGGAGTCGGAGCGGTCGAGCAGGCCGCCGTGACCCGGGATGAGGTTGCCGGAATCCTTGACGCCGGCTCCGCGCTTGATGCGCGACTCCACAAGGTCACCGATGACACCGACGACGCCGCACGCAAGGCCACAGAAGACGGCGACAAACGGC
>JAHZHK010000011.1:18400-43889 GCA_019420325.1 Coriobacteriaceae bacterium | reverse complement strand
CCCCTCGGCATATATCGCGATGTGCGACATAGACGTTCTACGCTCTTGGGGTTGCATGAGGCGAACGACGTTTTCGAAACAATGTCATTCCAAAGCATCGCACAATCTATTCTTAAATAGAATCACGCCAGCTTACTACTGATAATTGAACCGATTGTTGCAACGCCGAGGCACTCACAACTATTCAGCACGACTTCCGTTCCTTTGATATGCGCCGTTGGATTCATGGGGTGTTAAAATCCCGGAAAAGGAGCGGGACCGCCCGCAGAGGGGGATTTGAATGTCAATCGCGCGCTTTGAATAGTTTCTCGTTTTGGCCGGCAATATGAATTACACCCAGGCAGCCAAACGCCTAAACATCACCCAATCATCTCTTAGCAAGCACGTCCTCGCCCTTGAGAAAGAGTTCGGCGTCACGCTCATTGACCGTGACAAGCAGCAAATCGAGCTCACGCGCGAGGGCCGCATCTTCTGCGAAGAAGCAACGCGAATCATCGACACATATCGTTGCGCCCAGCGCCGGATGCATGAAACGCATCGAGAGATATGCGTCGCAGGAACGATTAAAGACTCGGCAATACGTGCACTCATAACCCGCGCAGCCGAGGAACTACACGAAGGTGAGCCCATAGGCATTTGCACCCGAGAGTGCTCCTCCTCGACATTGCATGGGGAGCTTGAGCAGGGTCGCATCGATATAGGGATTGAAGTGGCCGATCCCTTTGAAGAGCCTGCGTATGGCATTCACAGCGAACACCTCGCCTCAGTGCCCCTCATTGCCGTGACCAAAATCGGCACAGCACTGGCACAGCGCGAGACGGTAAGCATACAAGACCTGGCGCACGAGCACATCATGCATCCCACGGGAAGCTCGGACATGCAGCGTGGCGCAAATGCTATCGAGGCTATCTTCCAGGCACATGGCGTCACCATGGGTAAGCGGATCTTCTTCGCAACGTCATGGAGCGATTTTCCGACCGCCCAACTCGAATGCAACGTCTTCGTCATGCCGAGGTCGCTCTTTAGCAAGCAGCTATTCGGCCAAGCACTTTCAGGGTGCGCCGGCATTCCCATTTCCGATGCCGACGCGCGCTTTCCCTACCAGGTATCCTGGCGTGCAGACGAGAAAAATCCCGCTGTAACTCGCTACGTGGAAGCTCTCAAGAAAGCGGCAAAGCACATAGAGGAGAGGGATTAGGGCACCTGCGGCTATTACATCCCCAGGCGTCACAATTGCCCGACTTCCTTACGACGGGCTTGCGCACGGGCGAGCCATCGTCGAGCAGCCAATGCTCGTCGCCATCCCAGCGCGAGCCCATCGTGTCGTTGTAGGCATTGCGTAGCGCGACCTCGAAATACGAGATGTCGCGCATGAGAAACTGCCCGAGTAAGACGTTCCAGCGGTAGAGATCGAGAGCCTTGTCGATCTCGCCCCCGCAGGCCTCGAGGTAAGGGGCGAGTCACTCGGCGGAAAGCCAGCCCTCAGCCCACGTGAGAACGGCCTTGCGGCGGTTCTCCTCGCCTGCTTCCTTGTCAACGGCTTCAGCTTCGGTCGGTTCTTCCTGCTCGGTGGGCGACATGCTTGCGCCGACGTCCGCTTTGTTAGCGTTTTCCGCCGCGGGTCAATCTTTTCGCTCGTCAGCCAAGAAAACTCCTATAGAAACAAATCGAGCCCCGGTGACTTGAATCAGAGGTCATTCCCGGGGCCATTGACCAATATTATAGCCGCGCCCTAAAGGTTTAGACAAGAGCCTGAAGGCTGCGGCTCGTCAACACGACGCAAGCGCTCAGTCCTGTCACGCAGGCCAACACCTCTACCAGCTCATCTCCGGTATCTCATCGAGGCTACGCGGCATCTCTCCCCTCTTTCTCTCGCCCTACACCTGGCTGTCTCACCGCACGGCACACGGTAACCCTCAAGTTCTCATCAGATAGTGTATTGCGATTTCAAACTACGCCATAATATCATGCAATTTGGCGATAATTGAAACGATTTTCTTATTTTGGTGTTTTATCACTAGTACAAATCACCGCATATAGCTATAATTTGCTCTGAAACGTCGCATGAATCCCCATCCTGCGGGACCCGTCCCCACAGGATGGATATAAACGGGGAGTTGACTCAAAATGGCAAGCGGATTGCAGGAGCTGAGGAAGCGAGCCGGGTACAGGACGGCCAGGGACTTCGCCGAAGCGACGGGCATCCCGTTCACCACCTACGCCCGCTACGAGTCAAGCCCTGAGAAGATTCCCCTCGCCGCCGCCTGGCGCCTCGCCGACGAGTTCGGTGTGTCCATCGACGTCATAGTCGGCCGCAATGAACCCGCGCCCGCCGAAGATCGAGGCGAGTTGCAACTACGCTACGATGCACTCGCCTCCGAGTTCCAATCTTCGCTCGACGACTACCTGGACTTTTTGACCGCCAAGAACGCCGATACGACCAAGCGGAAGGCAGAGGCCGAGCGCCGCCGCGCCGAGGCACTGTGCGCAAGGCTCGACAGTCTCTTTTTGACCGAGCTCGACCGCAACGAACCGGGCGTCGCCCTGTCGGCCACGGCGACCGAGCTGCGCGAGCGGTTCAAGGAGTACCTGGAAAGGCGTGCTGACGAGCGCCAGGAGCCCGGGGTGAGGGATTCGTTGGATAAGATCATGGCGGCATACGACCGCATCCACGGCGAGTTCGAATTCAAGGGCATGTCCGTCAGGTATGCCAAGGTCGACATGGCAGCCGTACGCGAGTCCAAGAAAGACATGGGCGCGTTGTCTTAGGCCCGAAAAACAAGAAATGCCCGCAGGGGCGTCACCCTCTGCGGGCATGGTACGTCCATTTCCCAGAAACCGCTTTCAGGAAAGGACAAGTAACGGCATATGTCATCTACTGTCGTATCACGCCGCGATGCGGGAAAGGTCTGTGGAAAGCGCACGCTTCAGCGCCTGCGCCGCGAAGCCGGCTACGCGTCGGCCAAGGAGTTCGCCGCCGTGCTCAACATCCCTAACTCCACGTACTCGCGCTACGAGCGGGCCCCGGAGGGCCCGAACTCCGGTATACCGCTTCCCGCCGCCTGGGCCATGGCCGACGAACTCGGCGTCAGCATCGACCTCGTGGTGGGCCGCGACGATATCGACGCCAAGCGCACGCCCACGCTCGACGACCGCGTGCGCAGGCTCAGCAGAAGCGGCCGCGAGATGCTCGACGATTTCATGCGGTACCTCGAATTCCGCGAGGCGGCAAACGCCGCCCAGAACTGGAGATAGAAAGATAGAGGCGCTTTTATCTCCCAACGAAGAGAGAGGCACATGCTCGAAACGAGCGAGTTTGCTGATGAATCTTGTGAGAGCAGTGCGCCGTCGAACTACTGACCACTCACTCGGCCCTTCACGAACGGTTCAATAGCATTCCTCAAATCATCAATCTCTACGAGGAGACTCCACGTGCGAGAAAACTAATCGCGGCCTTTGGCCGCGATGCGGAGCCTCGGTTCCTCGCATCTACTGGCGCACGCGGCATAATCGTCCGACATGACAGCCGCATCAGAAGGGAGGCCGGATGGCCGAAAAACCCAAGCCGAACAAGACAGGCGCAGGGAAGGAAGCAGCCGATACCGGCCCGGGCAAGAAAAATTGCGAGCAAGAGCATAACAAGCCGAAGCTCACTATCGTGCAGCAGGTGAGCCACCTGAAGAAGAAGGGCGTTAAGTTCGAGAGGTGCAGCGAGGAGGACGCCGCTTACTACCTGGCCGAAAGTCGCGACCTCTTCGAGGCCTCGTCATACAGGAAGCTGTTCTCCAAGCGGCAGGGCGGCGAACGCAACGGCCATTACGTCGACCTCGACTTCGCCCAGCTGGTCGCCTTCGCGGAGCTCGACGAGATGCTGCGCGAGACGCTCTCCCTCATAACGAGACACATCGAGAGCCGCAGCAAGGTCATCCTAAAGCGCGACATTGCCGAGCTGGAAGGCGAGGACGGCTACGCCATCGTCTCCGACTACATGAACTCGCTCACACCAAAGAGCAGGAGCATCCGTGAGGGCGAGCTCGAGAGGAACAGCAGGAACAAGTTCACCATGGCAGCCTACGAAAAGTACAAGAACGACATGCCCTCGTGGGTGTTCCTTGAACTCGTGCCGTTCGGCACGCTTGTCGACTTCACCCGCTTCTGCGGTGCCCGATGGGGCAACAAGCGTCTCGAGCAATCCCACTACGACCTGAAGAAGGTCAAATCAGTGAGGAACTGCGCAGCGCACGGCTCCTGCATCATCAATCTGTTCGCGGAGGGCACAAACTCGGAGCGTACCACGTCAAGGGGGACCCTGGAGGCCGTGGCCAAGCTGGGTCTGTCGAAACCGACCAGGCAGAAATGGCTGAGAAACGCCGCCACGCAGGAGATTGCCGTCACCCTGGTGCGCTACGCGCAGGACGTCCCCGAAGGCCCAACCAGAAAGAGGGACGAGGAAAAGCTCAAAGGCTTCTTTGACGCGGTCGATGCCGCGGGCGGCCTTATCCCAAAGCAGAGTCCGGACGCGATGGCATTCGCCGCGATAAGTTTCATAAAGTCCTTGACAGCGAACCTCGGGTTGCTACACTAGCTTCTAGATCGCAAAACCTTCGGGTTTTAGGGGTGGGATGGTGAAAGCCAAACTGCCCTATTTTTTTGCGCTTAGCGCAGAGGCTCGGCAACTCGGTCACCCCCTACTCCATCCCCACGCTGTCGAGGCGGTTCACGTCGTGGATCATGATGCCTTCCTTCGTGCGGCTGATGATGCCGGCGTCTTCAAAAGAGGCGAGCAGCTTGGTCGCCGTGGTGATATGGACGCGCAGCATGTCGGCTATCTGTTTGATTGTAATCTTGCACGGGATGAAGCAGCTGCCGTCATCGGCAACGTCGCTGGTATAGCAGAGTTTTTGCAGCCACATGGCCAAGCGACGCGCAGTCGAGGTGTTGCCCGTCCCCGACAGCCGGTGCGCCATCTGGGCAAAGTGGATGTGGCAGCTGTGCACAAACTCGTAGAAGACCTCGGGGTCTTCCTTGGCGATTTCATACAGCTGTCGCTGCGAGAATACGAACAGGACGCTGTTTTTTGCAGCCACATGGCGGGCCTTGTATTTGCCGATTGAGGCGAAGTCGTTGTACTCGCCAGAAAAGGCGTTGCCGGCGCTGCGCCACGACACGACGGCGCACTCACCCGAGTCGTCGGTAAACGTCGTGAGTATCTGGCCCTCGTCTATGTAATAGTAGTACGGGTCGTCGATGCTTCGTGCGACCGTTGTGATGTATTCGCCCTTGAACAGCTTCTTTTTGTGGGCGCGATCCTTATACCGTGCAATCTGGGAAACACCGAACGACTCGCCCGGCAGCAAAATTGCGCGGTAATCCTCCTTTGTGGCCATGGCACCCCCTGCACCATACCGATAACCTGGTCTAGACCACATTCTGCCAGTGTTGGCCACACCATTTCAAGTCTGTTGGGGCCTTCTGTACATGACATTTGCAACCTCTATTATTGTCTTCAGGGAACGGCCGCCGGGTGAGGGAACCCGGAAGGGGGGCCAGTTCCATACAACGAAAGGGGAGGCTATGTCCCGTTATGCCATGGCTATCGACTTGAGAAGGTGCGCCGGCTGCGGTGCCTGCGTTGTTGCCTGCCAGCTTGAGAACAACCAGAAGCCCGGCGTTTCTTGGAATGAGCTTGATTGCTGCGAGTGGGGCGACGAGCCCGGCCAGTCCGGCCGTTGCTACCTGCCCCACGCCTGCATGCACTGCGAGAACGCACCCTGCGTCGAGATTTGCCCCACCGGCGCCACCTACACGCGCGAGGACGGCATCGTCGCCGTGGATTACGAGAAGTGCATCTCCTGCCAGGCATGCGTGAGCGCCTGCCCCTACGGCGCCCGCAAGGTGAGCACCGGCGAGGGCTGGCTGTTCGACGCCGCCGAGCCCGCCCCCTACGAGGCCTACGGCGAGCAGCGCGGCGCTGTCGTTGAGAAGTGCGCCTTCTGCGCCCGCCGCGTCGACGAGGGCAAGAAGCCTGCCTGCGTTGTGAACTGCCCTGGCAAGGCCCGCTACTTCGGCGACCTTGACGACCCCGAGAGCGACGTGAGCGTGTTCCTCGCCGCGCACCCCGAGTGCGAGCAGGTCGGTCTGAGCGGTTTGTACTACCGCGCCGTCGACGGCATGCCCGAGGGCGCCATCGACCAGATCGTCAGCGCCTAGCGCAACCGCCACTTCACTCGAGAAAGGTGTTCGACATGCAGACGAACATTACGCGCCGTTCCATGATTAAGGGCACCGCCGCTCTTGCCGGCGCCGCAGCCCTGGGCTCCTATGACATCACCCATCCCGCCGGCGCCATCGCCGAAGATGCCCCCGAGGAGATCAAGTACACCTACTGCGACATGTGCAACCACGTCCCCAAGTGCGGCATCGCCTGCACCGTGAAGGACGGCAAGGTCGTGCACATCGAGTCGCGCGAGGGCTATCCCGCCAGCCCCCTGTGCGCAAAGGGCCTCTCCTCCGTCCAGGAGCTCTACGATCCCGAGCGCCTCACCACGCCCATGATCCGCACCAACGCCAAGGGCACCGGCACCCCCGAGTGGGCGCCCATCACGTGGGACGAGGCTTACGAGCGCATCGCCTCTGAGCTGAACCGCGTGAAGGAGGAGTACGGCCCCGAGAAGGTCTTCTTCTATTGCGGCGACCCCAAGGAGCCCCGCGGCGCCATGCAGCGTCTGGCCACGCTCTTCGGCTCGCCCAACTACGGCGTGGAGAGCTCCTGCTGCGCCAGCGCGACCTGGATCACCTCCCAGGCCGTCATCGGCAACATCTCCATGGGTACCGACCCCTCCGACGCGTCCAACTCCGCGCTGGTCTGGAGCCTCAACCCCGCTTGGTCGCAGCCCTACCGCTTCAGCTCGATGATGAAGCAGAAGGAGCGCGGCTGCAAGTTCGTCGTGGTCGACCCCCGCATCACCCCCACGGTCACGGGCTTGGCCGACATCCACCTGCAGCTTCGCCCCGGCACCGACGGCGCCCTTGCGGCCGGCTGGCTGCACATCATGTTCCGCGACAACATGTATGACGTCGACTTCGCCGAGAACTGGACTGTGGGTCTCGAGGAGCTCAAGGCCTATGTGGCCGATTACACCCCCGAGCGCGTCGAGGAGATCACCGGCGTGCCCGCCGACAAGCTCGAGGCTGCCGTCAAGCTGATTTGGGAGAACTCCCCCAGCACCCTCGTTTCTTCCTCCGCCGGTGGCGCTCACCAGACCAACGTAGGCCACTACCTGCGCGCGGTCTTCATGATCATCTCGCTCATGGGCTCGCTCGATATCCCCGGTGGCCTGTCGCTGGGCGGCGGTTTGGGCTTTGACTATGCCGCTTCCACGCCCAACTTCAACGGCGTGGGCATCTACGCCGAGAACAACCTGGGCGAGAAGCGTCTGGACAAGGACCTCTACCCCGTGTGGGCGCACTACAACCAGATGATCCAGATGAACGCCCTGCCCGAGTTCGTGGCCAACGGCGACCTCAAGGCAGCTGTGCTTCTGGGCGCCAACGCCATGATGCTGCCCCAGACACCGGAGTACCAGAAGGCCATCGGCGACATGGAGTTCTCCGTCGCCATCGACTACTACATGCGCCCCTGGACCCACGACTACGTGGACATGATTCTGCCCGCCGCAATGCCCTATGAGCGCATGGCCCCCTTCGCGATCTTCGGCCGCAAGATCTTCCTGCGCGAGCCCGTGGTGAAGCCTGCCGGCGAGGCACGAGAGGACTACCAGATCCTGCTCGAGCTGGGCTGCAAGCTGGGCTATGAGGAGGAGTGCTTCCACGGCTCGGTCGAGGCCGCACTGGAAAGCATGCTTCAGGACGTCAACCTGGGCATCACGCTCGACGACCTGCGCGCCCATCCCGAGGGCATCATGATCGAGGGCCCCGCACCCGAGCCGAAGCGCTACGAGACCGGCGGTATCCGCAAGGACGGCAAGCCTGGCTTCAACACGCTCTCCGGCAAGGTCGAGCTGGTCAGCGGCGTGTATGAGAAGTACGGCTTCGAGGGCCTGCCCGTCTACGAAGAGCCCGTGTATAGCCCCATCAGCACGCCCGACTACGCCAAGGACTACCCGCTCGTGCTCAACTCCGGCGGCCGCGTGCCTTACTACACGCACTCCAAGCTGCGCGGACTTCCGTGGCTCAACCAGTTCATGCCCGATCCCATCGTGCGCCTGCACCCCAAGGACGCGGCTGAGCGCGGCCTGGTCGACGGTGACGACGTGCGCGTGTTCAACCACCTGGGCGAGATCTTCATGAAGGTCGAAGTGACCAACATGGTGCTCCCCGGCGTCGTGGACATCTTCCACGGCTGGGCCAAGGCAGACGTCAACCTGCTCATCTCGCGCGACTTCTGCCCCATCACCGGCTTCCCGCCCTTCCGCGCAGCCCTGTGCCAGGTCGAGAAGATCTAGAGCCAGCTGTACCGATTGAAACCGAGGGCCGCCCGCGCATATGCGAGCGGCCCTCTTTCTTTCCCCGGCGGTTCTCATGCCAAATGAGGAATCGGCATGCTATACTTCGCCGTGCTGACAAAGCTATAGGCACCATCTGTATTAGGCCCACGCCTCGATCCACGTCTGTTAGGGAAAATCTCGCAGGCGTGGATTTTTTTATAAAGGAGGACGGCGTGGGTGAGAAGGAACAGCGCGTAACCAAGACTTGTAAGCAGGTTATCTCCCTCTTGGCCTGGATTGTCCTGGGCAACTTGGTGTATGCCCTGGGTGTTGCCGTATTCGTGGTGCCAGGAGGCCTGGTCACGGGAGGCACGACCGGTATCGGCCTGGCGGTGCAACACGCCATGGGCATTCCCCTGGCGCCTTTCTTGGGAGCGTTCAACCTCGTCATGTTCGTCGTGGGCCTCGTCGCACTCGGCAAGACGTTTGCCCTCAGCACGCTGGCAAGCACCATCGCCTATCCAACGCTACTCGGCTGCGTCCAAGGCTTGCTCGGCGACACCGTGCTGACGACCGACCCCTTCCTGTGCGCCCTCTTCGGCGGCCTGTGCATTGGCTGCGGCCTGGGCCTCGTCATCAGGCTGGGCGCGAGCACAGGCGGCATGGACATCCCACCTCTCGTGCTCAACAAGCGCTTTGGCCTGCCCATTTCGGGCACCATGTACGTCTTCGACTTCCTTATCCTGCTGGTACAGGTCCCCTTCACCGACCTCAACCGCGTCATGTACGGCATCGTCTTGGTGATGGTGTACACCCTCACGCTCGACAAGCTGCTCTCACTGGGAAAGCGCCGCGTGCAGCTCGACGTGGTCACCAGGCGCGTCGATGCGCTTCGCGAGGCGCTCCTCGCCCACACCGGCCCCAGGACCACAATGGTTGTGATGCCTGTTGAATGCGCCGGTCTACCTGCGAATATTTTTTAATGAAACGGCGACCACCGAGATCTGCACGCCGTTGAGGAGACGGTTCGCAATGCCGACGGTGAGGCGCTGATCGTGGAGAATCGCATCGGCGAGATGAATACGAAGTAGGTGGGACGCGCGGGGCTACGGTGGAGTACCCGAGGCAAGTCGCGACGGGCATAACACTTTGAGCGTGGCATGTCAGGCTTAATGAGGGGCGACTCGGCTGGCATGGCTGAGGCGTGGCGCAGTGGGCATGACGCCTTGAGCATGTCGCGCCAGGCTGTGTGAGGCCAACGCGGCCGGCATGGCTGAGGCAAGTCGCAACGGACATAGTCCGTGAGCACGGTCATGACGAGCTGCGATGCGGGGACGGTCTCAGCCGATGCGCTTGGTCACAATGGGTCCTGGCTAATCACCGAAAGCGTCAAATGTGAAGACACTCACCGGAAACACTTCTGGCGCGACACGCTGCTAGCATGCGGTACATACGTCACTTTGAAAGGATGCCCCATGTCTTCGCCTGTGCTTATGCCCAAGACCAGCGCACTTGTGCTCATCGACATGCAGAACGGCTTCGTTGAGCCCGACGGCGGACTATGCATCGCAGGCGCCAAGGCGACCCTGCCCGCATGCGCCCGCGCCCTGAAGGCAGCCCGCGACCAGGGCATTCCGGTGATTCACGTGCACCGTCATTATGCACTCGACGGGCACGACGTCGAGCCGGGCCGTCGTGAGGCATGGCGTGTCGCAGGAAAGCCCTTGAGCAATGCCCGACCCGACACGCTTGAGGCGTGCCCGGGCCTTGAGGCGCTGCCTGGCGAGACCGTCATCATAAAGCCGAGTTGGTCGGCCTTCGACCGCACCTGCCTGGAGGAAACGCTACGCGACCTGGGCGTTACCTGCGTCATCTTGGCAGGAACCACCACGCCCAACTGCATCCGCTCCACCTGCTACGACGCCATGGCGCACGGGTTCGATGTGGCCGTGCTCGCAGACGCAACGTCGAGCAGGTCGCCCGAAGTGCAGACCACCAACCTCGAGGACATGTCGGCCATTGGTGCGCGCATCATGAGCACCGACGAACTCGCCGCCCTGGGCGAGCCGCTCGTTGTGCGGCCCTACACCGCCTTCGACGTGCCTGCCATGGCCGACATCTGGAACCAGGTGGTCGAAGACGGCATCGCCTTCCCGCAAGATGAGTGCTTGGCGGCCGAGACTGCCGCGGAATTCTTCGCCCAGCAGACGCACTGCGGAGTTGCCTGCGTCCCGCAGACCGGCGAGGTCGTGGGCATGTACATCCTCCACCCCAACAACGTGGGCTGCTGCGGGCACATCTGCAACACGAGCTACGCCGTGAGCCGCCAAGCCCGCGGGCGCCATGCCGGAGAAGCGCTTGTGCGGGACAGCCTCGCGCAAGGCAAACTGCATGGCTTCAGAATCCTGCAGTTCAACGCCGTCGTAGCCACCAACGCAGTGGCCCGTCACCTTTACGAGAAGCTCGGCTTCACTCAGCTGGGCGTCATCCCCGGCGGCTTCCGCCTGCCCGACGGCACCTACGAGGACATCGTGCCGTACTACCACGAGCTGTAGCTCAACAGTAAATACGTCTGTAGCGCAATCAAAGGGCTGGCTTCGACGCACTCGAAACCAGCCCTTCTTTGTTCGACTACCTCTGCGTGTGATCCCCGCACAAGAGCAGTCGGGAATACGCTCAGCACCGGCAAGCCAGACTACTCCCCTTCCGCCCACTGCTTGAGCGGCCTGTATGTCTCGATGAGCTCGGGCAGCTTCCAGCGGGCGTTGGCGGGGCTGGTGGAGGGGAAGCCCTGGTACGGCAGGCCGACTTTCTTGGCGAGAAAGCGTTCGTAAAATCGCAGGGCCGTGGAGCCCGTGAGCACAACGTGGCCGATCTGCGTGCCTGCAATGAACGCGGGGATATCCTGGGGCACCGCGTCGCGAATGGAAGCATCCGAGGCACCTTCGATGCTGCAAATCTTGAGCACGTCGAAAATGGCAACATGGTGTGCACGGGCTAAGGCGCGCCTTCCCTCGGGCGTCTTGGGATCCTGATCGTTGAAAAGAGCGGCAAGAACCGGCCAGAACCGGTTTTGCGGGTGGCCGTAAGGAATGCCCACCTCGCGCGACTTTGGGCTCGGCATGGTCCCGAGCACAAGCACGCGGGCATCGGGCGACCAGATGGGCTCGACACTATGGACAACAAGCGACACGTGAGCGGAAGAATCAGTCATGTAGGCCTCATTCATTCGAAGTGACATCAAACAACATACATTTCAGAGATGTAGAAATTGTGCCAACTGGACTTTTGATACTTTAACATACATTTCAACTCTTCAAATGTATGTTATTTCTTGGCGACGGCGAGGCTAGTGCGTGATTCAGAACGCAAACGCAGCCAATTAGGGCGTTTTCAGCCATCTTCCAGCAAAAAAGACTGGTATCCTATGCCGTTGTGTGAAAACGACCGTATGCGCTTTTGCGCAAGCGCTCAATCCAAGGGCGCCCAAGCACGCAAAGGAGACCAAAAATGGAAAAACCCGCCTCCGCCCCCGAGCGCGAGCAGTTTGCCTCGCGGCTCGGCTTCATCCTGGTGAGCGCCGGCTGCGCCATCGGCCTGGGCAACGTCTGGCGCTTCCCCTATATCACCGGTGAGTACGGCGGCGGCGCTTTCGTCCTCATGTACCTGGTGTTCCTTCTCATCTTTGGCCTGCCGATCCTAGTGATGGAGTTCGCCGCCGGCCGTGCCAGCCAGAAGAGCATTGCCCGCAGCTACGACACGCTCGAGCCTGAGGGCACCAAATGGCACCGCATCAAGTGGCTCGGCCTGGTCGGCAACTACCTGCTTATGATGTTCTACACTACCGTTGCAGGCTGGATGCTCGCCTTCATGGTGAAGAGCGCAACGGGGCAGCTCGCGGGCGTCACGGCAGAGCAGAGCAGCCAAATCTTCAACGCGCTGCTCGCCAGTCCCGGCGAGATGCTCTTGTACATGGCCATCGTCGTGGTGCTAGGCGTGCTTATTTGCAGCCTGGGCTTGCAGAAGGGCGTGGAGCGCATCACGAAGGTCATGATGAGCGCGCTGTTCGTCATCATGCTTGTGCTGTGCGTGCGCGCAGTCACCCTGCCCGGCGGCATGGACGGCCTGGCCTTCTACCTGCTGCCTGACTTCGACAAGCTCTTCGGCCAGGGCCTGGGCAACACCGTGGACGCCGTGTACGCCGCCATGGGCCAGGCGTTCTTCACGCTGTCCATCGGCGCGGGTGGCATGCTGATTTTCGGCAGCTACCTGGGCAAGGACCGCTCGCTTCCCGGCGAGGCTGTGCGCATTGCCGGTGTTGACACCCTCGTCGCGCTCATGGCCGGCCTCATCATCTTCCCCGCCTGCTTCGCCTTTGGCGTCGAACCTGGTAGCGGCCCGGGCCTGGTGTTCATCACGCTTCCCAGCGTTTTTGAGCAGATGCCTCTCGGCCAGCTCTGGTGCACGCTTTTCTTCCTGTTCATGAGCTTTGCCGCGCTCAGCACCGTTGTGGCCGTCTTCGAGAACATCATGAGCTTCTCGATGGACCAGTGGGGCACGCTGCGCAAGAAGGCCTGCGTCATCAACGGCATTTTGCTCTTCCTCCTGAGCCTGCCGTGCCTGCTGGGCTTCAACGTGCTTTCTGGCGTCGTGGTACCCGGCATCGGCGACATCCAGGGCGTTGAAGACTTCATCATGTCCAACAACCTGCTGCCCCTTGGCGGCCTGTTGCTGCTGCTTTTCTGCACGCATAAGCGCGGCTGGGGCTTCGACAACTTCCTGGCCGAGGCCAACACCGGCGAGGGCCTCAAGTTCCCGCGCTGGGCACGCGGTTATCTTACCTACGTGCTGCCCGTTCTCATCGTCGTCATCCTTATCGGCGGCTGGATTCCTGTCGTGCAGACCTGGCTGGGCATGGCGTAAGAGGTAAGCAACTGCGGCGAGAGCATTTAGGTCCAGAACCATCTTTGTTGTGCCTGACGCAAGAACCGCTCGCGCAGCCTGCGGCGAGTCACTCATTTAGGGCTGCAATCTTGGTTGGGACTAGTGCAAGAGCAGCTTGCACAACTTGCAACATGACAAGTCCAAAGGATGATTCACCCTACGGTATAACGAAATACCTCCTGCAAAAAGGGCTTCGAGAACAATCTCGAAGCCCTTTTTCGTGACTGCTTTGCTTGTTGGGCCTTACTTCTTCTTGCCCTTCTTCGAAGCCTTGCGGTTCATGAAGAAGCCGGCGGCGCAGCCCACGATGCCGCCGAAGATGTGGGCGAACTGGGAGATACCGTCAGGCTGCAAGGCAGCGAAAATCTGACCGCCGATGAAAATCACCGCAACGAGGATAAGCGTGAGCGGGATGGAACCCCTCTCGTAGCTGGCAAACGAAGAGAGCAGAATCATCGCGAAGACGATGCCGCTCGCACCCATCAGCCCCGTGCTAAAGAGCAGGTTGTTGAAGACCGCCGTGACAAACGCGGTAATGAGAATGAGCAGAAGGGTCTTGATGCTGCCGTACTTCTCCTCGATCAAGGGACCCACGATGAGCAGCAGCGTAATGTTGGTAATCCAATGCTGGAAGTCAGCGTGACCCAGCACGTATGTGAACATACGCACGAAGCCAAGCGGGTCGAGCGCCGAGGTGCGGTACGTGCTGAAAAGCAGTGTATTGGTCGCCCCTCCGGTAATGAGCCCCAGCAACAACGCCACGAGCGACAGGGCCGCAAATCCAAGAATCACCGGTGAGTTGAACTTGATGGGAATCGGCGTGCGCGGCTTTTTCTCCTTGGGAAGGTCAACCTTCGGAGTGAAGGGGGCCTTCGTCGCCGTCGCTTCCGCACCGCCCTGCACTGGAGCGTTCGCAGGGACCTGCACAGTGCCCGTCTTCTCGTCCATCGCAAACCGCCTTTCATCCAAAAACGGATCGTACGCCTATTTTAGCAGCATGCCCGTTACGACGCATATACGGTTTAAATTTGTAACAATGTCTAGTATCATGTACATAATGAGCGCTATAATTCTGCTTCAGTTAGTTGCAAAGGAGGAACAATGCCCGAACTCACAGCAACAGTTGCAGAGACCCGCGCCAACTTCTCTAAGATTGCCGCAACCGTTTCTTCCACAAGACAACCAGTCACAGTCTTTCGAAACTCAAAACCATGGGTTGTTATTGCACCAATATCTGAGGACCACATTCCAAATATAGACTGGTCAAAGCAGGACGTCATATCCATGGATGTCAGAACCCGTACGACTACCCTCCCGGCAGACTGGGACTGCGCCGAAGACGACGGACTCTACGATGACCTGGCATAAGCCTTCGATCGGGGATGTCTGGCTCGCCTATGTTGAACCAGGTATTCGCGCTATCGTACGAAAAACTCCTGCGCGAGGCTCCGATTGGTCGCGTTAATCGGGCCTACGTGCAGCTCATCACAAGTTACCTGGAGTTTTAAACATTCCGGCTGAGACCGTGCCAACATCAGGCTATGAGTGCGTCGCCTGCATTCAGTCAGACACAATCCGGCCTTCTCCACTCTTCGATTGCTGCTTCATACTCAGGCTCGATGGCGTGTCCGGCCATGCCGGCCGCAACTTGAAGCGAAAGGTGTGCGCCACGCTTGGCCACTGTCTCGGGGTCTTCCTTCATTCCGTCAAAGAACCACCGGCGCACCACTGCGTACCAGCCGGCAGAAATAAAGTGCGCGCAATCACGATAGCTGATATAGCTGTATTTGCCGCCAGCTCCCTCAGGGCCATATTCAAACGTGAGATGGTCAACGGTAAGCTCTTCTTCCAGTTCCTCGGCCTGCGAGTAATAAGGGGACACGCCGGTGTTGGCAAGAATTGCACGTGCAAGATTGGGGTTTGCGCGCAGAAATTCGAGCGACTGAACGCACTGCTCGAGGAGCTCGCACACGGCCTCCCACCTGTTCGCATAGTCACCGCGCCTCTTGCGTTTTGAGCCAAAGTACACCAGCTCGTGCATGTAACAATCCTGCGCAAGCGCCTCAAGATCCTCGTAATGATTGTAAAACGAGTTCTTGCTCACCTCAGCGCGTTCGGCAAGCTCCTTGACGGTTATTTGCTCCAAGGAACGAGAACGCAGAAGCTCGAGCATTGCCGCCCTCAGATACCCCTGCGTGCGATCTGCCCTGCGATCAACCATGGCTCTCCCCTCTCCCTGAAGCGAAGTATATCAAGGCGTGTTTAATCATTTAACACACAGCGCAAAGTTAACCCCATGCGTCTTTTGATCGATTCGCCCCAAACGTTGCAAACTGAGCATCGGGGCAAGAACGTGAATTCACTTGCGGATAGGGCGCTTGCTACACTTGATTCAAGCTGGTAGGGAGCCAGCGTGCCGGATAGGGAGCCGGCATGAGAGAAATGGGAGGAAACGAAATGGCTGAGATGAGCCGCAGGAATTTCCTTGGCATGGGCGCTACAATGGGCGCCGCCGCTACGATGGGGGCATCGGCTGCAATGGCTGCTCCCGAGGAGGTCGCACCCCTCGTCGTCAACGTCGACACCGACGATGCCGATATGTATCGTTTTCATACGTCGGTCGACACCATCAACGAGATCCGCCGCGAGCAGATTGACGCATGCACCGACTATACCTGCTCCGACGGTACGGTTATCCCAGCTATTTGGGTCAAGTGCCGCATGCTGGTAGACGGCCTAGGCGCTGGCATCGGCGCCAAGAACTACACCGGCCCCGAGAGCTTCGAACTGTTCAAGTGGCTCACCTACTCTGACGAGGCCCTGGCCGAGTTCTATGTGAACTGCCCCGTCGGCAAGGACTTCACCGCACTTGACGCCGCCATCGCCAACGACTGCACCGAGGCCGAGGCCAACGAGAAGTGCATGAAGCTCTCCTGGACCGGCGCGTTCTTCCATGCTCGTCGCGGCGGGCTCGATTATTACCACCACCAGCGCATGTACCACGGCATCACCGAGAGCTCGATCAACCTGTACAAGGACGGCGACAAGGACTCGGGCTTCATGACCGACTTCGGCGCGTCGCTGCAGCAGCGCGAGCTCACGCCTTTCCCCTGCTACTACCCCATGCCCGTCGGCATCGAGGTCATGGGCGAGGGCTCCAAGATCCTGCCTTACGATGACATCGAGGCGCTCATCGACCGTCACGAGACCATTGCCGTCACCGCCTGTCAGTGCCGCTACATCGCCAACAAGATGGGCGACACCATCGAGGAGCTGCCCAATCCCTGCGACCTCGACGCCGTGAAGGACTATGTCTGCGCCGACGGTCATCACTTGGAGAAGTGCTTCACGTTCGGCGAGGAGGCCGAGTTCTACATCGAGCAGGGCTTCGGTCGCCAGCTCACCCAGGAAGAGGCCCACGAGCTCATGCGTCGCCAGATCGTTGATGAGGGCTGCATTCCCCAGAGCTGCTATACCAAGTACACCGAGGTCATTTGCTCGTGCGACAAGGGCTGTACCAACATGCCCGGCTACATCGCACTGGGCACTGACAGCGTGAACTACCCCAACCAGTCCCACTACAACCTCGAGGTTGACAAGGACCTGTGCATCGGCTGCGGTGCCTGCGCTGAGCGTTGCATGGCCAGTGCGGTTGAGATCGTCGACGGCAAGGCCGAGGTCACGGGCTACTGCTTCCGCTGCGGCCAGTGCGGCCTGGTTTGCCCCGTCGATGCACGCAAGCTCGTGAACAAGCCCGACGAGGAGATACCCGAAATGCCCGACGACCTCATCGACTGGATCAACAAGGACACGATGTATCGCTACGAGAAGGGCGAGTGGCCTTATCCGATGGCATAGAACCTACTAGATCATACCAACCCCCCTGCAAGCCCGCGTTTTGGCAGCAATGCCAGAACGCGGGCTTTTTTGGCTACATCCCCGCGAACTCCCAGGTGGCGTCGGTGGCGAGGAGAATGACGTTGTCGGGGGCGTCGGTGCTGTCGGGCGAAAGCGGGATGACGTGGACGTGGGCAAACTCGCCCTCGAGGGCCTCGACGTAGCGATGCAGGAACGTCGATTTCAGGCCTTCGAGCGTTGAGACGACATTGGCGATGAGGACGCCGCCAGGGTTCAGACAGGTGTGGGCGTTGCGAATGGTCGCTGGACTCGCAAGGGATGCAACAGGCTTCTTGCCAGCGAACACGTCGAAGACCATGGCGTCATAGCGCCGTCCGAAGCTCGCACCGTAGCGACGGCGCGCCTGGCGGGCAAACTCAGAGTCACACGCGACATCGCCGGTCACGTGCTCGGCATGGTCGGTCTGGCACGCGGCATCGCCGACCTCGCACTCGGCCCCATCGACCTCATTCGCGATGCCACTGGGCCCACGGTTGTCAGCAGTCCTGCACGCGGCATCCCCGATCACGCGCTCGGCACGACCGATTCCACAGCCCTCTCCCCCAAGCTCTTCTCGTACCACGCGGGACAGATCGGCCAGGTAGTCGCAGCCGTCGGCGCATATCCTGCCCAGGTCGTAGGTCCCGCCAAAGGGGAAGTCGGAGAGATACTCCGCGAGATAGAAATCCGTGAGCGCGATGCGCGTGATGGCTGGGTCGATCTCGACCACGTCCATGTGCACCTCAGGGTGCGTGGCGATGATGTGCTTGGGGTAGGCGTACCCGCCACCGCCCACCATGAGGACGCGCTCGATGTCGGGCTTGACATCAAACATGAGGTCGAAGGCCAGGTAGTAGTCGAAGACCGGCTCGGCTCGGTATTCTTCGTCCACGTACGTCGCAGACTGCACGCTGCGCCCCACAAGCAAGAGGCGCACCGCTCGCCCGTCGGCGTCGGTCGTGGTGCACACAACGGCCGGCCCAAACTTGGTACGGTAAAAGCGCGGGTCAGCCTTGCGCACGCCATATGCCAGCAGCGCCGAGACGCCCACGATGCCAAGGGCCCCCAGGGCAAGCCCGATGTTCTTCTTCGACAAACCTATGTCCCTTCTAGCCCCTATCCGGCAACCACAATCTCAGGATACGATCGAAGCTCGTCTTCGATAAGGCCATAGCCCAGGTAGTTGTTCAGGTAGTGCTCGGGCCCCGCAACGTCGCTTCCATCGGCCGCAACCAGGCAAACGGCGTGCGGGCCATCGGAAACATCCAGGTAGACCAGGCCGTTCTCGTCGGACTGCACGTCAAAGCGCTCGCTTGCGTCCACCTCAAGCGTCGCAGCGCACCCAGGCAGCGCGGCACCACTTGCGTCGACCAGGCGGACGACCGCCACCCAGCCGGCAGGCTCATAGCCGCCGCGCAGCTGCAGGCGCTCCAACATGCCGGCATACAGGGGAAGCGAAGGGAACTCTGCATCGTTGTCATCGCCGGCAAGCTCTACCAGATAATTTTGGAGTATCTCGAGCTCACCGCCCAGATCGGCCATGGGGTCGATGCCAGCCACGGCGGCATAGGAGTCGCCGCCCGCCATCACGTAGCTGTTGGAAACGAGAAGCAGGGGCGTCTCGTCGTCGGCGAGGTCGAGCGGCTCGGCCGCGCCTTCGAGCGTGATCGCCCGCACGCGGGCGCCCGCTTCGGCGTTGGGGTCACACACGACGTCGCAGCCTGCCATCTGCAGAAAACCGCCTGAGACAGCCTCCTGGAGCAGCATGCCCGTCTGCGCATCTTGGCCAGTCATGCTAAAGAACGACCCCTCGAACAGGTCGCGCAGCACCCGGGGCGTGATCTTCTTCAGCACGACGGTGTTGGAGAAGGGGAACGTCGCCACGAGGTTGCCCATCGAAACCATGCCGCGGGCGAACGCCTCGCGAATGCCACCGCCGTTCTCCACAGCGACAACTGGCATGCTCTCCAGCCCCTCACCTTCGAGGTAGGCACCTGCCGCCGCGCGAAACGCATCGCACACGACATCACCCAGGTTCGTCTCCACCGCGCGCGTGGGAGCGGAGATGGCACTCTCGGAGAGCCACCCGGCCCAAAGCGTGGTAGGCGTATCGAAGAGCGCTTGCGCCATGAGCGCGTCTTGCTCGGCGCTGACCTCGGCAAGAACCTCGGTCACCTCAGGCGCAGGATCCGTGGCCTGCGCCACGGTCTCGGGGTCGAGCAGCTCCTCGATGGCGGAGACCGAGCCGTCGGCGTCAAATGCCAGCGTCAGCTTGCCGACGTTTGCCAGATTGCAGCCCGTCTGCGCGACAAGCACGCCGTTGACCTCGATGTTTTCAACCGTGTGGCTGTGGCCGTCCACGATGGCGCAAAGCTTGGCGGCCTCTTCAGGCTCAAGCTCAGCGGCCAGGTCCACAGCACGGCACGATACGGGGCCGTCGCCCAGGTGGCACAGGGCCACGATGGCATCGACCCCCTGCGCGGCAAGCTCGGCGATGCAGCGTCGGGCCGTATCGACCTCGTCTTCAAACTGCAGGCCCTCGACATTTGCCGGGGAGGTACTGTGGCTGGTAGAAGCGGTGGTGATGCCGAAGACTCCGATGTGGCGGCCCGCACACTCCAGCACCGCAGTTGCGCCGTCACCGCATGCGCCCACGCCCACCAGCAGCGCGTCACCCGAGTCCTTGCGCACGACATTGGCACTCAGCATCGGGAACTCAGCTGCCTCGGCATTTGTGAGCAGCACTTCCTGGCCGAAGTCGAACTCATGGTTGCCCAGGCACATAGCGTCGTAGCCTGCGGTGTTCATGAGCTCGATGGCAGAGGCACCCTTGGAGAGCGACACGACCGGCATGCCCTGCGTCGCATCGCCTGCATCAACCAGCAGGCTGTTGGGGGTGGAGGCGTGCAGGGCCGCCACGTAGTCGATGCCAACGGCCGAGGAGCCGTCTCCCTGCAGGTGGCCATGAACGTCGTTGGTGTGGTAGATAACCACCCGCTCGGCACGGGTGCCCTCGCTGGCAAAGGCGCGTTCCCGCCCCAGCGGCGCCACGCCAGACGCGGCCGCCAGCGCCGCCGCCCCGCACGCACCCGCGACCACAGCGCGGCGCGTGGGACGAGACAGAGTGGCACCAATTGCAGGGATAGCATCGAGGAAGCGGGTATCAATCACGGCGGCTCAGCTCCTTCAGTTTGCGCGCCCAGCAAAGCCAGAAAACCAGCCAAGCGCATCGCGTGTTGGCAGCATGGTAACAAGTCTTGGCTGCCACAGGCACCAAAAGAAGGTGCAAGAAACGTAAACGGTTTGTCCGCAATTAAGTTCCGAAGCCGCATGCAACTTTCCGCAGTTCCAGGACCTACGACAAAAGGAGCGCATCATACAGCATGCGCGGCATAACATTCGCCAACATATGCGCGGCCTCTTCGGGAGGAGGCGTCGTATCGAGGCGATACCATTCGGTCAGGATTTTCGTCTCAAGCTTGACCCAGCTGTCCAGGCAAAACATGAGCTCGTCGTTTATCTCAACCTGGCGGTAGTCCTGAAGCGTCTCGAGCAAGGCGCATTTCCTGAAATGCGGCATGACCGTGCGCTCCGTCGAGATGTTGAGCGTGTATTGAGTCGCAATGCGAAAGAAGTCCTTCTCTCGAGACAACAGGCGGATATGATTGACATAGCCCGTCTCGCAGTCAATGGTGCGCCCCACCTCTACCAGGTAAAAGCGGTGTACGAACGTCGGCCACCACCAGTGAAGACTGTACTTATCGGCAAAATGTCGATAAAAAGCCTGCCGAGAAATTCCCGCTCTGGCACACAGCTCAGTCACCGTAATTTGATCAAGCGATCGATTGACCGCGTGCATGATTCTCAGTTTTTCTTGCACGTCGGGATCGTCGAGAAAACTGTCGGGCTCTGGTATCAAAGGCTGACGTCCCATGGCATACCCCACTCCCTTGCGTGGCGCCGCGCGACAACCTACGCACGCGCGACGCCAATCCCTAAGGGAAGTATAGACCCGCCATGAAAGGGTCAGACCATTCGAGCACGGACAAAGTGTCATCTCTGTCCGCCTTCCCCACGGCCACGACGGGCAAAGATGACAAGCAAGCTACGCGAGACCACGCTCCTCGGCGGTGGCCCTCAAATCAGCCCAGGTACCGAGGTGGTCAATCTCCAGAGCCTTGCATACCTCGTCGCATGCACCGCATTGGATGCATTCAAACAGACCCGCCTGCACAGCCTCAATCACACGATCTCCCTGGTCATACGGGTCATAATGGCGTAGGGCAATAGCAATGAGCTGCGTGGGGCCCGCAAACTTCTTCAGACCCTTCTCGGCCACAACGGGACAGTTTGCCGTGCACACGCAGCAGCGCGAACAATGCTCAAGCGGATCCATCTTTGCATAGAGCTCTGGGTCGACCGGAACAGCCAAATCCTCAGCCGCAAGCGCCTTGGCGCGCTGGCGACGCATAGTGGCGGCCACACGGTCGGTAACCTTCGTCTTGTCCACGATAAGGTCGCGCACGACCGGGAAGTTCGGCAGCGGAGCCACGAGGTTCTCACCTTCCTCGCTCACCAGGGTCACACACGCCAGACACGGCTTGCCGTTAAGCGAAACGGCGCAACGGCCGCAGTCGCGCCCTCGGCAGCTGAAATCGAACACGACAGGCTCTTGGCCGTCATTGATGGCCGTAATCGCCTCAAGAACGGTCATATTCTCGTGCCAGTCAACCTCATAGTCGACGACGTAGGGGCGCTCGTCAACGGACGGATCGTATTTCTGAATACTAACCTTCATCGCACGTCTCCTTTACGCGATGGCCGCATGGCGATATGCCAGGGCTAGTCCTCAACCGTGACGACAGGGGCTTTCTCGCACGTGATATGCCCATCGTTATAACGAGCATGAACGTTGCACAGCCAGTTGGAGTCGTCAACTTCGGGGAACTCGGGACGGAACATATGTCCACGCGTTTCCTCGCGGAACGCCGCGCTCAGGGCCGCAGCCTCGGCGAGATCAAGCAGGTTGTAGTTCTCGATGGCGCATTTCCAGTCCGTGTTGAACACGCGCGACATGTCACCGAGTGTCATGGACGGCATCTCCTCGGCGCGGATGCGCGCAAGCTCAGCGATGCCGGCCTCGATGTCGGCCGTGGGACGTGCAGGCTGACAAGCCTGATAGCAGGCATGTTGAATCATGCGACGAATCTCCTGCGGCCTCTTGCCACCCGTACGCCCGAACAACTCATGCAGGCGGTCATACTCGGTGCCCACCACGACCTCGTCGAGCGCGGGAAGGTCGAGGCCGTCCATGTAATCAACAGCGCACTTCACGGCATAGGAGCCGTTTCGCGGGGCCACATTGACCGAACTGCCGCCCTGAGCGCCCGAGAAGCCACCGCCACGCGCGTGGAAGAGACCGGCCAGGCCATCAACCATGAGATGTTCGTCAGCAACGGGGTTGCCGGCGCGCTCGTATGCTTCAAGGCACACCTCGAGCTTGGTACCTTCGACATCGATGCCGAAAACGTCTTTCCAAAGCTCGATGTTGCGCTTGTACGTCTCGCCGATAGCCTCGAACGCCTCGTGGGAGGAGAAGTCCACATAGACACCGCCGTTTTCCGTGCCGCCGCCCTCGGCGATGCACTTGGCAATAGTCTGGGTGAACGTAATCTTGTTGAGCGTCGAGTAGTCCATACCGCGGAAGAAGTAATTGCCGTCCTTGTCGCAGATGTACTCACAGCAACCCGAGTCGGCGCCGATACCGCCCTGGAACGAGCAGGCGATGCCCGTGGGCTCGATGTTGAGCAGGTCACACTGGAAGAACTCGTTGCCCTCAAGGGCGCAGCCGTGCCTGAACGCCGCCGCGTCGATGTCGCCGGTGTTGTCGGGCGAGTTGATGCTTCGCGCACCGCACGTATTCCAGCCATACATCCAGGTAGATGCACCTGTGCAGCAAATCGTGGCCTTTGCGCGCACAACACGCATCGTGCCCGTGGGGATATGCAAACCCATAACGCCGCAGCACACGCCGTCTTGGTCGATGACGTCCGTGGCCATGGTTCGGTCGAGAATCTTTACACCGAGATCCCCCAGTGCATCGAGCTGGTGGCGTGAGAATCCGCGGTAGATGCCGTAAATGGTTGGGAAATCGAGCAGAGGGGCAAGCTCGCCCGTCTCGGGGTTGCGCACAAGCAGGCCGTATCCCATGTTGGCGTCGCGCACCATAAGGTTACGGTCTTCGCCCATCCAGTGCTCGTAGCTGTTTTTCTCGATGGCTTGGTTCGTGAGCTCGTTGAGCACGAAGTCCGTAGATTCCCTCCACGGCAGGTCGTCACGGACGAAGTTGATGAACTGGTTCCAGTTGTAACCAGCAGGGCCGCCGAACCCGTGGGGACCCTTTTCGACGACGATGACATCCTTGCCGGCATCCACGGCTTCCATGGCGGCAGCCACACCTGCCAGACCGCCGCCGATAATGCAGACGTCCGTGTTATAGACCTCGTAGCTGGCAGGATGATCGGTAGCAGGCTCCGCCTCGTTCTGCTTCTCCGCCTTGGCTTGAGATACCCCGGCAAACGTCGCGGCGCCGACCGTCGCAGCTGCACCCCCCAGCACAAACCCCCTGCGCGACACATCTCCCCATGCCTTTGCCGAATTTTCCCTGTTCATAACTCCCCCTTCGCTCGACTCCTACGCGTCGATTTCAGACGGGGCAGCACGCAAACAGAGGTAGGTTACGTCACCACGATGCGCGGTGCCCCGACCTACTCCAGTGTAAGAAGAAGGCAAAAGTTTTCCTGAGCTGGATGACGAACACTGCAGGGCTTTTGTCCGCAATATCGTGACAGATTGGCGCAGTGAGCACGGCGGAATGACAAGACAACCCAATCGGTCAATCGGAAGCCTGGATACCAACGAGCGGACCGCAAAAAGTGCACCCCCACGCACCTCACATGCACCAAAGTCGCACCTTTTTGGCAACTCGTCGGCAAGGCGGCTGGGGGCGATACTGACCTCGTCAAATGCGCGGAACAAGGAAAACCGCGCCAACGAGAAAGGACATCGCATGAGCTACCTCGACGAACTTGGACACATCTTCTCCGGCGTGGAGAACAACCGCGACGACGAGGCTGGCGCTGAGACCCCCCTCGAGTGTGCCCGCCGCCAGATCGACGCCGTGCGCACCCCCTACTGCGAAGGTCCGGAAGGCACCTTCCGCACCTGCGGCAACCGTCATGGCTGCGGTTTTGCCGAGGCGATGGCAGTCGTCGACCCCGCCACGGGCCTGGCGACCGTCGATATCGCCATGAACCAGCGCATCTCGCCCGAGCTCATGAAGGTGACAAGGAAGCTCTTCCGCCGCCTTAACGCGAGCTTCATCGTGGCCGGCCTCATGGTGGATGACGAGGGTTGGCTGCACTTCCGCCCCGAGGAGCCCGTCGACCTTGTCCACGGTGGCGACCTGGCCGACTGCCTGGGCAAGGGTCTCTCCACCGTGCACGCCTATGCCAACGTCGCCTGCCAGCTTGAGGCAGGCCGCGACCCCTGGGACATTCTGCACGCCGACAAGGAGGACGACGACTCGAGCAGCGATTCGAGCGATTCCTTCCTTGCCACGCTGCGCCGCCTCATGGACAACGACTAGCGCGCCCTACGAAACCGTAACGGTTTCATCTGCCACCACCCATCAACACAAGACACAACCAACCCCACAGGAGGCACACCATGCTTATCAACGCTGAGAAGAACGAGACCGGCCTCGTCGGCAAGGAGATCGCCGGTGCGACCTGGCGCGCCGCGGACGGCGACAGCGTCTACGCCATCTTCCGCCTTCAGCACCTGAGCTGCGGCGTCACCATCGAGAAGGGCTCCCACACCCCGTATCTGCGCTTCACGCCGAGCGTGCAGATCCCCCGCGAGGCACGCCGCGGATTCGAGCGCTTCCAGTTCGAGTGCGACGACGAGGCGATGGTCGACCTCTCCTTCGACCCCAAAGACGGCGAGATCGTCTTGCGCCGCGACATCCGCGACTACGAGCCCCAGACCATCGAGCGCACCCTGAAGCCCGAGCTCGCCTGGTTCGACGAGTGCTTCTACCCCCTCGTCATCGACTACGTTGCGGGCGTGTATTCCAAGAAGGAGGCGTAACGGCAATGGCGACGCGTGCCGCACAGTATTTCGCCGGCATGTTCGACGTG
>JAHZHK010000011.1:4596-18390 GCA_019420325.1 Coriobacteriaceae bacterium | reverse complement strand
GCGTCGCCAAATCCGTCGACCTGATCGCCGCCAACGACGTGCGCATCGAATGCCTCTCGGCCGTGGCGGGCGAAGGCGGGAAGATGCGCGTGCCCTTCTTCGCCCGCTCGGGACGCCTGCGCGAACATCTCGATGGATCCGCCGACCCACGCGGGCTCATCGAGGCAATGTGCCCTTTCAAACTTGACTCATACAAGCGACTTGACCCCAAGACCGCAGGCACCTTCGCTCTCAAGGCGATGGTGAAGCTTTCAAACGACAATCACGACACGAGCTTCACCAAGCCCTCCGATCTCAAGCCACGCCCCAAGCCCTCCACCAACCCCGACGACGCGTTCAATGGGCTCATCGGTCTGACCACGCAGCGCGACATGCTCCGCAAGGTGAGCGCCCTGGTGGCTAAGCACGGCCGTGACTCGGTGGAATGCCTGCACATGGCGTTCACGGGTGCCCCTGGCACCGGCAAGACCGAGCTCGCCCACCGACTCCTCGCCCACCTCGACGCCCTCGGCGTGACGGACGGATCCGGCACCTTCGTGAAGGCGACGGCCGCCGACCTTGTGGCCCCCTACCTGGGTCAGACGCCCGGCAGGACGCGCGCTGTCGTGGAGCGCGCCATGGGCGGGATCCTCTTCATCGACGAGGCGTATTCCCTGCTTTCGGGCGGCGACTACGGCCAGGAGGCCATCGACACGCTCGTGGAGATGCTCGAGGCCGAGCGCGACAAGCTCGTGTGCATCATCGCCGGCTACCCCGAAGACATCGAGCAGCTCTTCCAGCGCAATTCCGGCCTGCGCGACCGCTTTGGCCTGCGTGTCACGTTCGACGACTACACGACCGCCGAGCTTGAGCAGGTCTTCGATCTCTTCGCGCGCCACCACGGGTTCGCCGTGGACTCCGATGCCCGCCCAGAGCTCGTGCGCTGCCTGGAGGGCCTGCGCAACAAGCGCGACTTCGCCAACGCCCGCAGCGCCCGCCGTCTCTTTGACCGCGCCGCCATGGAATGCGCTGTGCGTTGCGACCGCCCCCTCATCGAGGCGTGCGACCTGCGCGCTGCCTACAAGCAGCCCGACCTGGGCGGTGCCGACGGGCAGCGCACCGTGGGTTTCGCAGGATAAACCAGGCAAGGCGCACCGAACTCGCACCATTTCGGCGTCTCGTCGAGCGCCGCGCACGGGTCCATAGTGACCTTGTCAAACGCGCCTGGGGGCGCACGATACGAAAAGAGAGCGCATATGAGCAACGACATCCCCCGCAAGGTCATGAAGACCATCCATCGCGACGCCTACCATCCCTGGATGGTACTCGGCCTCGTCATCCTCGTGGCCACCGAGGTCGCCGACTTCGTGTTGAGCTACACCGCCTGCGAGCTGCTGCTCGGCGGCAACCTCACAGGCGCAGGCCTCACGACCGCCGCCGAGCGCTCCCAGGGCATGACCGCCGGCATCGAGGCCCTCGTGGTGGCGGCCATCGCCTCGGCACTCATCCTCGTCATCCCGATGATTGCAGGCCGCAAGAACAGCAAGGCGATGCTCGTCCTGCCCACGGGACTCGCCCTGACCGTGTCTGCAATCCGCCTCTACGGCCAGCTTGCGGCCTCGGCCAGCGGCAACGCAGCGGGAATGGGCATCGCCGCCGAGGCGATGGCGGGCTCAGCCACCGGCCAGATGGAGACCGCAGCGCTGTTTGCCCTGCTCACACTCGTATGCATGGTGTCCACCATTGCGCTCTCCTACATCCTGTCCCGCGAGATGCGCCGCTCGGCGGCCATCGAGAAAGAGGCACGCCAGGCCTACGAGTACGACCTGCAGATAGCGCGCGCCAAGCTTGCCTCAACCCAGGCCGGCGAGAGGCTCAAGAGCGGCGAGGCCATCATCGACGCCGCGCTTGCAAAGGCGAAGGCCGAGATCGACGCGCTCACCAACCGCTGGTAAACGACCTGAAGAAAGGAGCCTGTCATGAAGAAGAATCTTGATTTTCACCGCTTGCTCGCAGGACCCATCAAGGTCGCCCTGTGCGCCCTGTGCGCCGCCCTTACCCTGTTTGCCAGCGGATGTTCTGGTGAGGACACAGCGCCGTCCTCGGTCGCCATTGTGGCCAGCAACGTGTCTAACCAGGAGGTATACCCCTATGAGCTCCTGGGTGACGCGCTCACCGAGACAGCCTCAACCGGAGGCTGGGTTGACGTCCTCATCGCCGACGGCCACCCGCGCACCGTGCTCGAGGGCGGCGTGCAGTCTGCCGCAGCCTCCTCAACGGCGGCCCAGGTGCGCGCCACGCAAGCCCAGGCCATCGCCAAGGCGTTCGTCAACGAGGCCGCAGGTGCTCAAGCACAGTGCGTCGAGACCGACGTCTTGGGCGGACTGAGCGCCGCCGCCGCATCGCTTGCCCAGGCACCCGGCTCGCACACCGTGCACCTCTTCTCAAGCCTTCTCTCCACCGCGGGCACGGTGAACCTCGCCGAGCACCCCGAGTGGGTGAGCGTCCCCGCAGGCAGCGACATCACGAGCGAGGAGCTTCATGCCCGCGTGGTCGAGCAGCTCAAGCCGCTGCTCCCCGACATGTCGTGCGTCTCGAAGGTCGTCATCTACGGCGCAGGCGTCACGGCCGGCGACCAGACCGCCCCCAGCACCGCCCAGACAAACGACCTCAAGGATCTTTGGAGCCAGATCTTGCTCGCCTGCGGTGTGGGCGAGGTGCAGTACGTGACAGCGCCCCTTTCGGGCAAGGAGACCGAAGGCGCGTACCCCGTGTCGACGGTGGAGCTGCCCCAAGTCACGGTCGACATCGAGATTCCGCAGGCCCCCGAGCCCGAACCTGATCCCGAGCCGGAGCCGGAACCCGTGGCAGAGCCCGTCGCCGTCGTCAATTTCGACGACACGACCGTTCCCTTCGTGCCTGACACGGCCGAGCTGGCAGACCCCGACGCCGCACGCCAAGCCGTGGCCGAGCTCGCTTCCACGATGGCCAACTATCCCACCTCAACAGTCACGCTCGTGGGAAGCACCGCCGGGTGCCCCTGGCGCGAGGACCACGGCGTGCCGTTGGGGCTCGAGCGCGCCCAGGCCGTGGCGAAGATGCTCACCGACGCTGGCGTCGGCGCCGAGCGCATCACCGTCATCGGTTTGGGAGACCAGTCAAACGACCTGGTCAAGCATGTACCTGACATCTTGGCCGACGGCACACAGGACAAGGATGCAGCCCAGCAGAACCGCCGGGTCGTCGCGGTCGTCAACCAGTAAGGCACCCACACGAGGAGGTCAACTATGAAAAAGCGCTACACCGTGTGCACGTTCACTGACGGCGTCACCAAGGTGCTCGAGGAGGCGCGCGGCCACGCCAAGAACCACAACGGACGCCTTACCGACAACGAGGCCAGCGCCTACAAGGCGCGCCTGGATGCCGCCGCCCGCATGGACAAGGAGGTCCTGCGCAAGGCATTGGCCAAGGAGATCTATGGCGACGAGGAAGCGGCCGTGGAGTGCGAGGCAAGCATCCGTCAGCTTGAGGAGTCTCGCGAGCAGTGCCTGGCCCGCCTCAAGCGCCTGCGCGAGAAGGAATTGGAGGCCGATTTGGATGACTAGCGCAACGAGAGCCATCAAGGACCGTCAGAAAGTTAAGCCGCGCGGCAAGTTGGCGGCACGTATTGCGGGCTTCTTCGACCGCCGCAAGGAGGGCAACATCTCCGTTCGCGACGGCGTGGCCACGAGCCAATACCTGGCAGGCATCGAGTCACAGCGCAAAGGCCGCGTCGCCGAGGCGCTCCACGAGGCTGCGCAGATGTTCGGCGACGCCCGTGCCTGCACCGATGAGGCGCTCGGCACCTATGCGCTCAAGCTTGCCGACGCCCGCACGAGCAGGGACGCCCTGTATCTGTGCGAGCAGATTCGCGCAAAGGTGGGCTCATCGGTGGACAAGGCCCTCTCGGCAAGCGAGCACGCGCAGACGCTGGCCCTGGTCGAGCAACAGTGCCTCGACATCGTCTCGGCCACCTACCTGCGCGCCGCTCGCCTCGATGCGACCGCGTCGGCAACCGTCACCTGTGCCGTGAGCAAGGCGGCCGAGGAGCTTGCGGCGCAGGCCATGGCACTGCGTGCCGACTACGAGAAGACCTTCTCGCGCCACCTCCACCTCAACGACCGCCCGTGAGCAAGAGATGCAGGCACATGGTATGGGCCTGCATCTCTCGTCAGCTCAAAAACACCCGTGAGGGTGGGTCGCCGACACATGGCATGGGCCTGCGGCCTCCATCAGCGCGGGAACGTCCATAAGCACACACCGCAAGAAAGCAGGACCTCCGCCTCACCGAATTGTGAGTTGGAGGTCCTTGCCATAAAAATCGCTGGTAGATGGAATGAGCCCCACTAGGCGGCCCTGACCCTACTCTTCTGTCAGGGGCATGTCGGTCACGCCGCCCTTGTGGCACAGCACCGAGTAGCGGCGCTCAATGGTCGTGCGGAACGCCGAACGCCCCTCAAGCATTCCGTAGGCACACCGATAGGCGACGAGGGCGTTGCGCACGCGCTCCCCGTTGCGGAAACCGTCGCGCTCGTCGGCCGCGTCGCACACGAGCGCGTCAAGCGCCAAGGCCTCGCGGTACATGAAGTAGCCGATGTTGGCGCTGGGCTGAGCCTGTGCGGTGTTGCGCACGCCGCGCTGCGCCACACGAGCGATGAGCTCGTAATCGGTGCTGTCGCCCAGCACGTCGTCGAGCATCGTGACGCAGCACTGCGGGGCAACGAGACTCGCCGTCGTGCCGTCGGCCAACGTCACCTTGCCGAAAATTGCACGCTCAAGCACTGCCTGCGCCTCTTCCACACGGTTGGCATAGAGCAACAGCTCGGCCTCCTTGTCGTAACCACGCTCATCGCGCGGCAGGCAGCGCTGATAGTCGCGCGCCACGGCAAGAGCGTCGTTAAGCACGCCCTCAATGAGAGCAGGGTCGCACGAGTACAGGTACGCCTGGTAGTACTCGATGGTGAAGATGAAGAGGCGCCAGTTCCAAATGGCCTGAGGGATACGGCGAGCACGTTCGAGCAGCTCAGCACATGTGTCGAACTGCGCGCAGCCGTTTGCGGCCTGAAGGGCAGCCGAGATGAGGTCGACGTTGTAGGGATAGAGCTCCAAGGCACGGCGCGACAGCTTGAGCGCGGTGAAATAGTCGCCGGCGCACAGGTAGGAGTTCATGTAGTTGAAGAACTCGGTCGCAGTGCCGAAGACGTCGTTGCCCGGGTCGATCACGCTGCGGGCAGCCTTGCGGAAGTACTCCCCTCCGCCCATGCGTCCCTCGGGCCCGTCGACGCACGACTCGGCCTCCTTGACCGACATGAACCTGGGCAGGTCGGCAGCGCACTCATCGTCGCAAACAGCATTCGAGTCGACATGGGCAGCCGACATGGATTTGAGCAGTTCGGCGAAATCGTCCATCGATGCAATTCCTCTCGCAAAGTTAATGGGCCAACAGAAGGCCAACGTCGGGGCACATCATAATGCGATTGAACCCTGAGATGCCAACAAGTCCCGTCAAGATCAGGCAGAGCAGGGCCCGGGCCGCGTTACCGTCGGCATAGCGCGTGTAGAACGACCGCGCGCGGGAAAGCTCGGCGCCTGCCGGGCGGCCAGACGAAGCGGCGAACAGCGAGGTTGCACAGGAAAAGACCCTGTCGGCGTCTATTGCGCCACCGGCCACAAGTGCCTCGCAGCTGCGTCTCATCGACCGGCACGCAAGGCCCGAGTCACAGCAGAGCTCCTGGGCAAGCGCCGCCTGCGCTTGAGGAGAAAGGCCCTGCTCGCAGGCTTGAGCAAGGTCAATCTCCGAGGCGGGCGCACCAAAGATCCGCGCAGGAACAACGCGCATCAGAATCTCGACGCCGGTCTTGCCAAAGGCGCAGGACTCAAGCAGCTGCACGATACGCGGAAGGCCAATCTCCTCGCATGACGCAGTGGCCATACTCACATGAGAATCGCAGCCGGCCCCGACAGCAGAAGAGCACGTTTGTGCAGGCAACGCGGCATTGTGGGCAGCGCCAGGCTCATGCCCCATCGCGCGGGCAACAGGCGCCACCGTGCCGGTTGTGCGCCCCGCTGCAACCATTGCGGGTCCGTCCATGCTAAGCCCGCAATCGACTCCACGCGTGGTTGCAGCCGCGAGGTCGCAAGCAATCTGGCGCTCCGCCGAGCAACTCTCGCTAGCCTCCCCGCTCCGCACACTCTCTCGCGACGCCGAATCGTCAAGCTTCCCCACCTTGTTGTAGGGCCGCGCCGTCTCGACGATTGCCTCCATCACGCGCTCGAGGCCCTCAGCGACCTCGCGGTCGTCGGCATCGGGACGGATGTTCTCCATAAGGGCCTTGACCTGCGGTGTGTAGGCGTTGCTTGCCTCAAGGGACTGCTGCACCTTGAGCAGTGCCCCGTAATGGGACGCATGGCCCTCGTCGGCGTACTTGCGAAACGCCCGGCAGTATTCCTTGGGGCCGAAGCCGCTCGGCCAGGGTCGGTTGCGCTTGTAGATGTCGTCGACGTTGACGGGTGGCAGGCTGCCGCACGAGGGAGTGCCCGTCTGCCCCGACGCCACTTCATCGCCCAGCATGGCCCCAAGCTCACGTCCAAGCGCCCCCCATGTCTTCATGCGGCCGCCGGCCAAGTCGTACAGCACGCGCAGCGCGGCGCTGTTCGTCATGATGGGCTCGGCGTGCTTGTTCTTGTCTGCGCAGCCCATCTTAGATATACCTTCCCGTGACGCTCTCGGGGCAGGCCGCCACCTGCTCGGGAGTTCCCGCGCACACAATGCGTCCGCCGAGGACGCCGCCGCCCGGGCCCATGTCGACGATGTAGTCGGCGTTGCGGATGACGTCGAGGTCGTGCTCGATGACGACGACGGTGGCGCCGGCCTGCACGAGGCGGTCGAACACGCCGAGCAGCACCTGCACGTCGAGCGGGTGCAGGCCGATGGTGGGCTCATCGAACACGAAGACGGCGCCGGCCTGCGCCCGGCCCATCTCGCTGGCAAGCTTGAGGCGTTGGGCCTCGCCGCCCGACAGGGCCGGCGTGGGCTCGCCGAGCGTGAGGTAGCCCAAGCCCAGGTCATGCAAGGTCTGCAGACGAGTTGAGACTTTCTTGATTCCCAGGCACGCGTCGAGTGCCTCATCCACGCTCAACTCCATGAGCTGGGGCAACGTGAAGAGCGCCCCACCGTCGCAGCCTCGGTGAATATGCCAGGCCACCTCGGCATAGCGCGAACCGCGGCAATCGGGGCACTCGATGTCCACGTCAGGCAGGAACTGCACGTCGAGCGAGATGGAACCTGTGCCGTCGCAGGTAGGACAGCGCAGCGATCCCGTGTTGTACGAGAAATCTCCCGCCTTGAGCCCGGCAACCTTCGCCTCGTCGGTGCGCGCAAAGGCGCGGCGCAGCTCGTCGTGCACGTCGGCATAGGTTGCCACCGTGGAGCGCACGTTAGCACCGATGGGCGTGGCGTCGATAAGTTCAGCTCGCATGATGCCCTCGGCGTCGATTGTGCGCACATGGGAAGGCAGCGGCTCCCCCGCCGCAGCGGCTTTGAGCGCGGGCACGAGCGTCTCAAGCACGAGGGTCGTCTTGCCCGAGCCCGACACGCCGGTCACGGCAACGAGTCTACCTCGAGGAATGTCAACGCTGAGGGGATGCACGGTGTGCAGGGCGCCCGTCTCCAGGTGAATGGTCCCCGCATCGAACATCTCGGAAGCAGCCACGCGATTGCGCACATACATATGCATATCTTCATGCAAGAAGGGTGCGATGCGGCTCCCCTCGCAGGCGGCGACCTCGGCAACCGTGCCCTGGGCGATGACATGGCCACCGCCTGCGCCTGCCACGGGGCCCATCTCAACCAAGTGGTCGCACGCGGCAAGCACGCGCGTGTCATGGTCGACCACCACAACGGAGTTGCCGTCGGCCACCAGGTCACGCATCACGCCGAGGAGGCCTTCGACATTTGCCGGGTGCAAGCCGATTGAAGGCTCGTCGAGCACGTAGAGCACGCCCGTCGTGCGGTTGCGCACGGCACGGGCCAGCTGCACACGCTGCCTCTCGCCGGTAGAGAGCGTGGCGCCCGCGCGGTCAAGCGACAGGTATCCCAGGCCGAGCTCCACGAGGCGCTTCGACACGTCGAGGAACGACTCGCAGATGTTGCGCGCCATGGGCTGCATGGCTTCAGGCAGCCGCCCGGGCACGTCTCGCACCCACTCGATTGCGTCGTCGAGCGTGAGTGCGCACACCTCGGGCAGCGACATGCCGCACACGCGAGGGGCACGGGCGCGCTCAGACAGACGCGTGCCCGCGCAGTCGCGGCATGTTCCCTCGCGCAGGAACTTGGCAACGCGCGCCAGGCCCTTTTCGTCCTTGGCCTTGGCCAGGGCGTTCTCCACGGTATACACAGCGTTGTAATAGGTAAAGTCGAGCTCAGCGAAATCGTCGCCCGACTTGGGGTGGTACAGGATGTGCTTCTTCACGGCGGGACCATTGAAGACGATGTCTCGTTCCTCGGCCGTGAGCTGGTTGAACGGCACATTGGTGCGCACGCCCATGGCGCCCGCGACCTGCTTCATGAGATCCCACATGAGGCTGCCCCAAGGCTTGACCGCACCCTCGTCGATGGAAAGCGACTCGTCGGGCACCAGGCTCGCGAGGTCCACCTCGCGCACCACGCCCGTGCCCCCGCAGGTGGGGCAGGCGCCGCCTGAGTTGAACGCGAGGTCCTCTGCGCCGGGCGCGTAGAAGTCGCGACCGCACGAGGGGCAGGTGATGGACTTGCCAGCCGCCACATTGAGCGTCGGCGCACAGCGGGTTCCGCAATGCGGGCATACGTGCTCGGCGCAACGCGAAAACAAAAGGCGCAGGCTGTTGAGCAGCTCGGTCATGGTGCCGAAAGTCGAGCGCACACCCGGTACGGCAGGACGCTGGTGCAGCGCGAGCGCCGCCGGCACATGCAGTACCTCGTCGACGCTGGCACGCCCCGCCTGCGTGAGGCGACGGCGCGTGTAGGTGGAGAGCGCCTCGAGGTAGCGCCTGCTGCCTTCCGCATAGAGCACGCCAAGCGCCAGCGAGCTCTTGCCCGAACCCGACACGCCGGCTACACCCACAAGTTCGCCCAGTGGAATGTCGATGTCGATGTCTTTGAGGTTGTGCACCCGGGCCCCGCGCACCTCGATGCACGTGGGGGTTTCGACGTCTCTCGTCATGGTGAGCGGTCCGTTCTGTCTCGATATCCATGCAGCTCTCTGGGGCATTGTGCCACATCGAGCGCCCTCAGCAGGCGCATCCCGGGCTTCTGCCCAAGAACGCCAGGCGCAAGGGGCCGCGGCAACCATTGGCGGTCGTATGTTTCAACTCATCGAAATTCTATTGTCCTACTGTTTTGATAGGTATATCATCCGCCGCAACAATCTCACCGCTGCGCCCATGCGCAAACACAGACAGGAGAGGGACATGGACATCACAAGAAGGTCGTTCGTGGGTGGCACCGCCGCGACGCTGGCACTGGGCTTTGCGGGCTTGAGCGTCTCACTGCCCCAGGCCCAGGCAGATGCAGCGGGCAAGATGTTCACGTTCGCCATCGGCGGCGACCCAGGCAACATGATTAACGTCGTCACCACGACCGACCGTTGGGGCTCCATGGTCGTGAAGGCCCTTTACTCGCCCCTGTGGATGTACAACGAGGACGGCGTGAACTACTTCCTCGCCGAGTCCTACGAAGTCTCCGACGATGCCCTCACCGTGACGGCACACCTGCGCGAAGGCGTTACCTGGTCGGACGGCGAGCCCTTCACCGCCGAAGACGTCGTCTTCACCTTCAACACCATCGCCAACGAACCTTCCGCCTCGGCCTACGTCAACCTCAACTACGGCGAGCAGGGTGTGGTTGAAGCCACCGCCGTCGACGACCTCACCGTGGATTTCACCTTCCCCTTCGTCAAAGCAAACGCCGTGGAGATGCTCTCGGCCATCTTCGTCATGGCAAAGCACGTCTACGACGGCGTGACCGACTTTGGCTCGAGCGAGCTTAACACCCAGCCTGTGGGCACCGGCCCCTTCACCTTGGCCGACTACCAGGCAGGTTCCTACGTCCAGCTCGCAGCTCGCCCCGACTATTTCTTGGGAGCCCCCAAGGTCGATTCGGTCGTATATCGCTTCGTGGCCAACGAGAACACCGCCATGCAAGCCATTCAAACCGGCGACGTCGACGCTTGGGTCGCCACACCCGCCACAGTCGAGCAGATCAACCTCGACGCGAACAACCTGGCACTGTACGCCTTTGACGAGGGCCGCATCGCCTATATGATGATCAACGCCCTGCGCGTGCCCGACCAGCGCGTGCGCCAGGCCTTCCTCTTTGCCCTCAACAAGGAGGAAATCGCCATCGCCTCTATGCTGAGCGCCGAATACTATGCAGATGCCTGGACGTACCTGCCGCCCACGAGCCCCTGGGCCACCGAGGACGTCGAGAAGTACGAGCGCGACCTCGACAAAGCCCGCGCGTTGCTCGAAGAGGCCGGCCAGCCCTCGCCCACCTTCACCATCGCGTATGCCTCCGACGACTCGTTGCAGCAGGTAGCGGCCGTGCTCATGCAGGAGCAAGCCGCCGAGGCAGGCATCACCGTCGAGCTCGTGGGCGTGGAGGCCAACGCCCTGTGGCAGGCAATCATGGACCCCGAGAACAACCCGTACGACATGTACTACACGGGTTACATCCGCGGCATCGACCCCGACACGTTCTCCGACCTGTTCGTCTCGTTGTCCCGCTCCACAAAGAACTTCATGTACTACGAGTCGCCCGAGCTCGACGAGCTCTTTGACCAGGGCCGCACCGAGACCGACGAGGCGAAGCGTCACGAGATTTACGACGAGACCCAGCGCAAGGTGCAGGAACTCGCCTGCTTCTACCCCATGTACTCCAACAGGCGCCTGCTTATTGCCAACAAGCGCGTCAGCGGTGTGGAAGAGGCAGGCCTTGTGCCCATTTACACCTTCGAGGACCTCTCCAAGATTGAGGTAGAATAGCAGGCTGAAACCGCCGGCCCCGACTCGCGAGGCGTGCCGGGGCCGGCGGGTATACTCATACCTCGACGCCCGTCCAATCAGACGGGCATCCACAGAGCAGCTTGCGACCACAGGGAGGCCCCACCATGTACCAGGTAACCGACGAGGAGTTCGACGCGCTCGTGGAGGCCGCCATGGAGGGGCTGCCGGCCAAGTTTGCCTCAGCGATTGACAACGTCGCCTTCGCCGTGGCCGACGAGCCCGACGAGGAGGAGCTCGAGGTGGGGGCCGAGTACGGCACCTGCGAGGAGGAATCCGGCGAGCTGCTGGGCCTCTACGACGGCACGCCCATCACCGAGCGCGGCATCGACTACGGAGACGGCGCGTTCGACCTGCCCGACGTCATCACCGTGTACAAGGGCCCGCACGAGCGCTGCTGCAACAGCGCCGAGGAGCTTGCCGAGGAGGTTCGTAAGACGGTGGTCCACGAGGTCGGCCACTACTTCGGCCTTACCGACGACGAGTTGTACGCCATGGGGTACTAGGGCTGCCGAAGCGCCAAATCGCAGCGCACGCTGCCCTTGGACGCGCCTCACCGGCGGGCCCGTCAGGCACGAGGCGGCCTTCACCATCTGCGGGCCCAACAAGTCACAGAACATGAATCCAACCACTTGTTGGCGATTTATGCACTCACGGTAAAGGTTTTTGAAAAATGCATATTCCTGTAAGGCGGCCGCAGCGAAGTGCTCTAGTATGGCGGCGTCTTTATACAAAGGCACGATAGAGGCGCGGCGACCAAGAGTAGCGCCAGGCATGCGGCAACGCGGCACCCGGAAAGGTGCACCTGGGCAAAAGGGGAAGCCGCCGAAGGGCCCGTATGTTTCCGCATATGCACCCTGGGGCGTGGGAGAACATCCCCCGCACTGTCGCCGAAAGGCGGAGCGCTATCTAGGCCGGGCGGACGCACGAGGATACTTCTGCCTGACAGGACCAAGAGACGCTTGCTGTCGAGCCTGCCAGATTGGAGGAAACCGTGGAGTTCGTCGGAACGTTTTGGTCACTCGTGCCGCCCATTGTGGCTATCGTGCTGGCCCTCATCACCAAGGAAACCTATAGCTCGCTGTTCATCGGCATTGTCGTTGGCGCCCTGCTCGTCTCGGGCTTCAGCCCCATCGACACCCTGAACAACCTCATCCTGGGAACTGCCACTGGCGTCGACGGCGACGAGGTGTCCGTGGGCTTTATTCACGCCGTGAGCGACCCGTGGAATGCGGGTATTTTCATCTTCCTCATCATGCTGGGCGTCATGGTCGCCCTCGTAAACGAGGCTGGTGGCTCGGCCGCCTTCGGTGCCTGGGCAGCCAAGCGCGTCAAGACCCGCATGGGCGCCCAGCTCGCCACGTTTGCCCTCGGCGTGCTCATCTTCATCGATGACTACTTCAACTGCCTCACCGTGGGCAGCGTCATGCGCCCCGTAACCGACGTCTGCCGCGTGTCGCGCGCCAAGCTTTCCTACATCATCGACGCCACGGCCGCACCCATCTGCATGATTGCCCCCATTTCCTCGTGGGCAGCTGCCGTAAGCTCCACCGCCGCCGACCTCGACAACGGCATCAGCGGCATCCAGCTCTTCATCTCCGCCATTCCCTTTAACTTCTACTCGCTCATGACGATCGTCTTCGTCGTTGGCATCTGCATCATGGGCTTCGATTATGGCCCCATGGCCAAGGCTGAATTCGAGGCCTACCGCAACGGCGAACTGGGCAAGCTCTCTGAAGAAACCGTCGTCACGAACCCCAAAGCAAACCTGTGGGACATGCTCGTGCCGATTCTCGTACTCATCGTGTGCTGCATCTCTGGCATGCTCTATGTCGGCGGTTTCTGGGACAGCTCCTCTGAGGCCTACCTCGACCTGTCCGCCTCCTTCTCCGGTACCGACGCCTCCGTGGGTCTGCCCTGGGGTTGCATCATCGCCCTCGTGGTTTCCATCGCCTACCTCATCGCCCGCCGCGTAGTGACCTTCAAGGCCGCCATGGACTGCGTCACCAAGGGCTTCACCGCCATGGTGCCCGCACTGCTCATCCTCACCTTCGCCCTCACGCTCAAGTCCATGACCACCGCTCTGGGCGCCGATGTGTTCGTCGCCGGCCTCATGGAAGGCGCCGCTGAGGGCCTCTTCTCCATGCTGCCCGCCATCATCTTCCTGGTTGCCGTCTTCCTGGCCTTCTCCACCGGCACGAGCTGGGGCACCTTCGGCATCCTCATCCCCATCGTCACTGCCATCTTCGCCTCTTCCGACCCCACTCTCATGACCATCGGCATTTCCGCATGCCTGGCCGGTGCCGTCTGCGGCGACCACATCTCGCCCATCTCCGACACTACCGTCATGGCGAGCGCCGGCGCCAACGTGAGCCACATCACGCACGTGAGCACCCAGCTCCCCTACGCGCTCACCGTGGCCGGCATCTCTTTTGTGATGTTCGTCATCGCCGGCTTTGTGCGCAGTGCCCTCATCTGCCTGCCCATCGCTATCGCGCTCACCATCGCAGTCCTGTTCGTGCTGCGCTGCACCGTGGGCAAGAAGTCCCTAGAAGCCTATAAGGCAGCCGAGTAACGCACGCCGCCAGCTGGTATCATCTGCTTGCGTCATGTAAAGGGCGTCCCTTCGCGGGGCGCCCTTTTTCTTACCAGACCCGGCAGATTGGGCCCAATGTGGCAATGACAAGACACCGCGCCTTCGAAATGGCGGCGTTTATCCTCGCTGCGTTTGTGTGTGCG
>JAHZHK010000011.1:0-4586 GCA_019420325.1 Coriobacteriaceae bacterium | reverse complement strand
CAACCTACAAGTGCCTCTTTTACCTGGCAAGCGAATATTTCAGCGACGGTCGTTTCATGACGAACTTCGCCGTGGGAGTCGTTTGCCTCTCGGCAGGTTTCGCCTTGAACTACCTGCTTTGCCGCCATGTCGTGTTTCGCGACGGCTTCAAGCAGGAAGGTGACCTGGCCCGGTTCTTCGCATTGACCCTGCTGGTGGTCGCGGTCTTTCTCGCCATCTCCTGGGTGCTGCAAGACATCGCAAAGGCCCCCGTCGTCGTCGCCCGTACCATCGCCGGACTCGCCGTCCTCGTCGCCTCATGGCCCGTCGAGCGGTTCTGGATCTTCCAGACAAAGCAGCGCCTTGTGCGTCCCTGGCTGCACAACCTCAGCGTCGCCGTACTCATGGTCGTCATATCGGCAATCATCACCGGAGTCACTTGGCTTGCCATGAAGGTCGCCTACATGTACCTCTCCCCCGTTGAGCAAACAAACGACACCGAGGTCATCGCCTACTCACAGGACGCGCCGAAGCCCTCGGGGGCAATCGAGGCCCATACGCGCATCAATGCCATCGGGTGCGCACAGGATGGCTCGGGCGACGGTGTGGACGTCACCTGGGACGATGCCTGGTTCTTCGGGGATCCAACCGTGTACAATCCAGATCTGGCTTTTGCCTCGGGCGTGCTCACGGCATTTGCAAACTCCGAGTCAACGGCATACTCGAGCATCTCTTGCAAAAGCACCGAGTTGACTGGCTTCCTGAGCCAGTTGGGCTTTGACGACGTGTGCACCACCTCATACGAGCACCGCTCGACGGTGACCGACAACGTGGCCACCTTCTCCAGCGGCGCGACCGACACCGTCGCCTACACCATCGCCACCAAGAAGATCGCATCACCGACGGGCGAGCAAAAGACCCTCGTCGCAGTGGCCGTGCGCGGCTCGTACGGCTCGGAATGGCTGAGCGACTTCAACATCGCAGGCAACCCGCCCCAGGGCTACGAGAACGACCACGTTGGTTTCGCCGCGGCGAGCGTCGTGGTGATGAACGACCTGCAGTTGGTCTTGAAGGCGCACGCAGGCGAAGACATCTGCCTGCTCGTGTGCGGGCACAGCCGCGGCGCAGCCGTCTCGAACCTTCTCGCGGCACGCCTCGACGACGGCCAGCTCTCCGACATGGGCATCGATACGCACGACGTCTTTGCCTACACGCTCGCCTGCCCCACCGACACGCTTGCCACAGACGCCGCAGAGCCGCAGTATGGCAACATCTTCAACCTGCTCGTTGCATCCGATATCGTGCCGCAGCTCCCGCTGCACGCCTGGGGATACACACAGTACGGCCGCACGGCAACGTTTCCCCGTATCGGCGACGACGGGTTCGATCAGGCAGATGAAGCAATGCGCGCCTTCTATAAAACGGCATTTGGCCTCGACAGCCCCAGTGACCCCCATGATGCCGAGGTCGTCGATGCAGCCATCGCCGAGCTCGCCGAGACGCTCCCCTCAAGCCAAGGACTGGGCTCGCTCGACTCGATGGCAGCCATCATGCACATGTTCATGTACGACGTCAACGCCGCACAGGTTCTCACCAGCCACTATATCCCCACCTACCTCGCTTGGTGCGCCACAAGCGGCGATGCGGCGACGCTGGGACTCGACTAGGAAGGCCCGCTTCTTGTGAAACGAACGATCCTGAAAATCTGCGTGGTGCTCACGCTTGTCGCCAGCATCCTCCAGCTGCTCGTGGCCGCCCTGCTCTGTCTGCTGGGGCTTCCCGCTTTTGTGTCCACCATCTCGGGCACGACCGCCATCCTCATGGCCCAGGCAGACGGGGCGGACGAGCTGAGCCGTGCCTTCGTCATGGCAGCGGGCGGCATCATGCTTCTCGTGCAGGGTGTGCTGGGCTGCATCAAGGCCGCATGCGGCATGCACGGGTTGAGCAGCGACAGGTATCGCAAGTTCATTTTTGTCAGCGGCGTCACCGCCTGCTCCACGTACTTCCAGGCGCTTCTGGGCATGTTCTCCCCGAACGTCGACTCCGCTGCCACCGTCATCATGTTCCAGGTTGCCTGCATCGCGCTCGCCTGGGCAGAGCAGGCTCACCCCTCGGCAAAGAAAGAGCGCGCCGCCGCAGACAAGGCTGCAGACGACGCGCTTGAACATGCCTCGTACATCCCCTGAGGCGTTTACTTCTCGGCTTCGGCAAACTCCTCGGCGATCTCGCGGTCGATGGCGCCCATGCGCGTGGGTGGCTTCACGTCGAAGGGCACGCTCGGCGTGACGAGGCTCACAAGCGGCACAATGATGAGGCTCGCGACCATCGCGATGGCGCCGCAGTTGATGGGGCTGGCAATGAGCGCGCACCCAAAGAAACCTGCAATCATGTTGCCCGTGGTGAGGCCCACGCCCACGATGAAGCTCGCCCACACGGCCGCCTTGGAAATCTTGCCGGAGTACAGGCCCCACACGAAGGGACCGAGGAAGGATCCCGCCAGGGCGCCCCAGCTGATGCCCATCATCTGGGCAATCCACGCGACGCTGGAACGATACTGGAAGAGGGCGAGACCGGCGGAGACCACGATGAACACCACGATGAAGGCGCGCATCCAACCCACCTGGCGCTTCTCGTCCATGTCCTTGACGACGTTGCCCTTGAGCAGGTCGAGCGTGAGGGTGGAGGAAGAGTTGATGACGAGACCCGCAAGCGTCGACATGGAGGCGGAGAGCACTAGCACAATCACGATGCCGATGAGCACGTCGGGCAGGGTCGAGAGCATCGAGGGAATGATAGAGTCGTACACCGGCATGCCGTTTGCCTGGTACTCGATAGTGTCGGCGTACAGCCTACCAAAGCCGCCCAGGAAGTAGCTTCCGCCGGCGACGACAAGCGCGAAAACCGTCGAGACGATGGCGCCCTGCTTGATGGCCGGGCCGTCCTTGATGGCGTAGAACTTCTGCACCATCTGCGGCAGGCCCCAGGTGCCCAGCGACGTGAGGATGACGACGCCGAGCAGGTTGGCAGGGTCGGGGCCGAACATCGAGGTGAAGACGCCCTGGAAGCCCGTGCCGCTATCAACCTGGGAGAGCGTGGTCATGGCCTGCATAAAGCCGCCGTTGTCGCCCAAGACGGCCGCAATGACGGCGACGATGCCCACAAGCATGACAATACCCTGGAGAAAGTCGTTCACGACCGTGGCCATGTAGCCGCCGACCACAACATACACGCAGGTAATGAGGGCCATCGCAAGAACACACACCTCATAGGGTAGGCCGAACGCCATGCCGAACAGGCGCGACAAACCGTTGTACACGCTTGCGGTGTACGGGATGAGGAAGACGAAGATGATGGCAGCCGCCGCCACGCGCAGTGCCTTGGAGCCATAGCGCTTGCCGAAGAACTCAGGCATGGTCTTCGCGTCGAGGCGGTGCGTCATCTCGCGGGTACGCGCACCCATGACCCACCAAGCAAGAAGGCTGCCGAGCAGGGCGTTGCCGACGCCTGCCCAAAACGCCGCCAGGCCGTACTTCCAGCCAAACTGGCCGGCATAGCCGACGAAAACGACGGCCGAGAAATAGCTCGTACCATAGGCGAACGCGCTGAGCCAGGGACCGACGTTGCGGCCACCCAAAACGAAGCCGTCAACACTCGAGGTGGAACGGCGACAATAGATGCCCACCCCGATTGCCACGCCAAAGAATATCAAGACGAGACAGATCTTTGCGACCATGATGCACACCCCAAACTCGCATTGCCGATTGTTATCACGGCAATGTACCACTGCTTGGGTCTATGTCAACACATTTTGTGATAATGAGTCTATTTATTTATACGATTTGGAACAACAAAGCAGCGCGTGAGTGCCCCTACACCTCCGAGAGGATAGGCCAGTCGCCGGCATGCTCCTGAGCCACTGAGACAAACTCCTCCATAGCAGGCGAGAACACCGACCCGGGTAGCGTCGCGATACCAAACTCGAAGAAGCGCTGCGGAGAAAGCGGCATGACGCGCACGTCGCCCTCAAAACCGTCGGCGATGCCGCCCATGCACAGGGTGCAACCCAGGCCCGCCGACACCATGCGGAACGCCGTGAAGGTGTCGTCCGTCGCAAAGCGCACGTTGGGCTCGACACTTTTCTCGCGCAGGATCTTCTCCTCGTAGGTCTCATCAGCCGGATGAATGCGGATGAAAGGCTCCCCTTGGAGCTCGGCCAGAAGCACGCTCGAGTTCTGGGCAAGATGCGACGTGGCAGGAACCCATACAACGAGCTCACAGCGACCCAGGCTGATCCAGTCGAGCTTGGCATGGCCCTCATAAAACACCATGCAGTCGATGCGGCGCTGCTCAAGCAGACGGCGCAGCTGGTCGGTGCCCTCCTCGACCACGCGGACCTGTAGGTTGGGGTAGCGCGCCTGAAAATCGCGCAACACATCGGGTAGCCAATACGAGGCGACGTTGGACTGCACGCCGATGACAATGGCGCCCTCGGACATGCCGCGGATGCGAGCTGCGGTCTGACGCACCTGCTCGTCGGCTGCGGTGATCTGCTCGAAAAGCGGAAGCATCCTGCGACCCTCCGGCGTGAGCTCCACACCCGTGGTCTT
>JAHZHK010000109.1 GCA_019420325.1 Coriobacteriaceae bacterium | reverse complement strand
GCCGCGCAGGGCCACGAGCTGCTTCTTGGAAAGCTTCATCATGTCGACGCCGTCGAAGTCAATCTCGCCGCCCATAATCTTGCCGTTCTGGGGGAGCAGTCGCATGATGGAGCTGGCGGTCACGCTCTTGCCCGAGCCGGACTCGCCTACGATGCCCATGGTCTTGCCAGCGTCAAGGGTGAAGCTCACGCCGTCGACGGCCTTTGCGATGCCCGTGGCGGTGTGGAAGTACGTCTTTAGATCTTTAACTGAGAGCACATGTTCGCTCATTGGTCGTTCTCCTCGATCTCGGCCGTGTCGGGTCGTTCGTGCCATATCCCAAAGGGACAGGCCTACTTCTTCATCTTGGGATCCATAACGTCGCGGATGCCGTCACCCAGCAGGTTGAAGCCGAGCACGGTGACAAGGATGAAGATGCCCGATACCGTGGAGATGATGGGATGGTTGCTCATGACGTCCTTGCCGCTGTAGAGGATCTGGCCCCAGGAGGGAGTGGGCTCGGTGATGCCCAGACCCAGGAACGAAAGGGCGGCCTCGGAGATGATGGCGCCGGCGATGCCCAGCGTGGCGTACACGATGAGCGGCGAGATGGCATTAGGCAGGATGTGGGTGAAGAGCATGCGGGCGTTGGAGACGCCCAGGACGCGAGCGGCGTTGCAGTACTCGGCGTTCTTCACGATGATGACCTCGCCGCGCAGGACGCGTGCGAAGTTGGGCACGCTGCCGATACCGATTGCCAAAATGACGTTGAACAGTCCCGATCCCAGCACCGTCATAAGGATGATGGCGAGAAGGATGAAGGGGAAGGACAGCATGCCGTCCATGATGCGCATGATGAGCGAGTCGACCCAGCCGCCGAAGAAGCCGGCAATGAGGCCGAGCAGGGCACCGATGAGGCCAGCGACGATGGTGCCGCCGAAGGCGACGATGAGCGAGGTCTGCGCGCCGTAGAGCAGACGGCACAGAAGGTCGCGGCCCAGCTTGTCGGTGCCGAGAATGTGGGCCATCTCGCCCTCGTTCACAACCGTGCCGGGCTCAAGGTAGCCGTGGATGGGGTCGATCTTGTTGAACTGGAAGCCGGTAATCTGCGTGTAGAGAGGTGCGCACACGGCAAGAAGAATCATGACGACGACGATGACGAGGCCGACCATGGCGGTCTTGTTGCGGCGAAGCTTGCTCCAGGCGCTGTTGGCCTTGCGCTCGCGCTTCAGCAGCTCCTCGTCGTATTCAGGCGCAAAACCCTTGGCCTGTGCGGTAGCGGTGTTGTTTGCCATGGCTATTTAGAACCTCCCTCGTAGCTCACGCGCGGGTTGATGATCATGTACACGAGGTCGACGACGAGGTTGACTACGATAAACACGATGGCAAAGAACAGAACCGCACCTTGAATGAGCATGTAGTCACGATTGGTGATTGCCTTCACGATGAGCGTGCCCATGCCGGGCCAGGAGAAGATGCTCTCGGTCAGGATGGCGCCGGTGAAGCAACCGGCAATCTGAAGGCCGAGCACCGTCACGATGGGCGGCAGGGCGTTCTTCAGGGCGTGCTTCCAAATGATGGCCTTCTCCTTGATGCCGCGCGCACGCAGGGCCTTGATGGAGTCGGCATGGATGGACTCGAGCATGCTCGAGCGGGTGATACGCGCAAAGGTTGCCGTCGGGATGGTTGCCAAGCACAGGCAAGGCAAGACCATGTGGTAGACCAGGTCGCCAAACGATCCGTCACCGCGTCCCGAGACGGGGAACCACCCCAGGTCGACCGCAAGATACTTAACCATCATGAGGCCGAGCCAGAAGATGGGCATCGAGACGCCCACAAGGGCGAGCACCATGAAGATGTAGTCGCCTGCGGAGTACTGTTTGAGGGCGGAGAAGATGCCGATGCAAACGCCGATGATGATGGCGATGAGAAGACCGATGATGGTAATCTGCAACGTTGCGGGGATGCGCTGGGCAATCAGCTCGGTGACAGGCTGGTCGTAGGAGTACGACGTGCCGAAATCGCCCTGAAGCACCGACAGGACATAGTCGATGTACTGGACCCACTTGGGCTGGTCGAGGCCGAGCTTCGTCTCCATTGCCGCGATGCTCTCAGCCGTTGCCTGCGGACCAAGAATGGTCTGGGCGGGGTTGCCGGGAATCATGCGCGTGAGGATGAACGTGAACGTCACGACAATCAGCAGGGTCGGTATCGCCTGCAGAACGCGCTTCAGAATTGTTTTTAGCACCTGGTTCACCACCGTTGTTGTTTTTGCTGTTGAGGGCCAATAAGCTATGGTAGCACCCAAATACGAGAAAAGCGGAGGTACGCTGAAAGTACGCGTGCCTCCGCGGCAAAACCTATCAAATAAATGTCTTTACTCAACCCAAGTGTTGCGGCTGGCCGTGACGAAGCGAAGCATGGAGTCGGCGCGCTGCGCGAAATCGTGCACGCGGGGGTTCTGGGCGTAGAACACGTTGGGAACCGCATAGTACACGCCCACGCAGTCGTTCATCACAATCTCGATGACCTGCTGGTAGTACTTGGCACGCTCGTCCTGGTCGGTGGTCTGGACGGCTTTGAGGAGCAGGTCATCGACCTCGGCGTTGACGTAGCCGGCGCCGTTGCCGATGGCGGTCGTCTGGTTCGAGGCGAACAGGTTGTTGAGGAAGAAGTAGGGGTCGGGGTACCAGGACCAAGACATGGCGTAGGTGTCGGCCTTGCCGCCGCAGACGGCGTCGGAGTAGGAGCCCCACTCGCCGATGACGGGGGTCAGGTTCACGCCAAGAACCGACCAGTAAGCCTGGAGCATGGTGGCCAGGTCGACACGGGCCTGTTGGTTGGTGACGTACATCGAGATGTCGAAGCCGCTGGCATAGCCGGCGTCGGACATGAGCTGCATGGCCTGCTCGATGTCGTAGCTGGGGGCGAGGCTCTCCTGGCTTGCGTCATAGGCCCAGGAGCCGAAGGGGATGGGCAGGTAGCCGGCAACGGCGTCGTCGTACTTGAAGAGAGCCGTGCGGATGGCATCCCAGTCGGCGGCCATGGCGAGCGCCTTGCGGACGTTGACGTCGGCCAGGGGGTTGGGCCTGCCTTCGATCTCGTCGCGGGAGTTGAAGCGGATGTAGCTGATCTGGAGGGCCTGGGTGGTCAGGACCTCGACGGCGTCGGAGGCCTGAACGGTGGCGATGGCCTCACCCTGAAGATCGGTCGCGATGTCGACCTCGCCGGTCACGGCGGCATTGGCGTTCTGGGTCAGGTCGGTGATGAAGCGGAACACGAGGGTGTCGACGTTGGGGCGAGCGAGCCAGTACTCCTCGTTGGCCTCGAGCGTGGCGCGCTCGTCGAGGGAGAACTCAACGAGCTTGAAGGCACCGGTACCGCATACGTTTCTGTTGAAGCTGTCGCCGTAGCCCTCGACGTCTTCCTGGGCGATGATGGAGTTGCCGGCGTCGGTGAGGGCGGTGAGGAATGCGGCGCAGGCGTTGGTCAGGGTGCAGGTGACCTCGAGGTCGCCGGTTGCCTCTGCCTTGTCGAGCATGGACAGGCGCGCGTTGTCGGAGAACTGAGCGGAGCGGTTCAGCGAGTAGGCAACGTCCTCAGCGGTGAGCGGGCGCCTGTCGTGGTAATCGGAAGGATTGAACGTGACGCCATCGCGAATCTGGAAGACATAGGTGATGCCGTCGTCGGAGACCTCCCAGCTGGTGGCCAGCGAGGGCACGAACTCGGTGAGCTCGTCGTTGTATTCGATGAGGCGGTCGCAGGCTGCGCAGATGATCTGACCCTCGTAAGCGCCCGAGTAGTGGATGGGGTCGAGCTTGGAGGGGGCAGAGGCCAGGGACACCGTGAGGGTGCCGCCCTGCTTGGGCTCCTCTGCCTTGGCGACGTTGGCGCTGGTACCTGCGAAGGTGCCGGCGAGACCAGCGGCGGCGAGGGTGCCGGCTGCGGCTGCCATGAAGGAGCGACGAGAGATGTTGCTGTCGATAGCCATGGTGCTCTCCTTGTCGTTAAGCGGCAAAACACGAATTGTCAGGACATACATTACGAAGAGGAATATACTTCCTTCCGCATCACATGGCGATATTAAACTCGCTAACGCACCAAAGGCAACCGATGAATGGTATCACTTTAGTAAGGAAAAGAGGTTTCCATGCTGTTAAAAGAAGTTCTTGACTTATTCGAATTGCTTGATACCCCCGCTGCTTGCGGTGAGACCGCCAAGCAGCTTCTGCTTGAGAACGGCGCCGACGAGGTGACTGTTACCACCATCGAGGGTGCCAAGGGTTCCACCGACTGCATCAAGGCTCTCATCAAGGGTTCCAACGGCAAGTCTTCCGGCGGCACCGCCCCCACGCTGGGCATTATCGGCCGCCTGGGCGGCCTGGGCGCCCGTCCTGCCATGATTGGCTTCGTCTCCGACGGCGACGGCGCCCTTGCCGCCCTGGCTGCCGGTCTCAAGCTCGCCAAGATGCACCGCAACGGCGACGTCCTTGAGGGCGACGTCATCGTTGCCACCCACATCTGCCCCGACGCCCCCACCCAGGAGCACTTCCCTGTGCCCTTCATGGGCTCGCCCATCTCCATGGTGCAGTGCAACATGGCCGAGGTCGACGAGCGCATGGACGCCATCCTCTCCATCGACACTACCAAGGGCAACCGCGTCATCAACCTCAACGGCATCGCCATCTCCAACACCGTCAAGGAGGGCTACATCCTTGAGGTGTCCAACGACCTTATGGACATCTACACCACGGTGACCGGCAAGCTGCCCGCCATCTTCCCGCTTGCCCAGCAGGACATCACGCCCTATGGCAACGACCTGCACCACATCAACTCCATCCTGCAGCCTGCCGTTGTGACCAACGCCCCCGTTGTGGGCGTCGCAATCACCGCCGAGATGCCCACCGCCGGCTGCGCCACCGGTGCCAGCCGTCCCGTTGACGTCGAGACCGCTGCCCGCTACGCCGTCGAGGTCGCCAAGTTCTACGGCGCCGGCAAGTGCCAGTTCTACAGCCAGGACGAGTTTGACCACCTCATCAAGCTGTATGGTCCGATGAGGCGCTTCCAGACCTTTGGCGAGGGTATGCCCGTTAACGAGAATGACTAGTTTTACCTGCTAGTTTAAGAAACGGACGATAGGGGGGTTCATGGCTTCGGGTAAAAAAGTGCTTGCGGCAATCACTATCGGACAGGCGCCGCGCGTCGACATTATGGGCGACATCGCCCCGATGCTGCCGGCGCATGTCGAGGTGCGTGAGTACGGCGCGCTCGATGACTACACGCTCGAGCAGATCGAGGCGGCCGTGACGGTCGAGCCCGGCGATGAGATGCTCGTCTCGCGCATGCGCGACGGCCGTCAGGCCCACTTCACCCAGAGGTTCGTGAACCCTCTCGTGCAAGCAAAGATTGACCAGGCTGAGCGGGAGGGGGCAGACGCCGTAGTCCTCTTCTGCACCGGCGTGTTCCCCGAGTTCCACCACGAGAAACTCTTCCTTGAGCCGCAGCCCCTGCTGCACGCGGTGGCCCGCAACCTGGCTGGCGGCAAGCGCATCGGCATCCTTGTGCCCATGCCCGACCAGGTGGAGCAGGCCTACGAGTTCTGGGGTCGCAGCGGCGTCGACGTGTTCGTGGCCAGTGCGAGCCCCTACCTGGATTTCGAGGCGGTCAAGGAGGCAGGCGAGCAGTTTGCCGACAAGGACCTTGCCTTCATGTGCACCGACTGCATGGGCTACTCGGCAGCCATGAAGGAGGCTTTGGAGGAGACGAGCGGTCTGCCCGTGCTGCTTCCCCGTACCCTTGCGGCCCGCATCCTGACTGAGCTTCTCGTTTAACCTCGCACGTGAAAGGACGTTTACCTGCATGAGCGATATTGAGACCTCGCTTGAGCTCCTCGAGTTCATCAAGCAGAGCCCCAGCATGTTCCATTCGGTGGCTTCGGCCAGGCGTTATCTTGACGCCGCCGGCTTCGAGTGCCTGCGCGAGGGCGACGAGTGGAACGTTGTGCCTGGCGGCAGCTACTACGCCGTTCGCAACAACTCCAGCCTCATTGCCTTCAAGGTGGGCTCCGAGCTGTCAAATTATCACTTCCAGATTGCCGCCGCTCACACCGACTCGCCTACGTTCAAGGTCAAGGCCGTGCCTGAGCTTGAGGGTCCTGGCGACTACCTGCGCCTGAACGTCGAGGTGTACGGCGGCCCCATCGACTCTACCTGGCTCGACAGGCCGCTTGGCCTGGCGGGCCGCGTGCTCGTTCAGACCCCGAGCGGCATCGAGAGCCGCCTTCTGCACATCGACGAGGACGTGCTTATCATCCCGAACATGTGCATTCACTTCGACCGTTCGGTCAATGACGGCAAGGCCTTCAACCGCCAGGTGGACCTGTGCCCCCTCATGAGCGCCGGCAACCTTACGCGGGGCGCCTTCGACGAGATGGTCGCCCAGCGCCTGGGCTGCGCCGTGGAAGACATCCTGGCCAAGGACCTCTTCCTGGTAAACCGCCAGCAGGGTTGCGTCTGGGGCTTCGACAAAGAGTTTGTCTCCACGCCCAAGCTCGATGACCTGCAGTGCGCTTTTGTGGCGCTCAAGGGCTTGCTTGAGGCTGCGCCCAACGATGCCTGCGTGAACGTGGTCGCTCTCTTTGACAACGAGGAGGTCGGCTCCAACACCAAGCAGGGCGCGATGTCCACATTTCTGCACGACGTGCTCGTGCGCATGAACGCGGCGCTGGGCAAGGGTGAGCAGGACTATTACCGCGCGGTTGCCAAGTCGTTCCTCGTGAGCTGCGACAATGCCCATGCGGTTCATCCCAACATCCCGGGCAAGACCGACGACTGCAACAAGGCGAAGCTCAACGGCGGCCCTGTCATCAAGGAAGCCGCGAACCAGAAGTACACGACCGACGCCTTCAGTCGTGCCGTGTTCACCGCGCTGTGCAAAAAGGGCGGTATCCCGCTGCAGACGTTTGCCAACCGCAGCGACGTTGCTGGCGGCTCCACCTTGGGCAACCTGTCCAACACGCAGGTCAGCGTGCACGCCGTTGACATCGGCATGCCTCAGCTCGCCATGCACTCGAGCTACGAGACGGGCGGCGTCAAGGACACGGCTTATGGCATCGCGGCCCTCAAGGCGTTCTTCGAGGCCGACATCGCCATCGATGGTGCTGACGGAGCTGTCTGGTAGGGATTCTGCCTGCGGTTTTTGCACTGCGTACACGCGAGCTTTTCCGAACGTAAAGAAGAAAAGGCTGGCTCGGGTAATTCCGAGCCAGCCTTTTTCATGCCGCTATATTAGAGGTGCGCCTGTTAGTCGACCCAGGTGTTGCGATCGGGAGTAACAAAACGCAGGGTGCTGTCGGGGCGCTGCACGAAGCCATGGACACGGGGATTCACGGCGTAGTACAGGTTGGGGACGGCGTAGTACACGCCCACGTAATCCTTCATCGCGATCTCGATGACCTGCTGGTAGTACTTGGCGCGCTCGTCCTGGTCGGTGGTCTGGACGGCCTTGAGGAGCAGGTCGTCGACCTCGGCGTTGACGTAGCCGGCGCCGTTGCCGATGGCGGTCGTCTGGTTCGAGGCGAACAGGTTGTTCAGGAAGAAGTAGGGGTCGGGGTACCAGGACCAGGACATGGCGTACGCATCGGCCTTGCCGCCGCAGACGGCGTCGGAGAAGGAGCCCCACTCGCCGATGACGGGGGTCACGTTCACGCCCAGGGCAGCCCAGTAACCCTGGAGCATGGTGGTCAGGTCGACGCGGGCCTGGTTGTTGGTGACGTACATCGAGATGTCGAAGCCGCTGGCATAGCCGGCGTCAGACATGAGCTGCACGGCTTGCTCGAGATCGTACGTGGGTGCGAGGCTCTCGAGGCTGGCGTCGTAGGCCCAGGAGCCGAAGGGGATGGGCAGGTAGCCGGGGACGGCGTCGTTGTACTGGTAGAGCGCGGCGCGGATGGCGTCCCAGTCGGCGGCCATGGCGAGGGCCTTGCGGACGTTGACGTCGGCCAGGGGGTTGGGCCTGCCTTCAATCTCGTCGCGGGAGTTGAGGCGGATGTAGTTGATCTGGAGGGCCTGGGTGGTCCAGAGCTCCACAGCGTCGGAGTTGCCGACGGTGGCGATGGCCTCGCCCTGAATGTCGGTCGCGATGTCGACCTCGCCGGTTACGGCGGCGTTGCCGTTCTGGGTCAGGTCGGTGATGAAGCGAATCACAAGGGTGTCGATATTGGGGCGGCCGAGCCAGTAGGCGTCGTTGGCCTCGAGCACGGCACGCTCGTCGAGGGAGAACTCGACGAGCTTGAAGGGACCGGTGCCGCAGAGGTTCTTGCCGAAGTTGTCGCCGTAGCCCTCGACGTCTTCCTGGGCAATGATGGAGTTGCCGGCGTCGGTGAGTGCGGTCAGGAAGGCGGCGCAGGCGTTGGTCAGGGTGCAGGTGACCTCGAGGTCGCCGGTTGCCTCTGCCTTGTCGAGCATGGACAGGCGCGCGTTGTCGGAGAACTGGCCGGAGCGGTTCAGCGAGTAGGCGACGTCCTCAGCGGTGAGGGCGCGTGCGTCATGGTAGTCCGAAGCGGTGAAATTGACACCCTCGCGAATCTGGAAGACGTAGGTGATGCCGTCCTCAGAGACCTCCCAGCTGGTGGCCAGGGAGGGGACGAACTCGGAGAGGTCGTCGTTGTACTCGATGAGACGGTCGGTGACCTCGCAGATGATCTGGCTCTCGTAGGTGCCGGAATAGTGGATGGGGTCGAGCTTGGAGGGGGCAGAGGCCAGGGACACCGTGAGGGTGCCGCCCTGCTTGGGCTCCTCGGCCTTGGCGACGTTAACGCCGGTGTTTGCGAAGGTGCCGGCCAGACCAGCGGCGGCGAAGGCGCCGGCTGCGGCTGCTACGAAGGAACGGCGGGAAACATTGTTGGTGATAGCCATGGGTACGCTCCTTTTCCTTGAACGGCGAAACGTGAAACATAAATGAAGCAAAATAGACAGAATATTCCTGCCTGTGCATAAAACAGCGAGAACACTCTTACTTATGATTCAAGCTGTTGGGCAGATAGTAGCATCCCTTTAGGCGGTTAAAGTTACTACACTGTTAAATGAGGTCACTGGTATCCGTATACAGAACGAGGGGCCGGCCCGGAGAATTTCCGAACCGGCCCCTCATGCGTGCCGTTGGTATGCAGTTGGTTGCGACGTGCGGGAAGCGTGAGCCTAGAGCGCGGCGCTGGCAGTGAGCGTCTTGTCGCGCATCTCGCACAACCAGTCGGCCAGCTCGGCGATGCCCTGGCCGTTGCGCGCGTCGGTCTCAAAGACGCGCGTGGTGGGGTTGAGGGCGCGAGCCTGCTTCTTGAGGGCGTCCATGTCGAAATCGGGGTTGAGCGGCAGGTACGCGCACTTCGTCACGATGAGCGCGTTGGTGACGGCGAACATCGGCGGGTACTTGTACACCTTGTCATAGCCCTCGGGCACCGACAGGAGCATGACGCGCGTGTGGGCTCCCGTGTCAAAATCGGCCGGGCACACGAGGTTGCCGATGTTCTCGAGGAACAGGTAGTCGAAGCGG
>JAHZHK010000108.1 GCA_019420325.1 Coriobacteriaceae bacterium | reverse complement strand
CGCCGTCGTAGTTCTTGCAGGCCCAGATAAAGCCGCCCTCGGCCTTCATGACGCGCGCCACGGCGTCGTCGATGAGGGTGTAGAAGTACATGATGCCCGCCTTGTCAAAACGAGCCTTGTACTCGGTGTCAAAAATCTCCTGGAAGATATCCTTGAAGCGGTGGTCATACTTCTTGGAAATGGTGTCTTTCGTAGCGAACCAGACGTCCTGCTTGATGGCAAGTGCGTACTCGAAGCAGCAGTGGGCGAAACTCTCGATGGAACCGTCGAGGTTGTGCATGCCCTGCACCACGCCCGGCTCCTTGAAGTCGTGCACCAGCTCGCGCGTCTCAGTGCCGTCTTCAGCCGTGTAGACGAGCTCCACCTTGCCAGGACCCGGAATGCGCATCTCGGCGTTGCGATACACATCACCGTAGGCGTGACGGGCAAGCGTAATGGGGCGGGTCCAGTTGCGCACGCACGGCTCGATGCCCTTGACCACAATGGGCGTGCGGAAGACAGTGCCATCGAGCATGGCACGGATGGTGCCGTTGGGGCTCTTCCACATCTGCTTGAGGCCATACTCCTCCACGCGCGCGGCGTTGGGCGTGATGGTGGCGCACTTCACGGCCACCCCCAGACGCTTAGTGGCAAGAGCCGAGTCCACCGTGACCTGGTCGCCAGTCTCGTCGCGATGCTTGAGACCCAGGTCGTAATACTCGCTCTTGAGGTCGACGAAGGGGCAGATGAGCTCATCTTTGATCAGCTGCCAGATGATACGAGTCATCTCGTCGCCGTCCATCTCAACAAGCGGCGTGGTCATCTGAATCTTTGCCATGCGGGGTCTCCTTCCGGACGCTCAGTCAGCAACGCCCATCATGATACGACCCCGCAAGCCATTCTCAAGGCGCAAATACGATGCGTCACCTGGTAGAAACCAAGCACCATACTGGCTACGCACCCCACACGCAAAAAGGGCCCGAGGATTGCTCCTCGAGCCCTTGTTTGAAACATGTGCCCAGCTTGTTGCACGTGAACCTATGCCGCAGGCAAAGCTTCCTGCTTCTTTGCCGTAAGGTACTGGAAGGCCCCGACGGCCACGGCAACAGCGATGCCAGCCACGTCGGTCGCAATGCCGGGAATCATGGCGCACAGGCCGCCGGCGATAAGGACGATGCGCAGCACAGGGTTAATCTTCTTGAAGAGGTGGCCATTGAGGGCCGCCGCAATGCAGAAGAGGCCGAGCAAAGCCGTGACACATACAAGTGCCATCTCGAACACCGAGGCATCGCCCTCAAAGAGCATGATTGGGTTGAAAGCGAAGATGTAGGGCACGATGAACGCCGCAATGGCAAGCTTCGTGGCGTTGACGGCGGTCTTCATCGGCTTGGACTTGGCAATGGCGCTGCCGGCGTAGGCGGCCAAGGCCACAGGCGGCGTGATGTCGGCCACGATGCCGAAGTAGAACACGAAGAAGTGCGCGGCGACCACGGGGATACCCAGCTGAATGAGGATGGGTGCGCAGGTGGAGGCCATGATGCAGTAGTTGGCCGTGGTGGGAACGCCCATACCCAGAACGATGCAGCACACCATGGTGAGCAGCAGGCCCAGGATGGTGGCGTCGCCGGCGATGGCCACAATACCGTTGATGAGCACGGAGGCAAGGCCGGTCAGCGTGATGCAGCCAGCGATAAGGCCAGCCATGGCGCAGGCAACGCCCACCGACACGGCGCTCTTCGCACCCGCCTGGAAGGCCTCGAAAGCCTGCAGCAGCGCAAACTTCGTCGTCTCAGCAAACACCTGGCCAATCGTCTGGCCCTCGGCGCGCTCATGCAGGTTGTTCAGGAAGAAGTTGACATACCCGATGAGGAAGGCGGCGAAGATGGAGATGGCGGCAGACCATGCCATGGTGCGCGCGCCCGAGGCGACGAGCCACACGAGCAGCACGAGCGGCAGCAGCAGGTAGCAGTTCTTACCCAGGTAGCGCCAGGTAGGCAGGTCCTCGCGCGAAAGGCCCTTGAGCCCGAGCTTCTTGGCCTCGAGGTGCACGGTGATGAAGATGCCGGCGAAGTACAGCACGGCGGGCAAGATGGCCTTGGTGGCCACATCAATGTAGGGAATGCCCATGTACTCGGCCATAAGGAACGCCGCCGCACCCATGATGGGGGGCATGATCTGGCCACCGGTGGAAGATGCTGCCTCAACGGCGCCGGCGAACTCGGGCTTGTAGCCGGTCTTCTTCATCATGGGGATGGTAACGGAGCCGGTGGTGACGGTGTTGCCCACCGAGGAGCCGCTCACCATGCCGCACAGGGCGCTCGAGATGACAGCAACCTTTGCAGGGCCGCCACTCGACCAGCCGGCCAGGCGGTTTGCCAGGGAGATGAAGAAGTTGGCGATGCCCGTGCGCTCCAGGAACGCGCCAAAGATGATGAAGAGCACGATGTAGGTGTAGCACACGTTGATGGGCGTGCCGATGACGCCGTTAACGCTGTAGAACAGGCGGGAGATGATGTACTGGAACATCTTGAACGGGTCGGAGTTGTAGCCGCTGCGCCAAACCACGACGTAGATGAGCAGGGCGGCAACCACTACGAGAATCGGGATACCCACGCAACGACGGCACAGCTCGAACAACACGAGGATGCCCACGACGCCCATGACGATGAGCGGCAGGTCGATGCGGTTGTTCATCATAATGATGTCGTAGGCGTTAAACGCAAAGTAGAAGAACGAGCCTGCGCCCAGCACCATGAGAACGATGTCATACCACGGGATGCGGTTGGGCTTGACGTGGTGCTTGTCAGCCGGGTAAATCAAAAAGCCAATGATGATGATGCAACCCAGGAACAACGACAGGCGCGTCTCAGGCAACACGGTGCTGAAGAGCGTCATGTACAGGCAGTACACGGAGAACGCCGCCATGATGCAGCCGACAATGGTCTTGGGGATGCCCTGCCACACGCGTGTATTCGACTCACGGTCGTACTTCTTCATCACCGCGTCGACATCAGCCTGCATTTCCTCGGCAGGAAGGGCGGTCTGGCTGGAATCTGCCACTTGTTTACACCTCCAAGAGCGTGAAAACGGATAGGTCATAAAACGCAAGGGAAGTCGCCGCAGTCAGAGGCGACCGCAGCGACTTCCGATTGTAACGCAAGGAGAATTGGGAGAAGGCGAATTACTTCGTCTCTACCTCGAAGCCCTTCTCCTTGAAGTACTTTGCTGCGCCGGGGTGATACGGCACGGACGTGATGGAAGCACCGTTCTCAACGCTGAGCTCAGCATACTTGGCATGGCTGTCGGTGAGGTCGGCAGCGTTGTCGAAGATGTCGGCGCACAGCGTGTAAATGGCATCCTCGGAAACCGTGTCGGCGGCGATAATGACTGCGCTCACAGCAACAGTGGTGACGTCCTCATCGACGCCCGCATAGGTGCCAGCCGGGATGGTGGCAGCCTGGTAGTACTCAGAGGTCTCAAGCAGGCCGGAAACGTGCTCCTCGTCCAGGGAGACGAGATAAGCGGTCTTAGACGTGGAGAGGTCGGTGATGGCCGTGGTGGGAGCGCCGGCAACGATGAAGGCAGCGTCGATCTTGCCGTCCTTGAGGGCGTCGGCGGAGTCACCGAACGACTGGTAGGTGGGAGTGATGTCCTCCTCGGTAAGGCTGTAGGCGCCCAGGACATCGATGGCGTTGAAGTACACACCCGAACCGGCAGAACCGATGGAGACGTTCTTGCCCTTGAGGTCGGCGACGGTCTTGATCTCGGGGTCGCAGGTGACGATCTGGACGGTCTCCTGGTAAAGGGCGGCAACCGTGGAGAAGCAGTCGACGGCGCCATCCTTCGCGAAGAGGTTCGTACCGGCGTACGCGTAAGCCATAACGTCGGACTGGCAGAAAGCGAGCTCAGCGTCGCCGTCCTCGATGGCGATGACGTTGGCCTGCGAGCCGTTGCCCACGAGGGCCGTCACCTTGATGTCGGTGTTGTTGGTGGCGTGCTGGGAGATGACGGAGCCGAAGGCGTAATAGGTGCCCGACTCGCCGCCGGTGATGAAGCGCAGGTCGGCGGTCTTGTCGCCAGAGGCCTTGGTGTCAGTGTCGGCAGCCTCGGTCTTGGCGGCGTCGTCCTTCTTCTCCTCGGTCTTGGCGGGCTCGGCAGTCTCACCACAACCGGCAAGGACGAGCGACATACCGGCAACACCGGCCAGGGCGAGGAACTCTTTCCTGGAAACCTTCTTCATCTTGAGCGCTCCTTTTCATAATGTTTGGAATGCCAACGAGAATAGACGGACTCGTACGGCAGCACATGAAACCAGATGATCTTGCTCATTGTTGTGCGCTGTCTGGATGCAAGTTTATGAGAAAAGAGCGCCTCTGACATCACCGTTAATGCATTTTTAACGCTCCAATACTCTATTTGTGCCGTTCACATGGCTTTTTGCATCCTTTTGCCTGCCAAAGTGCATGCACTGTGAAGCTTTCTTACACTTAGGCACCCTCCACAAGATCGAAAGGCTCCCGCGTGAACACGGACACCCTCGGCATTTTCACTCAGATGGTCGTGCTCTTCCTCATCATCAGCACCGGATACGGCTGCAAGAAAGCGCACCTCACAACGGCTGCTTTTGACAAAGGCCTCTCCAATCTGGTGCTGTCGGTCACGCTTCCCGCCATGATCGTGGGATCAGTGCTCAACTCTGCACAGCTCCCCGGTCGCACGGACATCGCGGCGGCCTTTCTTTACTCATGCGTGGCCTACGCGCTCATGATTGTGGTCGCCCTGGTCCTCACCGCCCTCATGCGCGCGCCGATTGGCAAGCGCGGCGTGCTTCGCTTCATGATGGTGTTCGGAAACGTCGGCTTCCTGGGCTTCCCGGTCATTTCGGCGATTTGGGGCAGCGATGCGCTCATCTATGCCGCCATCTTCAACCTGCCCTTTAACTTCCTGTGCTTCACGGTGGGCGCCTGGTTCATCGCCAGCGATGCACAGAGCCAGGGCATGGAGAAGGTCACATGGCGCACCTTTTGCACGCCCACCATCCTGTCATGCTGCGTGGCCATCGTGCTGGCGCTTCTGGGCATCCACAACGTGCCCGTGATCGGTTCGGCACTCGACACGCTCGGCGCCATGACCACGCCTGCCGCTCTGCTCGTCGTGGGATCACAGCTGGGCAACCTTGCCCCGCGTGAGCTTGTGGGAGATGCGCGTCTCTGGGCCAGCTGCGCCGCCAGGCTCGTGCTCATGCCCCTGCTCAACTGGGTTGCGCTCAGCCTCATTGTGGACGACCCGCTCATCCTGGGCATTCTCGTGGTCACCACGGCCATGCCTGTGGCAAACGTGGGCACGATGCTGTGCCAGAAATACGACGCAGACACCCCCACCGTGCTGCGCGGCACCTTCTGGACCACGCTGCTATCGCTTGTGACCATCCCCGTGCTCGTGCTTGTGATGGGCTAGCGAGCCATCTCTGTCTGCCGCCAGCAAATGGCACAGCTTTCAAGGCAGGAAATCTTGAAAGCACTACCTTGATGTTGTATCCTTATTGAGATTAATTACTAATTATCTCAAGCGGCTTTCCGGGAGGACGTATGCCAGCAAGAAACACCGTACAGCGCAGCGTCATCGAAGCCGAGCTGCGACACTTGGCGAACCACCCCACCGTCGACGAGGTGTACGCCGCCGTGCACGAGGAGCACCCCAGCATCAGCAAAGCAACGGTGTATCGCACGCTCAACATGCTCTCTGACGAAGGCGCCATCAGCCGTGTGAAGATCAACAACGGCGCCGATCACTTCGATCACACTGCATTCTTCCACTATCACGTGCGGTGCCTGGGGTGCGGCAAGGTAGACGACGTCATGATTCCCATACTCGCAGGCATCGAGGAAACCGCCAGCGCCGCCAGCGGCTACCGCGTGGTAAGCCACACCCTGCAGTTCGACGGCTACTGCCCCGCCTGCCAGGAAAAAGAACAGGATTAGCGAGCGCTCAAGGGAAGGAGGGTATCCTACGCCTGCCCAAGTCCTCGTACCGAGGGCAGGCTTCGGAAACCCTCCTTCCACGCACGTCTGTCCTGTAAGAAGGGCTTTATTAAGGAACGCCGCGCATCAGATTCCGCAACCCACTAAAAAGCAGGTTCTCGTCCGCAAGGCGTCCAGAGGTGATGCATACTGGAGTACGTGAGTCTCTGGAGAACGCAGCGGACGAGGTTCCGCAACTCTCTAAGAGCGGGTTCTGATGCGCAAGGCGCGCAGGGCCGACGTGTACTGGGGTACTCTAGGCCCTGCGGAACGCCGCGCATCAGGTTCCGCAACTCTTACGCGTAGATTTCCTTTTCTACGACGAGGTCGTTCTTGATTTTCCCCACCAGCTTGTTGAGGGCGTCGATGCAACGTGGACGGATATCAGCGCCAATCATGACGTACATGATGGAGTCACCCACGTTGAGGGCGCCCTCGTTGAGCCACGTGCGGACGTAGTACACGCCAGGCCAGCTGAGAGCCTCCTTCTCAGCGGCGGCCACGCCCTCGGCATCGTAAGAGAACTCAACCTGGGCGACCTCGCCCAGACCCTCAACACCCTCGCGCACCTGCTGCTTGGGCGTGATGCGCACCACGCCGTTGTGCGTAAGGAACATGCCGCACTGGGCGGCCTTGGGGTCGGCCTTGGCCTCTTTGAGCCAGGCATCCATCGAAGGTTCGGGCTTTGCCATATCCATACTCCCTTTGGTCTCATACACACTTGACGGTTATCAAAAACGCCGCCTGACATTGTACCCGTCAGACGGCGCAAAAGAAGCGCGTATGCGAAACTGGAGGCCAACGCAACCCGAGCATGAATCCACACATGGAATCACACCGCACGGACTGACCTATGGCAGCGCGCTATGGCAGTACGACGGACCGCGCTGAATGCCCTCCTACTCGAACGTGGCGAGCGCCTGCGTCACGAGAGGAGCGAGAATGTCGGGGAGCGCAGAGGTGGAGGCATCGAAAGCCGCGAGAGTCGCATGGGCCCTGTCGTCATGGATGCGCGCTAGGCTCTCCACCGCATAGCGAGCCCCCCACTCGGCCTCGCCGGCAAGGGCGCCCTCGAGCACCGCCTGCACCTGGTCACGCGAAGCGCTCTGCGCCCCGCAAGCAAAGCCGAGGGCCCACACCGCTGTGGAAGAAACATCCAAGTCAGAGTCGGTAGAACAAACTAGCAGGGCAGACAGCACGCGCTCCCCCACGCCCTCGTTACGCTCGCAGCGGCGGGCAAGGGCGTCGAGCGCCGACACCTTCACGAGTGTGTCCTCCCCTGCCTGAGACAGGCGCTCAAGCAGCAGCTTCTCGCCAGCCTCGTCGTCGGTGGCAGCCAAAGCGGCGCAGGCGTTTGCACGCACACGGACAACATCGTCTTCAAGAAGCACGGTGAGGGCATCGGTCGCACGGATGTCGCGCAGCGTGCCCAGCACGGCGGCGGCATCGGCGCGCACACCATCGTCAGGATCGAACGCCATGACGGCGATGGGTGTAAAGAGCTCGGCGCGCTGCACATCGGTCAGTCCCGCATGGGCCACCACGTTGGCAAGGCCCCACAGCACACCTGCACGCACACCGGCGCACTCGTCATGGCGGTGGGACAAAAGCGCGCCCACACACGCTGCGTCGGCCTCGCGCGCAAGCGCCTGGCAGGCCAGGGCACGCACACCCTCCTCGGCATCTTCCAACGCGCGGCAGAGCAGCTCGGTCGCGACCGAGCTCTTGATGCGCCCCAAGGCCACGACGGCACTCTTGCGCACGCGTACATCGGAATCGGTCAGCATGGGCTCCAAAGAGCGCGCACGCTCGTCAGGCGTGCGGCCGTCGTCCGGGCGCACCGCTGTTTCATCAGTCTCGGCCATGGGGCCCCTTTCTCATTAATTATTGTCAGCTACAATCCAGCGCAGAGTACCAGCCTGCGTCTCCCTCCCATCCCGCGCATGAGTTGCCGTCCCAATTCCTCCGGACTATCATCAGACTCATAGCGCTGAGCATACCACCGTCTAGCCTGATAGGAGGGAGATATGCATACTCTGTGGTGCATTTGGTTTGCGTCTTCCATGGCAATGCCCTTCGTTCTTGGGTTCTCAGAACCGGCGGGGGTCGTTGCCTATGCCGGCGGATACGGTTTTGCAGCACTCGGCATGATAGTTGGTCTATGGCTTGCGTCCCATCCAACGTTCAATAACCGATGGGGCTCATCATTCCAGACAATGCGCACCATTCTCATTCTGGGGCTATCCATATCCGTCCTCTTGGGTTTGATGGAGTTCAGTCGCCTTGCTTTACTTCAGTCGCTTGAAATTGGTCCATGGCCAACACGTCTGACCGCATATGTTGCACCGAGCGAGAAGATAATCATATTCTGCAACACCCTGCTATGCGGCATCACTGGGTACTGGTCACCCGGCCTAATGAACAATTCAAAGAAACCGCTCTTCCACGGACTCCTCCTTGCGGCACCAGCATTCGTAGCGGGTTCCATACGCGGGTATGCCTGGACGCTGTTTCTCCCTTCTCCCGCATACCCGCTGCCCCTCGCCGATTGGGCAATAGGCGCAGAGGACCGCTGGATTGCCGAGATGCCCCCTCTTCTTGGAATCATAGTTGTGTTTATCTGCATGTTTGCCTGGTCATACCTCACAACCGACATGAGGGGCTCCTGTACCAAGCAAACGTTTTCTTATCTAGTCTGTGCGTTCTGTCTCGGCGAGCTGTGGTGGCGCTTCGTGACACGCATTTGCCCTCCCCTGCTTGAAATATCCAAGACCCAGGCAGTAGCAGCATTACTCGGCTTCGCGGCTTGTCTCGTTGCCACTGTGGTTTGTTTACGCTTGCCCCATGAACGAACATCATCTAAACACGCAGCTCAGAACCAAAACGAAACAATCGATAAGTCCCAAACAGGTTCATCAATCCCCGACTACATTGCAGACATCTTGATTTCCCATAATCTCAGCCCAAAGGAAATGTCCGTATTGGAGACCTCGTTCATCGGGCTCACTTCCGCACAAGCATCTGAGAAACTAGGCGTACACGCCTCAACTGTTCGCACATACAGATCTCGTGTTTGCACTAAACTGGGTGCTCCCAACATTGATCAACTCATAGAGGATATGAAACACCGAAACGGGCTTTTCTCATCTTGTAACAGCGAAAGCAAACCGCTATCAAAACGTGAATTGTTCGCATATCAACTGGGAGCTATTGGAGGGGCATCCCTGTTGTTTACCATTCTCATGCCCCCGATTCAAACAGCAAGTCACTGGGACTGCACCTGGCTCATCCCTTATGGAGCAGCTTTGGGGCTCGTCCTCACTGCACTACTAAACTTGCTCGCCTCGTCTTTCGCCTCCCCACGGCGCAATCGCGCCCTTAAGGCTTTGCCATACATAATCACAGCAATCTATGCGCTCGCAACGATTTCCACTCTGCAATGCTACGAAATCCTTGGAAACCGATGAACAAGTAGGCCATGTGGTACTTCGCCATTGCAGCACCGCAGGTAGAAAACGTGTTCGATGAGGCCGAGTGGAC
>JAHZHK010000107.1:3012-9698 GCA_019420325.1 Coriobacteriaceae bacterium | reverse complement strand
TTGGGCCCGGTCGCTTTCTGCCTCTTGACAATGTCCTGCTCATATTAAAAAACGGGCTGGAGGACAGTATCCCCCAGCCCGTTCATATATCTATCGCCCAACCCACAAAACCAGGTTCCACCCACCAAAACGCGGGTTCTGGCCTGCAAGGCGCGCGGGGCCGATGCGTACTAGATGTACACCAAAGGTGCGCACCGCGCGTGAGGTCCCGCGCACGGAGCGCCCTGTGCGACAAGTCCCGTGGAGAACGCGGCGCATCAGGTTCCGCCCACTAAAACGCGGGTTCTGGCCTGCAAGGCGTCGGGAGGCGATGCGTACTAGATGTACGTGAGCCTCCCGACACGGAGCGCTCTTTGCGACGAGCCCCGCGGAACGCAGCAGGCCAGGTTCCGCCCGCACAAACGCGGGTTCTGATGCGCAAGGCGCACAGGTGCGATGCGTACTAGACGTACGTGAGCACCTGTGGAACGCAGCGCATCAGGTTCCGCAACTTAGTTCGCGCCGTGGTCGCCGGGCTTACGGTAGCGCTGCATGCCGTACTGCTTGGGCCCGTTGCCGTTGCCGGAGTTCGAGCCACCGCGCTCGTAACGGCTGCCGCGGTCCTCGGAGCGGTTGTAGCCGCCCTTGTGGCCGTCGCGACGGTCGCCACCGTTGTCGCGATCGCCATAGCCACGACGGTCACGGTCACCATAGCTGCCGCGGCCACCGCGCTCGCCGTAGCCGCCACGACGGTCGTCGCGACCATAGCCGCCACGGCCACCGCGCTCACGGTCGCCGTAACCGCGACGCTGCTCGCCGGACTTCTCGTCACGACCGTAACCGCGCTCGTCACGACGGTCGTAGCCGCGCTCATCGCGGTCGCGATCGCCATAGCCGCCACGGCCACCGCGGTCACGGTCGCCATAGCCACCGCGACCACCACGATCGCCGTAGCCGCCACGACGGTCGTCGCGACCATAGCCGCCACGGCCACCGCGGTCGTAGCCACCGCGGCCACCACGGCCACCGCGGCCGCCACGATCGCCGCGGTCGAAGTCGCGATCGCCGCGCTCGGCACGACGGGCCTCGCGCTCGGCGCGGTCCTGGGCCTCGGCGCGCTCACGACGAGCGGCGGTCTCGGCGAAACGAGCAGCACGGCGCTCCTCGAGGCTGCGGCCCGTGCCCTCACCGGCAGGCTTGGCCTCGGTCTGACCGGCATTCAGAGCGACATCGGCGCGCTCCACCTGCTCAGCGCGACGCTCGTGCTCCTCGGTACGGTCGAAGTTGCCCATATCGCTGTGACGGTCGCCACGGCGGCCACCACGGGAGAACTCACGGGAACCGCGCTCGCCGCGCTCGAAGCGCTCGCCACGGCCACCGCGGCCACCGCGACCGCCACGGCCACCGCGACCGCCCTTGCGGCCACGACGGGGACGCACGGTGGGATCGCGATCGGGATCGAGCCAAGCGCGACGGTCGTCGAACTCGAAGCCCTCGAGCTCCATCTCGGGCACCGTCTTCTTCATCAGGTACTCGATGTCGTAGAAGTCGTACTCCTCGTCGGGAGCGACGAAGGTGATGGAGAAGCCCTCCTCGCCGGCACGGCCCGTACGGCCGATACGGTGGATGTAGTCCTCCGGGTCCATGGGCACGTCAAAGTTGATGACGTGGTCAACGTCAGAAACGTCGATGCCGCGGGCGAGAACGTCGGTAGCAACGAGGATGCCCACGCGGCCGTCCTTGAAGTTCTTGAGGGCGCGGCTGCGCTGGCCCTGGCTGCGGTCGCCGTGGATGGCCTCGGCGCTGAAGCCCTCGCGGTTCAGGCGCTCGGCCAGAATCTCAGCGCGCGACTTGGTGCGGGTGAAGATGATGACGCGGTCGGAGCCCTTCTCGTCGAGCACGTACTCGAGGAGGTCAGCCTTCTGGTGCTGGCTCGTGGGGATCACGAACTGCTCGACGGTCTCGGCAGCAGTGCCCTTGTGGGCGATCTCGACGAACTGCGGGTCCTTGACCTCGCCGCCGATGGTGCGCATGACGGAGTCGTCGATGGTGGCGGAGAAGAGCAGGGTCTGGCGCTCGTTGGGGATGCAGTCGATGATCTGCTTCACGTCAGGCCAGAAGCCCATGTCGAGCATACGGTCGGCCTCGTCGAGAACGAGGACCTCGATGTCGTTGAGGTCGAGGACCATGCGGTCGTACAGGTCGAGCAGACGGCCGGGGGTAGCGACGAGCACGTCGATGCCGCGGCGCAGGCCGTTGATCTGAGGGTTGTAGCTCACGCCGCCCACGACGGTGAGCACGTAGTGGCCGGTCTTCTTGGCCACGGTGCGGGCGACGGAGTCGATCTGCTGGGCAAGCTCGCGGGTGGGGGTCACGATAAGGGCCTTGGGGCCGTGGCCCTTCTCAAAATGACCGAGCTTGTCGAGCACAGGCAGGGTAAAGGCGGCAGTCTTGCCGGTACCGGTCTGGGCGGCGGCGATAACGTCGTGACCGGCGAGCACCAGCGGGATGGCCTGCTCCTGGACGGGGGTAGCCTCCGTGTAGCCCATCTGATGGACTGCGGCGAGGACGTTCTCGCCAAGGCCGAGGTCTTCAAAAGTTGCCATGATAAAAGTCTCCTTATGGGGTTGTTGCGCGCCCGCTCTGTCCGAGCCACGGCAAAAAGCCGCAACCCGTCCGGGTGCACATGGTGTCGGTTGTGTCCAGGCTTGAACGGCCGCATAGCGCGAAAACGAGCGCTCAAGGGCACAAAAAAAATGGACAGGCGGGTCGCAACCCCCTGTCAGAGGCCCTCAAATGCTTCGGCTTCAATGCGCGAGGCAAACGTTGCTGTCAGCCCAGACTCGATTACATCGGTCTTGCTAGTTCTGGACGACGTTGCCTCATACGCACGAGCATGATACGGAAGCATTTCACCGGGGCGCGGATCCCCAGGAGACGTAACGCGTATGTCGGCAAACTCAATCAGAATAATTTACCTATTTGTCTCTTGACAAGGGGCTGCACTTGTGTTTGCAAAAAGCACACAGGCTGGCGACGACGTGCACATATTCGAATCGAGCGCGTTCTTATGCATCGGATGCGCGAAATCGCACCGTGCCAGATGAGCCCCGACACACCCTAGACGTTCCACGGCGCGACACGCGCAGAACCCGCCCTATCCCACAAATAAAGCCCACCTGAGCGATACGAATCGCACCAGATGGGCTTTTGAACAGGCTTTTTGTGAGCAGTGGGCAGGCAGGCAAAACCCGCCGCCGCACTCGACCCCCGCTCGCTTCCTACTCGGCAGCCACCGGGTCGCGCAGCAGGTCGGCAACGCAGGTCTCGACGGACTCGACGGCGCCTTCGGGGCACAGCTCGCGGCACAGGCCGCAGTCCACGCACACGAGCGGATCGACCACGCACGCGCCGTCCTGCATGTGAGCGGCACCCAGGGGGCAGCCTGCGACCACGGCGTTCATGGCAGCCTCGCCGGCCTTCTCGGCGTCGATGCGCACGCCCTTGAGCATGACGCGCGGCGCAATCTCCGGGAAGCGCATGACGGCGTCGAGGATGGTGGTGCGGGAAGCCGTGAGGGTGCCCGTGAGGTCGTCGGCGCCCTTGAGGCCCGGCGTCGTCTCGCCCTCGGCCACGCGGATCTCCTTGCGCAGGCGCACGCGGGTCTTGCGCTGGTCGGAGTTGCAGCGCTCCTCCTCGGTCATGTTCTCCTCGGCGTGGGTAAGGTCGTTCTTGAGGTCGTGCGCCAGGTCGCCGAAGCCCGAGAGCATCTCGCCGAAGGGCTCGTCACCGTCACCGGACTTGCGGACCTTGCCCGCAGAGTCGGTCCACTCCAGCTCACGGCGCGTCTCCACAAGGGGCATCTCGCGACCCACGACCTCGATGGCCTCCATCACCGAGTCGACGATGCGCATCTCGGCGGCCTTGGCCTTGCAGCGCGGGCACAAATCGCCCGGCAGGTACACCGCGAGGTTGGGGAAATCGAGCATGAGCGAGGCCCAGGTCTCAGGTGTGATAGCACCCAGGCAGGGAACCTCCACGACCGAGGGGCTCTCCTTGGCGATGCCCGTCTCGATGCAGGTGAGGTACAGCGTGTGACCGGTGCCGCCAGCCATGGCCTGGGCACGCTTGAGCAGATGGCGCAGGTAGCGGGCCGTGGGCTCCATCACGATGATGGAGTCGGTGGGGCACACGGCGGCGCACAGACCGCAGTCCACGCAGAAGCCCTTGCCGATGGTCACCTTGAAACCGCCGGCATGCTCGGTAGACTTGGGGATGCGCACAGCCTTGCCAGGGCAGATGTCGACGCACGCCTGGCACGTGGACTCGGAGTTGGTGCAGCGCAGGCACAGCGACTCATCCTGACCGATGGCGCGCACGACCTGTTTTGCGTTCTCTCCTGCCACACGAAGCTTGCTCTGCTCTGCCATAGTATCCGTTCCTCCCATGCTGGGGTATGTAGCCCCGCTGCCTTCCGTTTTGTGCGGCCTCGCGGTCACAAGTTCACGCGTCGGCTCCTCCGCACGTTTCTACCGATTGTCCAACAATCTATTGTGCCCACGTATTATGCCCAACGCAAGCATCGAGATACGCGAACTTTTTGTTGCAGACACGCCCGCGGTGCCGCAGGCTAACCGGCATACGCCTATCCTCGCACTACCCAACGCCCGCTGCGTGCAGACCCCTCACGCTCAAGGTGGCCCTCGAGCTTGAGCGCACTGATGGCTCGGCTCACGGTCGAGGTAGATACCCCAAGGTCATGAGCCACACGGGCTATCGTTGCGGTCGGATTTTCCGCCAGATACGCAAGCAGCCGTTCGGCATCCGAAGGTACCTCCTCCCCTTCCGGTATGGCCGCATAACCCCGGGGGGCAGAAGCGCCAACAGTCGCTCTCCCATCGGAAGTCCCGACAAACCCAGGATGTATCGGAAGCGTGGTCAAGAAATACAGCCGGTCACCATCCGTCTCGAAGACAGGGTCGGGCGAACCATTCTGGCGCATAGACCGCAAGATTTTAGCCATGCCGGTATTGCGCCCCTCGGTGAGGTGGAGCTCTTTGAGAAAGTCACCGATGCGGCGATTGCGATAGCGCCTGCTTATTGCCCGATATGTCCGAAGCCCCTCGGTACTGATGGAACGGTCGGCACCGGGATAGCTCAAGATCTCGATACGGTCGGGCAAAATGCGCACTTCGATGGGCTCGCGCACATCGTAGCCTTTGTGATACACGGCGTTTGAAAGGCTTTCTTCAAGCGCAGCATACGGGTAGTTGAAAAAGCGGTCAGCCTCGGCTCGATCGGGGTGCTTGACTACCTGCTCCTTGATGATTGAACCGCGCAGATATCGCAGCGCATCGCGGAGCTGATGATGCAAGGGCCCGGTAAAGGTGCTCTCAATAATGCGCTCCCCGCCCAGGCCGTCGGGAAACTCGACCACATCAATCTCCGCGCAAGGAAAGAACCTCGCCGGATCAGAAGAGAAAAAGAGAAGGCCAACGTTCTTTGGCTTTATGTACTCAGTAGGACCAGCGGCAATGTTCATGCTGAGGCACAGATCCTCAAAAGACATGACATCGGCGGACTCATGCAGTGAGCTGCCGATTTCGTTGAGGTATTCCTTTACAAGCGTGTTCGACCACATTGCCCTCGAGCAGCGTCTTGATGTTTATGGGAATACCCACAAGGCCCTCCTCCTGCATCCCTAGGAACATTCGGTGCGGTTCCTCTTTCTTTATCATTATCATCATCACCATCATCAATGTCATCAGCTGGAGAAAACTCCATGTGGATGCCTGCCCATGCGCGACCTTTCAAGGCGCTCCACCGCCTACAATGGCGCCGTCCACCAGACGCAGCCGCTCCTGAAGGCGGCAGAAAGGATGCGACCATGACCGCCCAAGACCAAAGAGACGCACTCGAACCCGGAGTCCCAGCCGCCGCACACCTTGACCCCGCCGATGCCATGAGGCCCGGCGCGCCCACCACCCACCCCGACTTTGACGCGCTCGTGCGCACCATCTGGCGCCTGCGCCAGCCCGACGGCTGCCCGTGGGACCGCGAGCAGACCCACGTCTCCATCGCCAAGAACATGATCGAGGAGGCCTACGAGGCAGTCGACGCCATCGAGGGCGCGTCCTGCCGCCACCTGCGCGAGGAGCTCGGCGACGTGCTTATGCAGGTCGTTTTGCAGTCGCAAATCGCCGCCGACGACGGCGAGTTCGACATCGACGCGGTGTGCCGCGACATCAACGAGAAGCTCGTGCGCCGCCACCCCCACGTGTTCGGCGACGCCGACGCCCAGCACGCCGCGACCTCCGACGACGTGCTCGGCATCTGGGAGAAGGTCAAACTCGGCGAGCACAAGAAGAGCGAAGAAGAGGCCGCAGCCGAGGGCGTGGCGCCCGAGAGCCTGCTCGACAGCGTGCCCGTGCAACTGCCCGCCCTCATGCAGGCGCAGAAGATCTCGCGCAAGGCCGTGGCCGCGGGCTTTGACTGGGATAGTGTCGATAGTGTGTGGGAGCAGGTACAAAGCGAAGTCGAGGAATTTAAATCTGCCGCTCCCGGTAGCGCCGACGCAGAGATGGAGTTCGGTGATATCCTATTCGCATTGGTGAATGTCGCCCGTCGCGAGCATATCGACGCCGAGACCGCACTGCGTGCCAGCTGCGCCAAGTTCCGCAGGCGCTGGGCTTACATGGAGCAGGCGG
>JAHZHK010000107.1:0-3002 GCA_019420325.1 Coriobacteriaceae bacterium | reverse complement strand
CCCAGGCCGAGGGCCGCGACATCGCCGACGTTTCCCGCCAAGACCAGGAGGCCCTGTGGGCCCAAGCCAAACTGAAGGAGACTGAGCTGTGAGCACGATCATCGATGTGTACGGCCGCGAGATTCTTGACTCGCGCGGCAACCCCACGGTCGAGGTCGAGGTGACCCTTGACGACGGCTCCTTCGGCCGCGCCTGCGTGCCGAGCGGCGCTTCCACCGGCGCCTTCGAGGCCTGCGAGATGCGCGACGCCGATTGCTCCCGCTACCTGGGCAAGGGCGTGCTCACCGCAGTCGACCACGTGAACGAGGAAATCGCCGACGCCCTCGTGGGCCAGGACGCCACCTGCCAGCGCGAGATCGACACCATGCTCATCGACCTCGACGGCACCGAGAACAAGACCTGCCTGGGCGCCAACGCCATCCTGGGCGCCTCCATGGCCTGCGCCCGCGCTGCCGCCAACTCGGTGGACCTGCCGCTGTACGCCTACCTGGGCGGCCCCAACGCCTACACCCTGCCCGTGCCGATGATGAACATCCTCAACGGTGGCGTGCATGCCGACAACAACGTCGACTTCCAGGAGTTCATGATCATGCCCGTGGGCGCCGCCACCTTCGCCGAGGGCCTGCGCTGGTGCTCCGAGATCTACCACACCCTTAAGAAGGTCCTGCATGAGGCCGGCCTAGGCGGCGGCGTGGGCGACGAGGGCGGCTTTGCCCCCAACCTCAAGACCAACGCCGAGCCCTTCGAGTGGATCATGCGCGCCTGCGAGAAGGCCGGCTACACCCCCGGCGAGCAGATTCTCTTCGCCATGGACCCCGCCTCCACCGAGTTCTACGACGCCGAGCGCAAGATGTACTGCCTGAAGGGCGAGGGTCGCGAGCTCACGGCCGACCAGATGGTCGACTACTGGGCCGACCTGGTGGAGAAGTTCCCCATCGTCTCCATTGAGGACGGCATGGCCGAGGAAGACTGGGACGGCTGGGCAGCCCTTACCCGCCGCATCGGAGGCCGCGTACAGCTCGTGGGCGACGACCTGTTCGTCACCAACAAGAAGCGCCTGGCCAAGGGCATCTCGCTCGACACCGCCAACGCCGTGCTCGTGAAGGTGAACCAGATCGGCACGCTCACCGAGGCCATGGACACCATGGAGCTCGCCAAGAAGTCGCGCTACGCCTGCGTCGTGTCGCACCGCTCCGGCGAGACCGAGGACAGCTTCATCGCCGACCTCGCCGTGGCCGTCAACGCTGGCCAGATCAAGACCGGCGCACCCTGCCGTAGCGACCGCATCGCCAAGTACAACCAGCTGCTCCGCATCGAGGACCAGCTCGGCGTTGCCGCCCACTACCCCGGCATGGACGCCTTCTACTCCATCAAGCGCTAAGCCGAGTCCAGCACACTGCCGCATCGCCGGTACGACCAAGCCCGCCCGCACGTCTCACAAGAACCTGCGGGCGGGCTTTTTATGCAAGCGATTCGGCCCGTAGCCCATCTACCAGCGATTTTTATTTTGTCTATTTTGTTTATCTTGTCTATTTTGTCTATTTATGCAAAAGGCCCCGCAACCCGAGAGCGATACGCACTCCAGGTTGCGGGGTCTTGACGAGTGATTGCACGCCAATCACGCCAGCTCGATGTCGATGATGTTGCGCACAGGGGCGTTGGAGACCGTAAATGAAAAACGATGACTTCTCACCTCATTTAGGTAGTCTTCCTCGTTGCTCGCATACAGCAGGTACGGGATGTGCGTCGTGAACTCGGTGTCCTCCAACAGGCTGATGTAGCCCGTGGACTCATCGATGGTTTTGTTGGAGGTTGCCCAAAGATCCGTTTGGTATCGCATCGCCCTGATAGCCCCCTCAGGCACGAGCTTTGCCTCGGTAAGCAGGAACCCCCCAGCCGTCGAACCTTTGTTTTTCATGCCCAAGCTCAAGCACAGCACGCTCTCAATGTCATCGTGCTCCGTTCGCTCAACTTGAGAAGGCGCCAAGGCATACCGCTCTATGTACTCGCAGCGGGACATGACCCGGGCGTCCTGAACGCTCACCGAGTATCCCGTCGTGGCCTCATTGGCATACGAGAGAAACGCACCGTCAAGGTCGATCCACTCACCCATGGCATGGTGTGTCTCGGGGTACTCAAAGGCATTGGCGTTGACCCACCAGATACGTCCGGCAAGAGCAGCGACTCCGATGGCACCGAGGCAGCCTGCGACAAAACGGCGGCGCGAGGTCCCAGCACTCGCACTTACGCCGTCCTTTGTCCTAGAGCTCATGGCGCACCTCCTTAGCAAGCACTTCGTGCCCGTCAATATGCCCTTCCGCCAGGTGCCAGATCTCGTCCGACAACCCTTGCAGCACGTTTGCGTCATGACATGCAAGAATGACCGTCGCCCCACGCCCACGAGCCTCTTCAACCTCGCGACGAACCATCTCGACGCCGTCACTGTCCAGGGCATTGGTAGGCTCGTCGAGCATGACGATGTCGGGCGTCTCCATAAGGGCCGCCGCAATACCGAGACGTTGCTTCATACCGAGAGAATACTTGCGGTAGTGCCGCTTGTCGGCAGGATCAAGCCCGACTCTCTCGATCCAACCGCGAATCTCATCTGCGCCAAGCTGGCCCTTAATCGATGCGAGCATGCTCAGGTTTTCGAAGCCAGAGTAGCCGCTGAGAAACGTCGGGCCTTCGAGCAGCAGCCCCAGACTTGGCGGAAAGGGGATATCTTGACCGACTGTTTTACCGTTCACGTCGATGGTTCCAGAAGACGGCCTGACCAACCCTGCGACCATCCGCATGAGCATGGTCTTTCCCGACCCGTTGGGCCCGGCGAGGCCCGTTACCTTGCCGGGCTCAAACGTCATACTCACATTGCTGACAGCCTCAGCGCCTCTAAATGCTTTACTTACGCCGTTCACATGTATCATGAGAGCGCCTCCTTCCCAAGCACGTCATGCCTCGCGAACGCAGCCCCACCGACAAACACGGCGGCGGCACCAACCAGC
>JAHZHK010000106.1 GCA_019420325.1 Coriobacteriaceae bacterium | reverse complement strand
TGGGAAAGCGTGCCGCCCACCGGCAAGAACTCCGCACCAGTAGCGTCGTAGAACTTGACGCCGCACGCCGCAGCCATGCCCACGCCGCCCTCGTTGGTGCAGCTGCCGCCCAAACCCATGATGACCTTCTTGGCACCGCGATCGAGCGCGTCAAGCAGAAGCTGGCCCACGCCAAAGGTCGTGGTCTTGTCAGCCCTGCGGTTCTGCCCAACAAGGGGAAGACCAGCGGCGGCGGCCATCTCGATGACAGCCGTGCCATCCTCGAGCATGCCGTAAAAGCCCTCCACCGGCTCGCGATAGGGACCGCACACCTCGCAGGTAATGCGCTCACCGGGATTGGCGGCCAGGAAGGCGTCTACCGTTCCCTCGCCGCCGTCGGCCATAGGAATCGTGTCGATATGCACCTCGGGAAAACGCTCCTGCAGCGTCTCGGCCATGATGCGGCACACGTCGATGGCGCTCATGGTGCCCTTGAAAGAATCGGGCACGATCAGGAAGTTCTTGTACAACGCAGGCATCCTTTCGACAAGAAGCAAAAACGGGGCCGCGCGCATGCGCGCGACCCCGCGGGAGCACACAGACAGTGCCGGTTTTTAGGCCAGGCCCATGGCGGTGCAGATCATGTAGACGATCCAGACGTTGAGCACACCGGCAATACCGAGGATGCCCGTGGCGACAGTCTGGGTCTTGTAGCCCTGGTCAGGCTGCATGGCGCCGAAGTTGGTGACAACCCAGAAGTAGGAGTCGTTGGCATGCGACACGGTCATGGCGCCAGCGCCGATGGCCATGACGGCAAGTGCGGCGGCAACGGGGGTGTCAAGGCCGAGCGTCGCCATGACGGGCGCAAGGATGCCAGCCGTGGTAGTGATGGCCACCGTGGAGGAACCCTGCGCGGTCTTGAGGATGGCCGCAAGCAGGAACGGGAAGAAGATGCCGAGCGCCTCGAGGGTGACCGCCTGCTCCTTGATGAAGTTCACCATGTCGGTAGAGGCGATGACCTTGCCCAGAACGCCGCCGGCAGCGGTGATGAAAAGGATCGGACCCACCGTCTTGAGCGTCTCCTGGACCAGGTCGTGGAACTTGTCCAGGTTGGCGGTGACAGCAAGCTGGATGACGCCGAAGACGACACCCACTGCAAGGGCGATCATGGGCGTGCCGAAGAAGGTGCACAGATCGGCACCGAAGCCGCTCCACTTGGCCATCGAGGAGATGGAGCCCAGAGCCATGAGCACGATAGGCACCACAATGGGAGCAAGCGTGATGAAACCGCCGGGAAGCTGGCCGTACTGTGCCTTGATCTCCTCGTAGGTAGCGACGTTGCCGCTTGCGTCGGCCTCGTCCTCAGCCTTGACGCGCTTACCGATGAAACGGGCGAACACGACGCCGGCAATGAGGGGAAGGATGGAGCAGACAACGCCCAGGCCCATGACGAGCAGCAAGTCGTTCTCAAGGCCGAGCGAACCGGCGGCGGCGATGGGGCCAGGCGTCGGCGGAATGAAGACATGGCTGATATACAGGCCGCACGACAGGCACACGGTCAGCATGACCGAGCTTGTGGCGGTCTTCTGCACGATAGCCTTGCGGATGGGGTTCAGAATGACGAAGCCCGAGTCGCAGAACACCGGGATGGAAACGATCCAGCCCATGAGCTCCATGGCAATCTCAGGATGCTTCTTGCCCACGAGGGACACCACCATGTCGGCGAGCTTGAACGCACCGCCCGTGGCCTCGAGGATGGAGCCAACCAGGGCGCCTAAGATAATGACGATGCCAATGCTGGTGAAGGTACCCGAGAAACCCGCACCGATGACGGAGGCGATGCCCGAAACGGTCGTGCCGTCTTCAAGCGTTTGATTGACCAGCGGGATACCGGCCACCAGACCAAACACCAGAGACACGAGCATGATGGAAATGAACGGGTGAATCTTGAACTTGGAGATCATCACGATCATCGCCGCGATTGCGATGACGAAAGCGACGACCAACGCTATTCCGGTCATGGAAACCTCCTGCCGAAGACGGGTACGTCGGCGCGCGACCTCGGGCAGCCGCACACTTCAGCGCGGATTGTAGACACATCGGGAGGCAGTCATTTCTTAGACATACTGTTATTCGTCGATTGTTCCCATGCGGCCGCTCACCGCCGGTAAACGGCACCAAGACGCAAGCGCAGCCGCAACGCGCACGGAACCGATGCACCTCCCAGCAGACGGAGGCGCAGATACAAGGCGCGCGATGGCGCAGTGCGCGGTGCGGGCCTTTGGCCTACTAGACGTACATAAGCCTGAGCGCAACGCCGTAGCTGCGCCTCCGCGATCGGATGTAGCCTGTTTTAGCAGATTCCCCAAACAAAGTGAGGCCCGGTGGGGGACCGGGCCTCAGGAGGGATGCGACGCTACCTGTTCGAATTATGGTGCGTCTTGACGGGTAAGGGGAGCCCGTCGCGCGTTCTTGAGGTAAGGGGGCCTCAAGTGCCTGGAAGGTATTATGCGCAAAGTAAGCCGGCGTTTATGGACGTCACGTGCATACACATTGCTGAAATAAAATGCCCACCCCCTCGTCATAAAGGCAGTGCCGCCATGTCGAGGGCGTGGGCGTAGACGTACGAAACATCCCCCCGGTGTTCCGAACCTATGTGCGCTAGTTGTCCTCAGCGTCGTCTTTAGCGCAAGACGCCTGCGAAACATCGGTGCCTGCCTGTGCGAGAGCGGCGTGCACGCGATCGAGCCAGGCGCTCCAGCGGTCGATGGTCTCGCGCGAAACGGTGTGCTCCATCTCGCACGCCTCCTGCTCGGCAAGCTCGGGATCGACGCCAAGGTCATCAATGAGGAAGCGGCGTAGCATGTTGTGACGCCCCCAAATCTCCTGACCATAGGCGCGACCATGATCGGTCAGCGTGATGCGACCGTAGCGCTCCTGCTCGATGAAGTCCGCATCACGCAACGTTTGGACGGCCTTGTTGACGCTCGCCTTGGAAACCCCCAACAAATTGGCGATGTCGACCGAGCGAATCTCAGGGTGGTTCTGCGACTCCTCGAGTTCGACGATGGCCTCAATGTAGTCTTCGTGCGCAGGGGTAAGCGCAATTGCCCCTTCCACAGTCATTTCTGGCCCCTTTCTGACCAATGGCATATTTACGCAGCTAGAAACGCCAATATCATACCCTCGGTTTCGCAAGAATCAACTGATACACAAATGATAACCCTTTTTGGCAGTGCAAAAACAATAGAGTGAAACCCAGTTCGTGCGTAACAAGGCGACCAGCCGGCCGTCTCGATAGCGCATGGACGCGCATCTATAGGAACACATTGGGATTGGAGCTCTTGATGAGTAAGACCGAGATGACCCGTCGCAACTTCGTGGCCGCCGGCAGCGCCATGGCGCTGGCCCTGGCCGCCTCTACGGCCCTTGCCGAGCAGACCCCGGCGCCCGCCGAGGGCGAGGGTGCCCCCGAGGGTGGCGAAGGTGGCGGCGAGGGTGGCCCTGGCGCTGGTGGCCCTGGCCCCATGGGCGCCCCCAAGGACGTCCCCGCAGCCCGCGAGGCAGCTGCCGCTGAGGGACGTACCTTCGGCTACGCAGGCGCCGGCGACTGGCTGGGCGTGCCCGACGACGTAGAGGTCGCCGAGGAGATCAACGACTTCGACGCCGTCGTCATTGGTGGCGGTCATGCCGGCACGCAGGCCACGCTTGCCCTTGCCGAGGCCGGCGCAAAGGTCGCCATGTGCGAGAAGAGCACCTACCTCATGTACATCGGCGAGGACGCCGCCGCTTGGAACGCCGACTTCGTGAAGAACGCCGGCTTCTCCGAGTACAACCTCGGTGAGGTCATCAACGAGTTCACGACTCGCTCGGGCGGCCGCGTGAGCCAGGAGATCGTTGCCTCCTACGTCAACAACTCCGGCGAGTGCCTCGACAACATGCTCGCCTGCATGAAGGAGGCCGTCGAGGACTCCGAGCGCCACGACCTGTACAACCAGCTCGTGAGCGACCTGGCCCTCACCAACAACGAGTACTCCTCCGAAGGCGGCGCCTACGCCCAGGACATCGACGAGTCTTTCTACACCTACGACGTGACCCGCAACGGCAAGATCATCATCCAGGCCATGTTCGACGCCGACAAGGTCAAGGAGCTCACCGCCGACATCGACTGGGCCTCGCTTGCCGTCGACCCCAACTGCGAAACGACCGAAGAGGGCTACCAGGCCGGCTACCAGGCTCTCTATGACGCCTGCGCCTCCTTCTACGACAACAACAACCAGTGCCTCGACCACACCGGCTACCCCAAGGCCCCCGGCACGAAGACCTGGGCCACCACCATCCAGATGATGGGCCACTTCCACGGCCGCGAGGGCCACGGCGGCGTCGCCGCCTCCTCGATCCTGGGCAACGTCCAGATGGCATGTCTCGCCAAGGCCTACACCATGGGCGCTCAGGTGTTCCTGGGCTACAAGGGCTACAAGGTCGTGCAGGCTGAGGACGGCACCGTGACCGGCGTCATCGTCTACGACGCCGATGCCGACCGTTACGTCAAGTTCAACTGCAAGGCAGTCATCTCCTGCGCCGGCGGCTACATCCAGAACGCCGACATGTGCTGGGCCCTGCTCAACGAGCTCCAGGAGAAGTACGAGCGCACCGGCGGTCTCAAGGAGGACTTCAACGGCGGCGGCATGGCCTGTGCCGGTGACGGTTCGGGTGTCAAGATGCTGTGCTGGGCCGGCGGCTTCGTCGATCCCTCCCCGCGCGGTCACATGTCCCTGGGCGGCGGCCCCTCCGGCACCTGGGGTGCCAACTGCCACCTGTGGCTCGACGAGAACATGCAGCGCTTCTGCAACGAGGGCAACATCACCGCTGCTGGCGACGCTTGCTCGCGTAAGACGGGCGCCTGTTACGGCATCATCGGTGGCGACTACCTCAAGCACATCGCCAGCTGCGGCCTTGAGCACACCGGCCCCAACTTCGGCCGCCCCGAGTACATCATGGACATGATGTACGACATCGAGACCGGCGAGGTCAACAGCCAGATCAAGATCACCGGCATGACCACCGCCGAGCGCATGGGCGGCGGCATCTACAAGGCCGACAGCCTCGAGAACCTGGCAGCCGGCCTGGGCATCGAGGACGTCGAGGGCTTCGTGGCCGCGGTCAACCACTACAACGACCTGTGCTACGCCTGCCAGGACGGCACCTACACCTGCGACCCGGAGTTCGGCAAGAACGCCGAGGCGATGATTCCGATCGAGGGCCCGCTGTATTACGGCTTCTCCGGCTCCTGCGGCCGCACCGGCTCGAGCCCCTCGATGGTCACCATGTCGGGCGTCATGGCCGACAAGAACCTCAACGTCGAGGACATCGACGGCAACCCCATCCCCGGCCTGTACTGCGCAGGCGCCGACCTGGGCGGCCGCTACGGCACCGGCTACTCCACGCCTGCCGCCGGCAACTCCATCGGCATGGCCCTCACCAACGGCCGCGTCGCCGGCAAGAGCGCCGCTACCTACCTGGGACTCTAGGTTCGAAACGTTAGACATGCTTCCTCCCCTGAGGTAGCATGAGCGCAGCTGAAGCGGGGGTGCCCCAATCACATCCGGGGTGCCCCCGCTTTGTCAGCGGTGCCATAGTGCAACAAACTCCGGCATGTTTGCGCCTTGTTGGAACAGCAAGACGCACGGCTCAAGGTCTCACCTCATCTACCTGCGGTAACGTCATCGCATTCGCTGCGGGTAGTCGCCTTGCCGACATTAAGACGCAAACATGCCCGAATTTTGACCAAGAAGATGCTCTGCAGAGCTCAGCGAGTCGTCGTGGGAGGACTGACAATGCGAGGTTTCCTGTACCTGTCTGGCTACAACGCCATCTGCGAGACGCTGCACATGGACGCCGCACCCGGTAGGCGCTCCATCGGCAACGCCGAGGCCTGCGGCAACTCGCTGGCCAAGGCGTCGCGCAACGCTCACGCCGACGTGGACCAGTTCCTGCTTGCTGCGCGCCAGTACCTCTCCACCGCAGGCGCCAAAACCTGCAAGGTCACTTGCCACGACCCAAACTATGCGGAGTATGACCTGGGCTTTCGCGTCAAGCGCCATGAGAACTTCCTCTATGTGACCGAAGTGCGGCAGGAGACGCGCCTGGCACCGGGCATGCGCATCGTCGCCGCAGGCATGAACAGGATTGACTTTCTGCTCAAAGACCTGGGTGCTGACGTTTTTTGGGGCCGCGGCTCGGACCGCGAGGACTGGGACCTGGCCATGCGCATGTTCGACGACATCGACGTCTTCCCCGGCGACGGCCACGTCATGCGCCTCGACCTGCGTCGCTACCCCGTGGAGGCCCAGGCCCCCGAATTCACGGTCCGCGTGCAGGACAGCTCCGTCGTCGCACGCATCGACGACCTCGCGCAGGCCGACAAGGTCGCCCATATCGCATCCCATGCCGCGGCAGCCCTTGCCGAACAGGGCACCGCAAGCAAACTCGTGCTCGATCTGCGTCATTGCGCGGGCACGGCGGATCCCGCCTCATACCTGGCACTTCTGCCCCTGCTTGTAGATACCCCGGTCAGCGCACGCCAGCTCATGGGCGACATCGACCTTTTCACCGTCTACTCCAAGAACAACGCAGCCACACTCATCGCCGACATCGACCGCGTCCGTCCCGCACTCGATGAAGCCGGCCTCAAGATGGCCGACGAGCTGAGCGCCGACATTCAGGCAAAGGCAGACGAGGTGCTCGCACGCAAGCGTACCACCCACGTCATGGCCGAACGCCTGCGCATGGCCGAGCTGCCCGAGGTTCTCCCCTCCCCCTTTGCCGACGAGCGCGTTGTACCCAACGTACACGCACCGCGCCTGGCTTGCATCCTGCTCGACTCCGACACGGGCGAGGGGGCCGAACGTCTGGCGCAGGCCGTCATGGGAATGGAGCGCGTGCGCCTGGTGGGCCGTGCCACCAAGGGCTGGATCGACTACGCCAACTATCTCACCAGCGAGCTTGAAGGCATCGACTGCTCGTTCACCTACCCCATCAGCCGCACGAAGGCAAACCACGACGGGCAGGGATATGAGCGCACGGGGCTGCCGCTCGACGTGCATGTGCCCTTCACGCCCGAGGAATGCACACGCGACACGATTCTCGAAGCGGCGCTCAAGCTCGAAGCATAGAGCTGCGGGCAACTTCAAAAAATGAGGCCGGGCTCAAAGCGTAGAGGCGCCGGAGATTTCAGCAGTCCAGGGCAAGGGGTCAGCTCGGCACTCAAGGCCACCAGCGATTTCTGCACACCCATGGCACATGCTCGTGCAGCCTGTTGGCATGGGTCTCAGCGGCCGGCCAAGGCCGTCCCACACGTGATAAAGCGGTGCGAGCTTGGCATGCGCGCACCCACAGACGGGGCGTTTGGGTAGGATAGCAGGCAGAAAAACGTGCATCTCCCCAGTGAAAGGCTTGCACTATGACGCCCGAGCCCCGCACCATCGCATCGCAGATTCTCATCGCCCTCGACCACGACTACGCCGGCATGCCCGAATGCGACGACCACGCCGGCAAGGCATGGCACAAGCTCTTCAGGAAGGCCGACGAACTGGGCCTTCTCGACGACGACCTGCTCGAGGCCATGATGCAGGAGCGCCTCGCACGCCTGGGCGACTCCAACCTGCGCCTCATGCGCCTGGGTACCGACGCCAGCGCCGCACTCGAATCTGTCCCCTGCACGTTCGAGGTGCGCGGCGATGCAGCCGTCCTCACCGTGGGCAACCTCGACTCCACCGAGGCGGCAGACCTGCTGGCCGAGCATGCCAACCAGGTACGTGCAGCAAAAAAGCTCGTCATCGATGTGCGCGACTGCACGGGCGGCGTGGAGCAGGCGGCCTATCCCCTGCTTGACTGGCTGTTCGACGAGCCCACGACGCTGGGGGCGCTCATCGGCACCCAACGGGTTCTCACCAACTACTCAACCGGTGCATGCAAGGCCCGCATCCAACAGTTCACCCAGCTCAAAGCCCTGCTTGAGGCTCAAGGTGCCGGCGACACCACGACCTGGCTCGACCAGGGCCTCCAAGCTGCGCAGGACGGCATGGGCAAGGGCTTCGTAGAGGAGGCGCTCGCCCCCGCACCGCTCGACATCGCCGCTGCACCGGCCGGCCAGCGCGTGTTCGTGCTCACGAGCGCCCGCACCGCCGACGCAGCTGAGTGGCTTGCAAGCGTTGCCAAACAGTCCACGCGCGCAAAGCAGGTGGGCCAAGCCACACGTGGCACGCTCGACTACTCCAACCCCGTGACGCTCGCCTTCGGCGACCGCTTCGTCTTCACTTACCCCATGACCAAAACCGTCGAGGCCGCCCGAGGCCACGGCATGCGCGGCACCGGCATCGTCACCGACATCGCCTGCCCCGCGAAGGACGCGCTCGCAAAGGTGCTCGAGGGCTAGCAGACAGACGCACGGCAACGCCGATCTGGAACACGGGTGGCCTGCAGGCTCATCTAGAACCCCGTGCCCAGGCAGACGCATCCACGTCCGCCCTGGAAGGCCACAAGACCCCGCATGCAAAGGCGCCGCACCCCGAGACTGGGATGCGGCGCCTTGTTGTTTGCAACACATGTCGCCCGCGCAGGACGCCTGCGCTATGCGCGCTTGTCCACCATGTCGATGAGCTGCTGCTTGGAATGAATGTGCAGCTTGGCGTAGATGTTCTTCACATGCACACGCACGGTGTTCTCCGAGATGATGAGTTTCTCGGCAATGGACATGCGCGTGTTGCCGCGGGCAAGCAAGTCGAGAACCTCGCTCTCGCGCTCCGACAGGGCGTACTTTTTTGCAATCACGGCACATGCCTGCGCGATGGGGTCGACGGGGGCAACCGACGGCACGGCCGGCACCCCCTGGGCCGCGCCTGCCTGGCCCGCCACTCCAGTCGCGCTATACGCCACGAGGACATCGGGGGCCGTGTCGCCACGCTGGGACGACCCCTCGAAGCCCCCGTCTTGCAGCTCGATGGGCACGAAAGGCTGAACGGTACCATCTGCCGGCGAGGGATACTGCGCAGCCGCGAGCACGCTCGAGGCCACGACCGCCAGAATCGTCATCGTCACCGTGATGGCCTGTACCGCAGCAAAGTCATCTCCGAACGCAAGGCCCGTCGCCTGGCCGGCAAGCGTGCCGCAGGCATAGCCAAAACTCACCACGCCCCATCCCACGGGGAACACAAACGACAGGCTCGCCACGCCGCTCTGGGCCACATCGATAAGGACGAGCAGCACAAACACCTGCACGATATCCCAGAACGCCGTAGTGAGCTTAGGCAAGAGCCCCCCGGCGCTGCCGCCCAAAAGGATGTGCAGCAAAAACAGGGTGGCAAGCATCGGCGTGAGCACGCGGCCAACGGTAGAGAGGCGCACACCGGACTTGCAAGGCAGCAACACCGCAAGCAAGGTAGCCGACATTGCAAGCATGCATGCGTCGACGCCCGTGTTGAAGTCAAGCATCACCGAAATCTGGGCGACGACGGCAGTGTTGCCCGCCGTGACGCCGAAGATAAAGGCATAGACCACAAGCGCACCGAGCAACAGTTTGAAATGGCTCGAGCTCGTCGGACGCATGATGAGGGGCTTTATCTCGCGATGGGCGTTGCGCGCTTCATGCACCACAAGCACGGCGAGGACCACCAACGCAAGGACCGTGATGGGCAAAGGACCCACATGCCCGCCGACAGCCGTACAGATGAGCCCCAAGAGTGCCTTGATGAGCAAGGCAAACACC
>JAHZHK010000105.1 GCA_019420325.1 Coriobacteriaceae bacterium | reverse complement strand
GGGGGTGGGGGCATGCCCCCACCCCCTCGTACACCACTTCTCGTCACGCTACCACAAGGAATAAAACCTGGCCTTCTCGCCATTGCGTTTTACCAGGTAGATGCGGTGACCAATATTCAGTATTCGCGTAAATATCAACTCTGGGCGATTATAACGCATACTTTTGCCGTTTTCGGGTCACCCAATCCTCGACAGGCGTTCACTAAGGGCATTTCTGCACCGCAAAACCCATCACCTATGCCCTAATGCTGTGACTTGCATAACAAAAAAGTCACGTCTACCTGGTGATATGCTTCACACGGTATGGCGATTTCAACAAGAGCGTCCATTGTGGAAATAATGCCGAGCATCACTCTTTGCGCATGGTAGTCTGTGCGCATGGAGACTACCATTTGCGGAATTACAGCATTCAATTACTGGCGAATCCCGCCAATCGTCCGTCTACTCCTCTTGGGGCCAGACGACAATCTGACTTTGCAACAAATCATCAACGCCGAATCACTCGTCGCCTTCAGGGCAAAGGCGCTCGAAGAACTCAATCTGTGCAGATTGTTTTTCGACCGCAGCACAAAAGGCCGTCACATCGGCGCAACGAGCCGCGGCCTGCACTGGGCCGTCCCACTTTTTGCCGCAAATCATACGGGACCTATAGACATCCTCGTAAGCTCACGAAGCCAGTGCCATGCGTCCTCGCTTCTGAGGCCCCATCTTTGGACGGGGGACATTCCGCCGGGCGGGCGTATCCATCTCGCCGACGATATTTGGATGGCGTCTCCCGAGCTCATTCTCCATCAATTCGCAGCCCAAGCCACGATTAGCCAGTTGGTCATGATGGGCGATGAGCTATGTGGAACCTTCGCTGTTTACAATCCACCTGCCTTTATCAGGGACTGCCTCCAACAGATTCTCAATCGACGGGGGATTCCAAAAATAGCCGGCTGGGAACCCCTTGTCGACAGCAGGGGCCAGCTCACAGACCTATGGTCACGGCCCGCGCTCGCCTCACCTCAAACCATCCTGCGCTTTGCGCAAATGAGCGACACACAACGCGGCAAGGCGCGCCTGCAAAAGGCCAGCACGCTCATGCGGGAGAACGCCGCCTCGCCTTTCGAAGTCCGCGCCGGTATTCTGTTGGGCTTTCCCCGTCGTTTGGGCGGCGAGGGATTCGGGGACTTCTCGTTTAACCATAGGGTTGCGCTGTCACGAGAGGGCAGACTCCTCGCGCAGCGCCAGTTTTGCATGTGCGATCTGTTTTGGGAAAAGAGCAATCTCGACCTGGAATGTCAAAGCGCCCTTGTCCATCAGGGAGAATGCGGGTTTTTATCCGACTCTGACCGCAGCACAGCCTTGAGCTATATGGGAATCAACGTGCTGCCCATCACATACGCGCAATTGCACGACACGCAAAGGTTTGCGGCGCTGGTCAAAGTCATCGGTCGCCTTCTGGGCACCCGTCTGCGGACTAAAACAGACGCCCAAGTGAAACTCTCAAGTGAACTGCGGAAAGAGGTCATGGGCGACTGGGCGAACATCCATCGCATGGGCAACAAGACGGGCGCCTGACACCGACATACCCACCAACTCTACCCGCTCATCCCACTTAATTCGGAACCCTCTGCCCGAAAACGCCAAAAGTATGCGTTATAACCTTGCACCACTCAGTTGCCCATGAGAGCTCGGAGATATTTTGCCTGGTAGATGCGTCGTGCTAAAAACTGCGACGTCCCTAATTGGGCAAATCGAGAGTTATAACGCATACTTTTGGCACTTTTGCGCCATGAGAGCAGCACAAGCAGGCGGCATCCGGCTTCATACGCGAGCAGTCGCACTGAAAACAACAGGCTTGCGCCCCCAACGCTTCGCAGGCGTTTAGGCCATGATCGTCGACAACTCTAACGCAGTGTCAGACCAACCAGGGCCCTAGCAGGAGTTTTCATGTCCCAGGCAACCTGTGCCGGCAGCCACCGTCCGCAAAGCCTGGGCCGCATGACGACGTCGCAAGGGGTACGCGCCAGTCTTGCAGTCACCATCCGAAAAAAGTACCCCGGGCCGCATGTAATCACGCGACCCGGGGTACCCAGGCAAGGCTATTGCGCAGGGTCCAGCGCCCTTCACGACACTTTTACCAGCCCGCAGGCCGTTTCGCGGCAAAACGCCTGAAGGTCCTCTCTCCTACATCGCGGCAAGGTCGCGACCGACGAGGTAGGGGAAGGTGGTGCAGCATGCGCCCAGGTTCTGGCCCTGGAAGGCAAAGTTATAGGCGCCACCGTAGAAGTCGCCGATCATGGTGCCAACCTCGTAGAGACCCTCAATGGGCTCGTCGGCGGTGTCCATCACCTGGCAGTACTCATCGCAGCGCAGACCACCCATGACACACAGGAACGTGGAGCCGGGCGTGATGCAGCCGTAGAAGGGGCCAGTCTCGATGGGGTGCAGCAGCTCGGGGTTCACGTGGAACTCCTCGTCGAGGCCGTTTTTGGCATACGTGTTGTAGTTGGCGATGGTCTCCAGGGCGTTCTGCTTGTCGAGGCTCTCCATCTGATCGATAAGCTCCTCGAGCGTGTCGGCCTTGAGGTACATGCCCGACTCGACGCTGGAATCCCAGCTGGCGATAAGCTGCTCGGGGGTCTTGGGCATGAACATCTCGCCGTTCACGTTGTCGATGGTGGCACCCAGGCCATCCCAAGAATCCTGCGTGTAGGCGTACTGGCTGTCCCAGATGGCGTAGGCGGTGCCGCCCTTCAGGTTCATGCGCGTGTAGGCACCGAAGGCGAAGTTGGTGTTCTCATTGTGGAAGCGGCGGCCGTCCTTGGCCAGGTTGATGCCCCAGAAGGAGTCGACCACGCAGTGCGTGGGGCCCGAAACGGCGCCGTTGATGGCGGAGGGGTTCGGGAACGTCTTCTGCCAGCCAGCACCGATCCACAAGCCCATCTTCTGGCCGGTACCAGGCATAAGGCCGGTATAGACCATCTCAGCGTCGTAATCCACCTCGGGCGTGAGGACGTCCTTGAAGTGCTCCCACGCATAGGGGGCAAAGTGGGCCATCATGTCAAAGTCCTTGGAGAAGTCGCCCGTGGCAAGCACGACGGCCTTGGTGGCCTCGTACTTGATGTAGTTGCCGTCGGCGTCTTGGGCGATGACGGCGCTCACGCGACCGGTATTGTCGTCCTCGCGAATGAGGTACTGGGCGACAGTAGAGTAGTCGATCTCTCCGCCGTAATCCTCGGTAAAGATGTCGGCCCAGGCCTTGGCGACGAGCGGAGCGCCCTGGAACACGCCCATGGGGGCGTCGGCAGTCCAGAAGTTGTGCTCGCCGGCAGGCGTATCGAGAACGCCGTCGACGTCGCTGTAAGGCATGGCGAGCGAGCACTCGATGCCGCGGGCGGCCATCTTATCGATCATCCAGTCCATGGACTCGGCGGAGTTGTTCTCCCAGCGCATCCACTTGCGGGAGTCCATCATGCGAGCGCCTGCGATAAGGTCGATCTGGGTCTGAACGCGACGCTTCTCGGGATCGTCCTCAACGCCGTGTTCGGCCTGGTACTTGGTGCCGATGGCCTGGAAGGAGCCACCGCGCGACAGCGGCTTGGTACCAGCGGAGAACACGATGACGTCAGCGCCCTGTTCGGCGGCAGAAACGGCGCAGCACAGGCCTGCGGCACCGGAGCCTACAACGACGATCTCGTGCGTCTTGGTCTCGGCGATCTGGTCCTCGGCGACGGGCTCGGGAGCAACCATGAACGACCAGGTGCCCTGCTCAAGCGTCTCGCGCGTGATGATGTTGCCCTCGGCAGCAGGAGCAGCGGCCTTGGCATCGTCGGCCAACGCGGCTGCGGCACCGCCGGCAACGGCAGCGGCGGCGACCGTGCCGGCACCTGCGAGGAAACTCTTGCGGCTCATGTTCTTCTGCATGCGAATCGTCTCCATTTCTGGAAAATCCCCGTGCGGCGACGCCCCTTTGCGTCGCCTTTCGAGTGGGGAGTTTAGACGGATGTGATTCGACAAGCGCCACTTGCGATTACGGTTGGAGTAACTTTTAGTTACATATTTATGGTCGAACAAACAGGGGCATCATGGACATCCGAGACCTGCGCTACATCATCGCGCTCAACGACTGCGGCACGCTCACAAAGGCGGCCGAGAGGTTGCACGTGTCCCGCCAAGCCGTGGCCAAAACGGTGCGCAATGTGGAAACCGAAGCGGGCGCGCGCCTGTTCGAGCGCATCGACGCAGGGTATGTGCCCACTGAACGCGGTGAAGAGCTCGTGAGCGGCGGTCGCAGGGTCGTGGCGGCATTCGACCAGCTCTGCGAGCGTACCCTGCGTCACCCCGGAGGTGCACCCGACGCGCACGGTGAGTTGCGCGAGCCCCTCAACATCGCCCTCGTCACCGGCGGGCGCAAAGCCGTGCCGAAAGGCCTCTTCGAGCGCTATGCCGCGATGCACCCGCAGGTTGCCCTCTACATCGAAGAGATGAGCACCGACACCGTGCTCGAGGCGGTGGAGCGCGGCAACTCAGACGTCGGCATCGTCGGCTCGCACCCGACGCTTCTGGGCTCGCTCGACTTCACATGCGTGCGGCGCGTGGGCGTGTGGCTCTACATCCCCGCCGACCATCCCCTGGCGGGCAGGCCGTATCTTGAGCTTTCCGACCTCAACCACCTGCCACTCGTAACCGCCGGTCAGCACAATCACGTCCACCGCTTCGTCATGCAACGCTGTGCCGATGAAGACGTCCATCCCAACATCTGCGCCACCGTGACCGACAGTGCCCTCTTGGGCCACCTGCTCTACGAGTACAACGCCTCATGCTTCGGCTTTCCACCCTCAGTGGCCGAGACCCCGCGCGGCTTCGTAGCCCTGCGCCTGGCCGTGGAAGGCGGCGAGTGGTTCGGCACCTATGTCGTGCGCAAACCAGCAGGTCCGCGTGGCAGCGGCACCGACATGCGCCGAGCGACGAAAGCGTTCTGGTCGCTGGCACAGGCAGTGGCGGAGTAGAGGCACACGGCCAGGCAAGGCACACCCTATTCAGAAGCGGCCCTTCTCCCGCCTCATTTCGTGCAAAACAAATTTCATTTGAACGGATGAATCAGCGTTTTATAAAGGTATTTTCACTCGTACGGGTGAATCAGAACAAACATGCTACAATTTCGTTCGTTCGCGTGAATCGTAATTCCGGAGGCATACCCATGACAACCGTCTCAGATGTGTCCGACTTCGGCACGCTTATTAGACAAGCCCGAAAAGAGCAGGGCCTCACGCAAACCGACCTGGCAGAATGGTGCGGCGTGGGAATCAATTTCGTCTCCGACGTTGAGCGCGGCAAGCCTACCGTAGAGATGGGTCGCGCGCTTCGTCTCGCCCAAATGCTTGGAATTGACGTCGTGGCCCAGAGGCGAGGTGAGTGACAATGGATGCCCTCGGGGTGTACCGAGTCATCGACGCAACGTCCCAACTCGTCGGACATCTGAGCATGTCGGATGGTTCGTTCGCCTACGATTCATCCGGACAGAAAGCCAAGGGGATAGCCGAAGGGATGGCCAGCGAGAGGGCGGACGCATCATACCGTCGCCCGGTCCAACGCCTGATTGACGACGGCATCGCCACCGAACAGCTGGCAGCGGAATACGCCCCCTCGAACATGCAGGGCTCGGCGAAGCAAAGTTAGCGGAAGGGGTCCGAAAAGGGCCGTTTCGCAGAGAAACCGTCCGACCAGCAGTCGCTCCGGACACGCCCTTCCATCGGCCGCGACCGAAACCGGCGGCGCACCAAACGGTCCCGCGACGCATGCAAGACATCGCGGGACCGTCAAAACGCATGGCAGGATGGAGCAGACCGCCCGTTGCAGCGCGCCCGCTACAGCCCCGCGAGGTGCTTGCCCACGTGGCGGCCGAACGTGACGGTGCGGCCGCACGCCATGCCGGTGGACAGGTTGGGGTACGTGTTGGCGAAGTAGCAACCCGAGTCGTTGCCCACGACGTAGAGGCCCTCGATGGGGTTGCCGTCGGGGTCGATGGCGTTCAGGTTCGTGTCGATCTGGATGCCGTCCATCGTGCAGAGCACGTAGCTGGTGTTCTTGCAGCCGTAGAACGGCGCGGTGTCGACGGGCGTGAGGCGGTGGGCCTCCTTGCCGAAGTCGGTGTCCTCGCCTGCGGCGCACATCTCGTTGTAGTGCTCGACCTCGGCCACGAACGCGTCGACCGGCAGCCCCAGGCCCTCGGCGAGCTCCTCGAGGGTGTCGGCCTGGATGACCTGGCCCGCCTCGATAAGGCCGGGCAGCATGCCCTGCTCGATAACCTCATAGGACATGTTGGGGTCGGCGTCGTTCACGAACGGCACCAGGCGCGAGCAGCCGTGCATCTGGAACTGCTGGCAATACGTGGTCCAGTTGCTGTCGAAGATGGTGTAGTGGCAGTGGCCCTTCTGGTACTCGTCGGCATGGAGGATGCCCTCGTAGGTGCCCGACTCGTTGAAGAAGCGCTTACCGTCGGCGTTGACCTTGAGCCACGGCTGCGTACCCATCCAGAAGAGCCCGTTGTCGCCCGACTCGGCAGTGGCGCGGCCGGTCTCCTGGTCGGGGCGCAGGGCGCAGCGGTCGAACAGCATCATCGAGTGGGTCTCGTCCATCTTGGCGCCAGCCCACAGGCACGCCTTGATGCCGTCGCCGAACGCGCCGGGCTCGGACCAGTTGCCGCCGATGATGCGCAGGTTCCACGGCTGCATGGCTTCCATCATGTCGTAGTTGAGCGAGTAGCCGCCCGTGCAGACCACGACGCCCTTGGCGGCGTTGTAGCGCACGTAGTCGCCGTCGGGGTTGGTGGCGATGCAACCGGTCACGCGGCCGTCTTCCTTGACGAGTTTGACCATCTGCGTGCTGTAGTCGAACTGCGCGCCCTTCTCGACCGCGTAGTCGTACAGTACCTTGTTGCCGTCGAGCGTGCCGCCGTTGCCATCGTCGCTGCCGGTCCAACGGGGCGAGTGACCGGTGGCGTAGTGCTTGTAGCGGTCGCCCTCATCGTCGTCGCCCGCCTCGTGCCACAGCTCGACGCCACGCTCGGCCAGACGGTCGCCGTACCAGTCGATGGCCTCGCCCGACTCGTCGTACCACAGGGCCACGAGCGCCTGGTTGATGTGGCCGGCGGCGTACTGCGTGGCCATCGTGATGTAGTCGAACTTGTCGATTTGGGTGCCCCACTTCTGCTGATAGCGGGAGTTCGCGGCGCCCAGGTCGTCGCGGATGCCCACGCCCGTGGGGAGGCGGTCGATGCCGATGACGTTGGCGCCCTCCTCGGCCGCCGCCGCAACGGCGAACATGCCGCCCGTGCCGCAGCCGATCACCAGGATGTCGGTGTCGTAGGTCGCGACAATCTCGTCATCGGTAATCTCGGGCTCGACACCGAGCCAGTCGGGCGTCGTGCCCAGAATGGCGCCGTTGTTCGGCCAGACAGCCGCGGTCTCCTCGTCGGCAGCGGCTTCAGCCTCGTCAGCCACGCCGTCTTCGGCGGCCTCGTCGGCCCGCGCGACGCCCGACGCGGCAACCGCCCCCGCGGCAACCGCAGTGCCGCCCGCAACGATGAAGCTCCTGCGCGTAAGTTCCATACCAGTCTCCTTCTCGGTCAACATTACCAGTCTCCTTCTCGGTCAACATTTAATACGTACAACTACCCCGTGCATAGGCAACTCATTACGTTTTATGCAAGTCCTCCGTAAAGGGCCTGCGCAACGGCATAACCGGCACCCAGGCTACCAACCCCTCGTCCGCCGCAGGCGGCTTCGCCCACAACATAGAGACCCGGCACGGGGTTTCCATCGGCATCCAACGCCCGATGCTCCCCGTCAACCGCAACGCCGTCCATGGTGATATGCATGGCCCACGTACGGGGAGATGCGTAGAACGGGGGCGTATCGAGCTGCGCGTTAGGCCCAAAACTCGACCTGCCGAACTCCAGGTCGGTGTATGTCTGCGTCATTTCATTGTATTCAGCAACGGTCTCCATGAACGCATCCACATCCACGCCCATCAGGTCGGCAAGTTCCTCCAAGCTCTCCGCGCGATAAAGGATACCGCGCTTGATAAGGTACTCAACGTCCATGCCCGTGTGAGTCTTGCCGTCGGTAATCATCGAGCTGTCGTGATCGACCACCTGAAATGCCACGCCATCCTTCTGCTCCATCAGGGCAATCGTCATATCCGTCCTGCTGCCTGCCTCGTTGCAGAATCTCTTGCCATCCTTGTTCACATACAGGCTCTCGTTCGTTTCGCCAACCGTAGTTTCGGTTGCGAACATTACCGTGTCAACGAACGGGAAAATCATCTGGTTGAAGGGCAGGTCACCAAATGCCGCACCTGCATCCAAGGCCATACGAATTCCGTCACCCGTATGCCCATAGTTGTTGTCGCTATGGAATACCGAAAGGTCTTCCCAGTTCCACATCTGGTCGTGTTCGATGAGCATATCGCGGTTGTCGGAGTAGCCACCCGAAGCAACGATGACCGCATCTTTGGCAACGACACGATAGGTTGTCCCGTCTCCCGAAGTTCCCACAACACCGACGACCTTGCCGTTTTCGACAAGCAGATTCTCGGCAGGAGTCTCAAACAGCACCTCCAAACTGAGCCCTGCCATCTCGTCCTCAAACAGGTTGAAGTATCCCTCTCCGTTGACCGCTTCCTTAGAGTTTGAGAAATGTGCCCAGGAATATCCGGGGATAGCAACCAAGGGCATCCAGGGATAACCCATGTCCGTCAGCCAGGCAACGCCGTCCTGCACTTCCTGGGCGTATCCAAGCTGGAAATCATAGGTGTTACCTTCAAGCATGCAAAGCTGCAACGCCAAGAACTCGGCCGAGCTGAACAGCTTCGTGTTCCCCTTGGCGTAATACTCATCCCACTGCCGCTGCACGTTGTCGACCAGGTCATCATCAAGACCGGCTTCGCGGTTAAACTGCAGCACCTCTTCAAAGATGGATGCGTAGCCCTCATTAACGTCGACCCGCAGCTCTTCGGGGGCATCGGTATGCTCAATGAAACCGCCGCTCACCAGGGCATTTCCTCCCATAGAGGACGATTTTTCAAAAACGGTCACCTTGGCCCCCCGCTGGGACGCCGCCAGAGCAGCCGCCATGCCGGAAATGCCCGCGCCTATAACGACCAGGTCGCTTTCAATCTCTACAACGGATTCCTCTTGTTCTTTCGTAGGGGCATTCTTGAGCAGTGACGCATCGCCACCTGCCTGTTCCACGCAGTCTTCCACTGCGGAAAGGATTGCAAAACTCGTAAACGTCGCACCGGTAACAGCGTCCACGGCGAGCGACTGGTACTCGACGATTTCCGCAGGAATGCGTTCGATAGCGGGACGGGCGATGCGTTCGGTCTCATGATGGTCGACAACCGTGACGGACTCGATTGAGAACTCGGTGAACGAGACCTCGACCGTCACGTCGCTTTTACGACCCGTCCCCACGGCAGAATAGACGCCGGGCTTGTACGTCGGGCGAGCATTTTCGCTCTCGGCGGGCGCTCCATGCGCGGCGGCGGTAGAACCCAGCATCATTGAAGCGGCAGCGGCCATCGAAGAGACGCGCACGAACGAACGACGGTCCATAAATCCCCCGGTGTTTCTCATTGTCAATCTCCCTTAAACGTTTTACGGCCCAACCAAAGTCTCACAATCGAGATGCGGACTTCTCTCATCTAGGAAAGCAATGAACAAGTAGCCCCCGGCCGCAATCCCTCCCGCGCCAGCGT
>JAHZHK010000104.1 GCA_019420325.1 Coriobacteriaceae bacterium | reverse complement strand
CACGAGAAAAGGCCCAGGGCGGAGGCCACGCCGATGACGAGAGCCGCCACATAGGCAAGCGCCATGCCGCCGAAGTCCTTGGCCACCAGATAGGCGCACAGCGTCGCGGCGACGATGAGCACCGCCGGCATCGACACAAGCACACGCGAAGAGAACGTCGCCTGGTTGCTTCGGAACGCGATGAAGGCCATGACCAAGACCAGGCAGCATGCAAACGACATGCACACAAGGGGCGAGAACACCACGCCCGCCGACATGGGGTACAGGAAGTTGATGAGGTTTTGCCTCCAAGCCAAAAAGAAGCCAAAACCAATCGCGACAAGGACGTCCATCTTCCCTGTCAGTTTCTCGACCATTCGCATCCCCCTGCATCAGCCGGACACCGAGCAATGAATTGGAAAGTGTACCGCCGTCGCTTCTTCATATGCATGGCATTTTATTCACGAGTCGACATCCATTCTATACCGTTTGCCGCCCGAGGCATCCCAGGCTTTCCGCACACGTTACGATATACAAGCTAGACTTCCGTCTGACATGCCAATCGACCACGAAAGGCCAACCATGAACCGCTATATCGACACCCGTGGAAACGTGAGCGACGCGCTTTCATTTTGCGAGGCCATCGTCGAAGGCATTGCCCCCGGTGGCGGCCTCTTCGTGCCCCAGCAGATTCCCTCTATGAGCGTCGAAGAGATCTGCGCGCTCGCCGAGCTCCCCTATGCCCAGCGCGCCGCACGCGTGTACCGCGCGTTTGAGGTCGACGTCGCCGACGACGCGATCGACTCCCTCATGGCCGGCGCCTACGGCCCCCAGTTCGACGACAAGCGCATCGCCCCCGTCGTGGACCTGGGCGACGGCGTCCATGTGCTCGAGCTGTTCCATGGACCCACCTCGGCCTTCAAGGACATGGCCCTGCAGTGCCTGCCCCGCTTCTTTGAGCATGCAACGGGCAAGCTGCGCGAAGAGGGTAGGCTCGACCACGACCACCTCATCCTCGTGGCCACCTCCGGCGACACGGGCAAGGCGGCGCTTGAGGGCTTCGCCGGCCGCAAGCATGTAGGCATCTGCGTCTTCTATCCTGACGGCGGCGTCTCCGACATCCAGCTGCGCCAGATGACCACCCAGCAGGGTGACAACGTCAACGTCTTCGCGGCCCGCGGCGACTTCGACGACTGCCAGACCTCCGTCAAGCAGGCCTTCGGCGACAAGGCGTTCTGCGACAAGCTCATGGCCGAGCAGGGCCTGGCGCTCTCCAGCGCGAACTCCATCAACTGGGGCCGCCTCATGCCCCAGATCGTGTATTACATGAGCGCCTATGCCGACATGGTTGCGGCAGGCTCGATTCGCGCAGGCGAGCAGATCGACGTCTGCGTGCCCACCGGCAACTTCGGCAACATCTTGGCCGCGTACTACGCCAAGCGCATCGGCACCCCCCTCGCACGCCTCGTGTGTGCGAGCAACGAGAACAACGTGCTCACCGACTTCATCACGACGGGCGTCTACGACATCCGCGCGCGCAAGCTCTCGCTCACTCCCTCCCCCAGCATGGATATCCTCGTGTCGTCCAACCTGGAGCGCCAGCTCTTCGAGTTGTGCGGCCGCGACGCCGAGCGCGTGCGTGGCTGGATGGCCGACCTTTCCCGCGACAAGCGCTTCGAGGTCGACGCCGACACGCGTGCCCGTATGCAGGAGCTCTACGCCGCCGGCTGCGTCGACAATGACGCCTGCCTGCGCGAGATCGGCGAGGTCTTTGCCGAGAGGCACTACCTGCTCGACCCCCACACCGCCGTCGCCCTGAAGGTGGCCAAGGAGCATCGCAGCGAGCGCCCCATGCTTGTTGCCTCCACCGCCCACTGGGCAAAGTTCGGCCCCAACGTGTGGCGCGGCCTCAACGGCCTTGGCGCACACGATGAGCTTCCTGCCGAGGTTGCGTCGCTTTCCGGCATCGTCCTCAACCGTGCCATTGCCGAAGCCACGGGCACCCGCGTTCCCGCTGGCCTCGAGGCCTTGGAGACCCTTCCCCGCAGGTTCGACACCGTGGTCGAGGCTTCCAAAGCCGGTGTTGAGGGCAGCGTGCTTGGGTGGCTTGAGAAGCGCTAGGCTCGAAACACGGTCAGCGCGCCCGCACCGTAGTATGATTCGCTAGGTTCCCATGCCGGGCGCGACATGTTTCGCGCCCGGTTTCTTTTAAAAGGAGCAGTGTATGAGCGATGTGATTGATAGGCTTATCCGGTATTGCAGCATCTCCACTCAGTCCGATCCGGCAAACGAGGCTGAGGTTCCCTCCAACCCCGACGAGTTTGACCTGGCCCGCCTGCTTGAGCTCGAGTTGCTCGACCTCGGCCTTGCCGATGCCCATATGGACGACAACGCCTATGTGACAGCACACTTGCCCGCCAGCGCCGGGTGCGAGCATCTGCCTTGTCTGGCTCTGATTGCGCATATCGACACGAGCCCCGATGCGCCTGCACGCAACGTCAAGCCCCGCGTACGCACCTATGAGGGCGGCGAGCTCGTGCTTGGCGAGCATAAGGGTGAGAAAATCAGCCTCACTGAGGAAAATACGCCTGGTCTTTCAAAGCTTGTTGGCCAGGACATCGTGTGCACCGACGGCTCTACCCTGCTTGGTGCCGACGACAAGGCCGGCGTGGCTGAAATCATGAGCTACCTGGCACGAGCCGTAAACGACGCCTCCCTGCGCCATCCCCGCATCGCCGTGTGCTTTGCCCCCGACGAGGAGATTGGGCACGGCTGCAGCCTGCTCGACGTCGAGGGCTTCGGTGCCGCCCATGGCTACACTATCGATGGGGACGAGCTTGGCGGCGTGGAGTACGAGTGCTTCAACGCGGCAAGCGCGACCGTGCGCGTCAAGGGCCATGAAATCCATCCCGGCAGCGCCAAGAACGTCATGGTGAACGCTCTGCGCGTGTTCGAGGATTTCGACCGCATGCTTCCTGAGAACGCCCGCCCCGAGCACACCGATGGTTACGAGGGCTTTTTCCATCTCTGCGATATCCGCGGAGACTGCAGCGAGGCTTTCGCTCACTACATCGTGCGCGACCACAACCTGCAAGCCTTCGAAATGAAGAAGGCCATGATGCTTGAGGTTGCCGACTTCATCAACAAGCGTTGGAGCGAACCGCGTGTCTTTGTTGAGATTCGCGACCAGTACCGCAACATGGCCGAGAAGGTTGCCCCTTACCCCGCGCTTATCGACAACGCCTACAAGGCCTTCGAGCGTATTGGGGTCAAAGCCTTCACGCGTCCCATCCGAGGCGGCACCGACGGCGCAGCACTGTCGTTCCGCAACCTCCCCTGCCCGAACATTTCCACAGGCGGCTTCAACTACCACAGCGTGCGAGAATTCGCCGTGGTGAGCCAGGTCGAGGCCATGGTCGACTTCCTCTGCGAGCTGGGAGAGCTGTTCGCACAAGACTAACCAACACGCATACAAAACTAGGGCGCAGGATCATATGAATGATTCTGCGCCCTTTTTGCTCTCTATGAAGTTGTATGTATGAAAGAGACGCGTTCTGCCTGAACAGGCTAGAACTCGTCTGGGTTTTCCATTTCGATGTGGCAGACGTCTGCGCCCAACGAGCTCAGCTTGCCAGTGAAGTCCTCATAGCCGCGCTTGATATGACGGGTCTCCGACACATAGGTTGTACCCTCGGCCACAAGGCCAGCAAGCACGAGTGCAGCGCCACCGCGCAGGTCGGGGGATGCAACCTGTGCTCCCGTGAAGTTCGTCGGACCCTTGACCAGGGCATGGCGCTCCTCAACACGGATGGAAGCACCCATGCGCACAAGCTCTGCAGCCAGCATGAAACGGTTCTCAAACACGTTCTCGGTGATGAAGCTGGCACCATCGGCCATGCATTCAAGCACCATGAGCTGAGCCTGCATATCGGTGGGGAAACCAGGATACGGAAGCGTCTGGATATCCACGGGAACAAGCTTCTCACCACGACGGACAGTCACGCCGTTCTCAAAGCGCTCAATCTCAACGCCCATCTGGGCCATTTTTGCAAGCGGGATATCGAGATGCATGGGGTCGAAACCGGTAACGGTCACGCCCTCATCGGAGCAAAGAGCGCCGGCAACGATGAAGGTACCGGCCTCGATGCGGTCACCGACCGTCACATGATCGGTCGCGTGGAGCTCTTCCACTCCTTCGATGCGCACGACATGCGAACCGGCGTCAATAATCTTTGCGCCCATGTCATTGAGCATGTTTGCCAAATCGACAATCTCAGGCTCACGGGCCGCATTCTCGATAATGGTCGTGCCCTTCGCCTTGACGGCACCCATCATGATGTTCTCTGTAGCACCCACGCTGGGGAAGTCGAGCGTGACGATAGCGCCATGCAAGCCGGCCGTGCCGTCAGCACGGATATTGCCATGGTCGTTGTCAATTTTCACGCCAAGTGCCGCCAGACCAGACAGATGTTGGTCGATAGAGCGGGCACCGATGTTGCACCCGCCCGGCATGGCCACAATTGCCTTGCCGAAACGTGTGATAAGCGGGCCAAGAATCGAGATGCTTGCACGCATCTTCGAAACGTACTCATAGGGAGTGACCCAGTTGCTCACCGTCTTGGTGTCGATGATGAGCTCATGCTCCCCATGAACAACGCAGGCGCCGAGCGTCTGGAGCACCTTGCACATGAGCCTGACATCAGAGATGTCAGGCACATTGCTGAGGTGATAGACGCCCGGCGCCATGACAGTTGCAGCCATGAGCTTCAAGGCTGAGTTCTTTGCACCCTCGACGTGTACGGTACCGTGCAGCTTAGCGCCGCCTTCTACTTTGATCACGTCCATGAGTGCGCTCCTTCTTAAGCGTTTACGGTCTTAAGCTGGAGCTCGAGCCATTCCTTCTGACCCTTGAGGTAGGCGGCAGCGGAGTCGCCTTCCGAAAGGGCTGCAAGTTCCTTCTCGACGCCAGCCAGCGTGGTTTGAACCTCGTCGGCCTTAATCTGGGAAACCTCAAGAGCGTCGTTAGCAAGAACGATGACCTTGTTGTCATTGACCTGAGCATAGCCGCCGCTCAGAACAAACTCGTGCTTGCCATCGGCCGCAGTGACGTTAACCACGCCAGCCTTGAGGGCAGAAACAAGCGGCTCGTGACGCTGCATCACGCCGAAAGAGCCAATCTCGCCAGGAAGACCCACATAGGTGGCCTCGCTTGCGAAAACGGTCTTTACCGGGGTGACGATCTCACAGGTAAGTGTGTTGTCCGCCATAAGCCTGACCTCTCTTTACGAGTGGGCCGAAGCCTACTCAGCCAGCTTCGCGGCGCGCTCGCGCACGTCGTCGATGTCACTGGCATAACGGAAGCACTGCTCGGGCAGGTCGTCGCACTTGCCGTCGACAATCTCGGCAAAGGAGCGCACGGTGTCCTCAAGCTTCATGTAGACGCCGGGGTTGCCCGTGAACTGCTCGGCCACGTGGAAGTTCTGAGAGAGGAACTGCTGAAGCTTACGGGCACGGTTGACCGTGAGCTTCTGCTCCTCAGACAGCTCGTCCATACCAAGAATGGCGATGATGTCCTTCAGGTCGGAGTAGGCCTGGAGGAGCTCCTGGACGGCAGTAGCCACGCGGTAGTGCTCCTCGCCAACGATCAGCGGATCGAGAGCGGAGGAAGAAGAGGCCAGCGGGTCAATAGCCGGGTAAAGACCCAGAGACGCGATGGAACGCGACAGCGTGGTGGTTGCGTCCAGGTGGATGAACGTCGTGGCAGGTGCGGGGTCGGTAAGGTCGTCAGCGGGAACGTAGACGGCCTGAACCGAGGTGATGGAGCCGGTCTTCGTGGAGGTAATGCGCTCCTGGAGGTCGCCCATCTCGGTTGCCAGCGTGGGCTGGTAACCAACTGCCGAAGGCATACGACCGAGAAGTGCGGACACCTCGGAACCAGCCTGGGTGAAACGGAAGATGTTGTCGATGAACAGCAGAACGTCCTGGCCCTGATCACGGAAGTACTCAGCCGTGGTCAGACCAGCAAGACCGACGCGCAGACGAGCTCCCGGGGGCTCGTTCATCTGACCGTAAATCATGCAGGTCTTGGCGATAACGCCAGACTCGCTCATCTCGTTGTAGAGGTCCGTACCCTCACGAGTACGCTCGCCAACACCCGTGAAGACGGATGTACCGCCATGGCCGAGGGCCAGGTTGGAAATGAGCTCCTGAATCAGAACGGTCTTGCCGACGCCAGCGCCGCCGAACAGACCAGTCTTGCCGCCACGGACGTAGGGCTCGAGCAGGTCGATGGCCTTGATGCCGGTCTCGAAGATCTCCGTGGAGGTGGAGAGCTCCTCGAAAGCAGGTGCCGGGTGGTGGATGGGATAGTAATCCGCAACCTCGGGCATCGGCTTGTTGTCGACGGGCTCACCCATGACGTTCCAGACGCGACCGAGGGTCTGAGGACCAACGGGCATCTTCATGGGAGCGCCGGTGTCGACAGCCTCAACGCCACGCTGCAGGCCGTCGGTGGACGACATAGCAACGGTACGGACGATGCCGCCCGGGCGGTGAGTCTCGACCTCGAGGACAGTGTGGATGTGGCCGACGGGGGTGTCCGCGTCAACCGTAAGGGCGTTGTAGATCGCCGGCATGCTGCCTTCGTCGAACTCGACGTCGACGACAGGGCCGATGATGCGGACGATGCGCCCGATGTTCTTGGTATCGCTCATCGTCTATTCTTCCTTCTTCTGAGCCGCGGCGCCAGCGACGATCTCGGTGATCTCAGTAGTAATGGCGCCCTGGCGAGCACGGTTGTACTGACGCTGCAGGGTATTGATGATCTCGGTCGCGTTATCCGTGGCCGACTTCATTGCCTTACGGCGGGCACCCTGCTCGCCTGCGGCCGAGTCGATCAGGGCATGGTAGACCATCGTCTCAACGTAAGCCGGCAGAAGCTTGCCCAAGACCGTTGCCTCATCGGGCTCGAAGTCAAAGGTGGCCTCAGCGGCAGGAGCACCGTTGGAGACGTTGCTCACGTCCACGGGCAGGAGCTGCTCGCAACGCAGGTCCTGGTCGGCGGCGTTACGCATGTGGTTGTAGTACACCAGCACCTCGTCCACCTGACCAGAGGCGTACTTGTCGCGCACGTAGGAAGCGATGCGGCTGGCCTCCTCGAAGGTGGGGTCTGCGGACAGGCCCGCAAACTTCATCTCGGCGGAGACACCACGGTACCCGAAGTAACCGATGGCCTTCTTGCCACAGAGGATGTAGCTCGTCTCAATGCCCTGAGCGGCATAGGCGTGAGCCTGCTTCTCAGCAGCACGGAGAACCTGGGTGTTGAAGGCGCCTGCAAGGCCGCGGTCAGAAGTGACCACGACGAACAGAACGTTCTTCTTCTCAGGATGAGCCTCAAGAAGAGGATGCGAAGCCTCGCCGGCTTTGCCGGCGAGGTTTCCAAGCATCTCCAACATTGCCTCGGAGTACGGGGTCGCCGCCACGACACGTTCAGACGCCTTGCGGATCTTTGCCGTAGCCACCATTTCCATGGTGCGGGTGATCTGCTTGGTGGACTTGACAGAAGTGATGCGCTTCTTCATGTCGCGGAGGTTGGCCATGGTTACACCTGGCTTTCAGCGACGAACTGCTCGTGGTAAGCCTTGATGGCCTCAGCCATCTTAGCCTGGAGCTCGTCGGACACCTTGCCAGCCTTGATCTGAGCGTTGAACTCAGGATGGGTGGCATGGATGTTCTGAAGCAGACCATCGCGGAACGGAACAACCTGCTCAAGCTGGAGGTCGTCGGTGTAGCCCTTGGTGCCCGCGAAGATGGCGATAACCTGATCAGCAACGTCCATGGGGTTGTAACGAGGCTGCTTGAGCAGCTCGTACATACGCGAACCACGGGTCAGCTGATCCTGGGTAGCCTTGTCCAGGTCGCTGCCGAACTGCGTGAAGGCCTTGAGCTCGTCGTAAGCAGCGAGGTCCAGACGCAGGTTGCCGGCGAACTGCTTCATCGACTTGATCTGAGCCGAACCACCGACGCGGGACACAGAAATGCCCACGTCAACGGCGGGACGCTGACCCTGGAAGAACAGGTCGGTCTGCAGGTAAATCTGACCGTCAGTAATCGAAATCACGTTGGTCGGAATGTATGCAGAAACGTCGCCGGCCTGGGTCTCGATGACAGGCAGAGCCGTGAGCGAACCGGAGCCGTTCTCCTCGTTCAGCTTAACGGCGCGCTCGAGCAGACGCGAGTGCAGGTAGAAGACGTCGCCGGGGTAAGCCTCGCGTCCCGGGGGACGGTCGAGCGTCAGCGACATCTGACGGTAAGCAACGGCCTGCTTGGACAGGTCGTCGTACACGCACAGAACGTGGCCGCCGGGGTTGTCCTTGCCAGCGGGCTTGCCGTCCTTGCCGTTGTACATGAAGTACTCGCCGATTGCAGCGCCAGCCATGGGGGCGATGAACTGCAGCGGGGCGGCGTCGGAAGCAGAAGCGGAAACGATGATGGAGTACTCGAGAGCACCATGCTTCTCAAGCGTCTCACGAATTGCGGCGACCGTCGAGGCCTTCTGGCCAACAGCGACGTAGACGCAAATCATGTTCTCGTTCTTCTGGTTGATGATCGTGTCGATACCGACAGCGGTCTTACCAGTCTTACGGTCGCCAATGATGAGCTCACGCTGGCCGCGGCCAATCGGGATCATCGCGTCGATAGCGAGCAGACCGGTCTGAACGGGCTCGCAAACACCCTTACGGGCCATAACGCCGGGAGCCTTGAACTCGATGGGACGATAGCCCTCGACCTCAATGGGGCCCATACCGTCGATAGGCTCGCCAAGCGGGTTGACGACGCGGCCGAGCATGGCACGGGAGACAGGAATCTCAAGGATGCGGCCGGTCGTGTGGACCTCGTCGCCTTCCTTAATAACGGCGACGTCGCCCAGAAGAACGGCGCCAACCTCATCCTCTTCCAGGTTCTGGGAAAGGCCGTAGACCTTCTTGCCAGTGCTGGCGCTCACGAACTCGAGGAGCTCGCCGGCCATAGCGTCCTGCAGACCCTCAATACGGGCGATGCCGTCGCCGACCTGGATAACCGTACCAACCTCACGCGTATCAACCGTGGTGTTCAGCGAATCGAGCTGCTTCTTAAGGGCAGCCTCGATGTTCGCAGCGGTAATTTCCGCCATTACTCTTCACCTCCGGTAGATGCGGTCTTGAGCACCTGACGAGCATGGTTGAGCTGCGTCTTGACGCTAGCGTCCATACGCTTGCCGTGGGTGCTGATGATGAAGCCTCCCAGAATCGAGGCGTCGACGCTCTCGTTGAGGCGCACGCCATGACCAAGGTCGGCCGAAAGCTTCTTGCTGATAACGTCACGCAGATGGTCGTCGAGCGGCACGGCCGTGGTGACATCCACGACCACCATGTCGAGGGCCTTCTCCGCAGCCGCCTCATAAGCGACGGCAACACGGCCAAGGAGCTTCATGTCGCCGCGCTCGGCCATAACGGCCACGACGCTGACAACCTCCGGGGCGAACCCAGAGAAAGCATCCTTGACGAATGCCGACTTGTTCTCTGCAGGAACATTGGGGTTCTGCAGGAACTCACGCACCTGGGAAGACTTGACGACAGCGACACGGACGTTCTTGATGTCCTCGATATCCTCGAAGACACGGTCCGCCACCTGCGCAGCCTCAAGGAGGCACTGGGCGTAGGTTGCTACCTCTTGCTTGACCAGAATGCGCTTAGTTGGCATCGAGAGCACCCGCTTCCGCGACGTACTTCTCGATCAACTTGCGCTGATCGGCGTCAGACAGACCCTCACCGATGAAACGACCGGCAACGGCAACAGAGAGATCCGCGACAGA
>JAHZHK010000103.1 GCA_019420325.1 Coriobacteriaceae bacterium | reverse complement strand
CGAGCGGGGCGTCGAAGTTCACGGGGTCGGTGCAGGCGGAGTCGTAGAACCAGCCAGCGAAGTCATAGCCCTCGCGGGTGGGAGCGAGGGGCTGACGGGCGTAACCGTCGGCGTCAGCGACACCCTGCATGGTGCCATTGCCGTCGGCGAAGACACCGCCGTTGGCGACGTAGAGAATCTCGGTCTCCTGGACGGGGGCCTGGACCTCGGCCCAGCCGGCGAACAGCGTGGCGTGGCCGGAGCCCGCGACGATGGGGGCGCTGAAGTCAACGGGCGTGGTGCAGCTGGAGTCATAGTACCAGCCAGTGAACTCGTAGCCCTCCTGCGTGGGGGCCAGGGGCTGACGGGCATAGCCATTGGCGTCGGTCACACCCTGCTGCATGACATCGCCGTCAGCAAAGACGCCGCCGTTGGCGACATAGATAATGCTGGTCTCCTGGGCGGTGGCATTGACCTCGCCAGAATTGAGGTCAGTGTCGGCGTTGTCGGCCAGGGCGGCAACAGCCGAGCCGCTGAGGGCCAGGGCGCCAGCCAGGCCCGCAGTCGCCACCGCGCGACGAACGTTGAACTTTGGCATACAACTACTCTTTCTCTTGCAGCGGACCTATGAGAGGTCCGCCATTCCAATGGAACACCGAACTATGAAGAACACATCCCCACACTAAGGTGGGCAAACGCAATAACGACCAACTCAACTCTCGTCAAGTACGGTCGTCGAAATCCCCCGGGCTTTAGCCTCGGCAACGCGGCTATATTCACGGGGCCCTTTGATTGATGAATCGCAGCGTGCGACTGTCATCAGAGAAGATGCTCGGTAACGAAACAAGCTGTGGCACAGCGGTAAAGCTAAAGCACCTTGAAGCGCCCCTGCCCCCCAATGTCTTACGTGCCATATGCTCACCTCGTTCCCCTCGCTGCCTTACCCTTCGTGTGATAACCGCCTCATCGCCAATCTGTGACTCGGGCATACATAATATCCCAATTTGGGGTGACAGTGGCGTGACAGATGTCACAAATCTGTAAGCGTTCACAGCAATGTAGGATTTCTGTGCGCCGAGACAACAAGACGCCGCACCCCTTGTCTCTTCAAGGGGCGCGGCGTTGTGAGAACATATATGAGTAGCTAGCTAGTTGAACTTCACAGCCGTGCCGTAGGCGATCATCTCGATGGTGCCGGGCTGGATGGATCCGCTGTCGAAGCGCATGGCGAGGATGGCGTCAGCACCCAAGCGCTGGGCTTGCTCGATCATGCGGTCCTCCGCCACCTGACGAGCCTCGTCGGTCATCTCGGTGTACGACTTGATCTCGCCGCCCACGACGCTCTTCACGCTGGCCATCATGTCGCGACCGATGTTCTTGGACGTGACGATGTTGCCGCGCACAAGACCCAGAATCTCGAAGCTCTTGCCAGGGACATTGTCTGCAGTGGAAACAATCATGGGGAACCCCTCTCTTGACTAGGACGCGCAACCCAAACGTATGACTAAGGGGTATTCTACGCGGGATACAACTCGCGTTTCATCAGAAAGGACCCCCATGCACCTGTTTCGCAATGACTACTCGGAGGGCGCTTGCCCTGAGGTGCTCGACGCGCTGGTAAGGACCAACGCCGAGCAGTGCGTGGGATACACCTGCGACGAGCACTGCGCACACGCCGCCAAGCTCATCTTGGAGGCCTGCGAGCTGGAGGAAGACGAGGCAGACGTGCACTTTGTGGTAGGTGGCACGGCGGCCAACGTGATTTCCCTCTGCGGCCTGCTCGACCGACCCTACGACGCGGCAGTGTGCACGCCCGACGGCCACATCAACACGCATGAGACGGGCGCGCTTGAGGCATGCGGCCACAAGGTACTGGCCAGCCGCGACACCGACGGGTTCCTCACGCCCGCCGAGGTGACCCGCATCGCGGCTGAGAACGCAGCGTTCGCCAACCACATGACCCGCCCTCGCGCCATCTATGTGAGCGACACCACGGAGCTCGGCGGCGTGTACACAAAAGCCCAGCTCTATGCCCTGCGCGCATGTGCCGACGAACTTGGCATGAAGCTCTTCGTGGATGGAGCGCGCTTGGGAAGCGCCCTCACCTCGAGCGCCAACGACCTCACGCTGCCCGAAATTGCCCATCTTGCCGACGCGTTTTACATCGGCGGCACCAAGAACGGCCTGCTCTTTGGCGAGGCTGCGGTCATCCGAGACCCCCAGCTGCGTCAGGACTTCCCCTGGCTCATGAAGCAGCACCAAAACCTGCTCGCGAAGGGCCGCCTGCTTGGCGTGCAGTTTGAGGCTGCGTTTGAGAACGGCGGACAGGTGTACTGGAACTGCGCGCGCAATGCCAACGCCCGCGCTGCCCAGCTGCGCGAGGGGTTGCTCGCTCAGGGCTGGTGCGAGTGGCTGCCCAGTGCATCCAACCAGCTTTTCTTTGAGGTGCCCTGCGCTGCAGCCGCGCACTTCGCGGATGAGCTGGGCAGCGAGATATTCTTCGACCACGGCAACACGCAGGTGGTGCGCTTTGTGACCTCGTGGGCCACGACTCCAGCCGACGTAGAGGAAGCGCTTGCGTTCGCAGCAGGTCTTGCGCGCTAAAATCTCACCTGCAGGGGGACAACTGCGAGAGAGGATTGCACGCCATGATGGGAATGCCGATGCCGCCGGAGATGCAGGCAAAAATTGACGAGCAGGTGCGTCAGCGCAAGGAGAAGGTCGCCGCCTCTCTGGGCAAGACGCTGGAGGCGTTCGACCAAGAGCAGCACTGCTGCGGACATAGCCATGAGCACGAAGCCGGCGAGCATGCCTGCGCCGCCGCAGGGCATAGCCACGACAACCACACCCAGGGCTCCAGCGAGACCGTAGGCCTCGCAAGCGACATCCCCGAGGTAGACGAGAAGGCCGTGCTCGACTTCATCCACTCGCGCCAGTCCATTATCGAGGAGCAGCGCAGCCGCATCCGCGCCCTCGAAGCCCAGGTACGGCACCTGGAGAGCCAGAAGGCCCTCGAGGAAAAGAAGTGCGCCGCCCTGCGCGATGCCCTCGCAAAGATGCGCGCCGAGGCAAAGGCGAACTAGCGAACTAGCCAGCTCGCCGATCAATCAAACAGGTAAAACAAAAGCGGCCCGCAGGATTTCTCCTCCGGGCCGCTCTTCATTGCGCGGTTTACTCCACGGGTCCCGCAGTTTACTCCGCCAGGTGCGCGGTTTACTCCGCCGGGTTCGCGGGTTTCTCCACGGGTCCCAGCTTGTCTTCCACGGCCTTGGCGAGCTTGTCGGCCAGCGACATGCTCGGCAGTATGCCCTGAATGTCGAGGATGTCCACCTCCATGCCGCTCACAAGCTCATGCGCGCCGGACCCGCAGGCAGGGCAGTTATACGTTGCGGGCATGCCCACGGCAAACTCGTACTCCTGGCCGCAGGCGCTGCAGCGCATCTTGCCCACGGGTCGCTCGATATCGATATGGGCGCCTGCAGCAATCGTGCCCTTGAAGTTCTTCACCAGCTCGCTTCGAAAGAGCATCTCGTCGAGCACGCGCAGCGCACCAATGGAAATCCTTGCGCTCACGACCTTAACGACGCCAGCCTGCGTGCCCGACTCAACGATGTCGAGCGCCAGGTCGTGCGCAATCTCCCTCTCCAGCATGGCCGTGCCTCCCTTTTCCCTCTTGCTTGTATAAGTTGTTATTGTACCTGGTCACACGCCACAAAGTGTCCCGGCGTCACCTCACGCAGCGCGGGCTCGACCTGTTTGCAGCCCTCGCAGGAGCACTGCGGGCAGCGGGTGTGGAAACGACAGCCGCTCGGCACATGCAAAGGACTCGGCAGCTCGCCTTCGAGCGCGATGCGACGCGTCTCACGGGCAAGCTTGGGATCGGGGATGGGCGCGGCGGAGAGCAGCGCACGCGTGTAGGGGTGCAGCGGGTTCTCGTAGAGCTCGTCGGCGGGTGCGACCTCCACAAGACGGCCCAGGTACATGACGCCGATACGCGTGGAAATATGGCGCACCATCGAAAGGTCATGCGCGACGAAGAGGTACGTGAGGCCCATCTGCTGCTGCAGGTCCTCGAGCATGTTGACGACCTGCGCCTGAATGGAGACGTCGAGAGCCGAGATGGGCTCGTCGCACAGGATGAACTCGGGGCGCACTGAAAGCGCACGGGCGATACCGACGCGCTGGCGCTGACCGCCCGAGAACTCGTAGGCGAACTTGTACATGTCGTCGGGGCGCATGCCCACGCTCACGAGCAGCTCGGCAACACGGGAGTCAATCTCGTCGTCGGTGAGCTTGGAACCCACGCGCATGGGCTCGGCGATGATCTGGCGCACGTTCATGTGCGGGTCGAGCGACATGTAAGGGTCCTGGAAGATGATTTGCATCTTGCGGTGGATGTCCACAAGCTCGCGACCGTGCGCCGAGGTGATGTCGTGGCCGTCGAACACGATCTTGCCGCTCGTAGGTTCGTACATGCGGATGAGCGCGCGGCCCAGCGTGGACTTGCCGCAACCCGACTCGCCTACCAGGCCGAACGTCTCACCGCGGCGAATGGCAAGGTCGATGCCGTCGACCGCGCGCACGACCTGCTTGGTGCGGCCGAAGAAGTTGTGCACGGGGAAGTGCTTGCACAGCCCTGTTGCCTCAAGGATGACGTCCGACGAGGCGTCGGCCGCCTTGGCTCCGCAGCGAACCGCCTCCTCAGGCGTTACCTGCTGGTTCTGGTTGTCCATGCGTCCCTACGCCTCCTTTCCGCTCTCGTCGCCCTTGGCATCGCCGGCCTGGCCACCACAGCACACGCACGGCTCGCCGCCCTGCCCAATGCCGACAAGACCCAGTGCATCGGCGTCGAAGGCACAGCGCGCGATCTGGCCGCTCGGGTAGTTGCGCCACTCGGGCACCATGGTGCGGCACACGTCGGCCGCAAACTTGCAACGGTCGGCAAAGGGGCACGCATCGAGCGGGTTCACGAGGGAAGGCGGCGTACCGGGAATGGAGACGAGGCGGTCGGTGCGGCGCTCGTTGGGGTTGGGCACGGCACCGAGCAGGGCACTCGTGTAGGGGTGGCGCGGACGCTCGAAGACGTCGTCGACCAGACCGCTCTCAAGCGCCATGCCGCCGTACATGACCTCCACGCGGTCGCACAAGCTGGCGACAACGCCCAGGTCATGGCTGATAAGCACGACGCTCATGCCCTCCTCGTCGCGCAGGCGGCGCAGCAGGTCGAGAATCTGCGCCTGGATGGTGACGTCGAGGGCGGTGGTGGGCTCGTCAGCGATGAGAAGACGCGGCTTGCAGCACAGGGCCATGGCGATGAGCACGCGCTGGCGCATGCCGCCGGAGAACTCGTGCGGGTAGCGGTCGAGGCGCTGCTCAGGCGAGGGGATGCCCACCTGGGCGAGGGCGTGGATAGCCTCCTCGCGGGCAGCGGCGCCGGTGAGGCCGCGATGGCGCTTGAGCACCTCGAAGAGATGCTTGCCCACCGTCTTGACCGGGTCGAGCGAGGTCATGGGGTCCTGGAAGATCATGGCGATCTGCGAGCCGCACATGCCGCGGCGCTCCTTGGCGCTCATAGCGAGCATGTTCTTGCCTGCGAACTCGAGCTTGTCGGCCGTGACCTCGGCGTTCTTGGGCAGAAGGCCCATGATCGACTTCATGGCGACGCTCTTGCCCGAACCAGACTCGCCCACAATGGCGAGGAACTCGCCGTCGCCGACCGTGAGGTCCATACCTCGCACGGCCTTGATGAGGCGGCGGTGCGAGTGGAACGTGGCGCGCAGGTTACGCACGCGGAGCAGCTCGCCGCGCGGCGAAGGCGTTCCCATGGCAACGGCCTCGTTGTTCTCAGCAGCCATCGCTACCCCCTCTCCCCGCTCATGACCTGCGGGTCGGCAAAGACACGCAGGACATTGCCCAGCTTGTTGAATGCGAAAATGACGATCACGATGAGCAGGCCCGGAATGAACGCCATATAGATGTTGTTCTGCATGTAGCCCTGAGCGGCCTGCAGCAGGCTGCCCCACGAGCTCATGGGCTGCTGCACGCCGACGCCGAGGAACGACAGCGACGACTCGGTCATGATAGCGCTGGCAAGCGAGGTGGTGGCGGCGGTGATGATGGTGGGGAACGCCGAGGGAATCACGTGGCGCACGATGACCGACAGGCGCGACACGCCGCACAGCTCCGCGTACTGCACGAAGTCGTGGCCGCGGATGGACTGGGTCTCGGCGCGCACGAGACGCGCGATCTCCATCCAGCTGAAAAGGCCGATGACCAGGATGATCGACGTGATGCCAGGCTTGAGCAGGATGGACACGACCGTGACGAGCACCATCCACGGGATGGACGACAGCACGTCGACGAAGCGCATGAGAATCGCGTCGACAATGCCGCCGAAAAGGCCGGCGATGGTGCCGACGAGGATGCCCACGACCATGCTCGTAAGCATGGCGAGCAGGCCCACCATGAGCGAGACGCGACCGCCGTAGATGACGCGTGCCAGGTAGTCGCGGCCGAGCTCGTCGGTGCCAAACCAGTGCTCGGCGCTGGGGGCGGCCAGGCGGTGCGCCACGTCGGTGGCGTTGGGGGCCAGCGGCAGCAGCGGCGCGATGAGGCACACCACGACAATGATGAGCAGAAGCGACAGCGAGATGATGGCGCCCTTGTCGCGCTTGAAGGCGAGCCAGGCGGCCTCGCGGCGCGTCATGTGGTTCTTCTTGGCGGCCTTGGCTGCGGCCGCGGCGTCAAAAGCAGACTGGGCAGACACGGCGCCTTCGGGAGCGCTGCCTGCGGTTTCTTGAGCGAGCTTCATTATTTGCTGCCACCTCCCTGACGCATGCGGGGATCGACGATGCAGCACAGCACGTCAGCGAGCAGGTTGCCCAGGATGACGAGCGTGGAGGAAAGCACCAAGATCGACATGACGACGGGATAGTCCATCGCCTTGATCGCCGTGATGAAGTAGGGGCCAACACCCGGCCAAGAGAAGATGGTCTCGGTGATGATGGCGCCCGTCACGAGCAGGGGCATTGCCATACCCAGGCGCGTGATAACCGGGATGAGCACGTTGCGGCAGATGTGCTTGAACATGACCTCGGCATCGGAGGCGCCAAAGGCGCGCTGCACCATGACATAGTCCTGCGTGGACTGCGTGATGGTGGAGCTACGGACATAGCGCAGGTTGTCGGGCAAAAACGCCACCGTGAGCGTCACAAACGGCATGACGTAGTGCCGCGCGATATCGAGAGCAGATCCGTCACCGATGGTCTGCATGCCCAGGATGGGAAGCCATTTGAGCAGGTAGCCGAAGACGAAGATGAGCAGCATCGCAAACCAGAACGACGGCACGGCAATGCCGACGGAGGCGATGGCGTCGATGCAGCGGTCCAGGCGGCTGCCGCGATGCGCGCCAGCCACAAGGCCGAGCACGACAGCGAGCACGTAGGCGAACAGGTACGCCGGCAACACGAGCATGATCGTGTTGGGGATACGCGCCGCGAGCTGGTCGGCCACAGCAGCCTTCGTCGTGATGGAGTAGCCCCAGTTGCCTGTCACGAGGTTCTGCAGCCACTTGATGTACTGCATCCACAGCGGGTCGTTGTAACCCAGGGCGTCCTTCATCGCGGCCACGGTCTCCGCAGACATGCGGGGGTCGACCATGGCGTCGACGGCATCGTAAGGCGCAAGGCTCATGAGCATGAAGCACAGCATCGTAATGACCAGGACCATGGGTATGGCAATCAAGACACGGCGCAGGATAAACTTGGCCACGGTGTCGTCCCCTCCTTCCTTCCAAATCCCAGTACGGAAAAAGAGCCGACCCCGCTTTCGCGAGGCCGGCTCCTGCGAAACAATGACCTGTTACCGCGTGCTAGTCGGTCATGGAGAGCTTCGACATGTCCTCGAAGGTGTAGATGGGCACGAGACCCGCTTCCTCCATGCCGGCGACGTTGGCGGTGGTCACGAGCAGGCGCATGTTGGAGTATACGGGATAGAACACTGCCATGTCCGCAATCTTTGCCTGAAGCTCGTTATAAATCTCCCGACGGGCAGCCTCGTCGGTCTGCTGGCGGCCCTGGGCGAACAGCTCGTCAATCTCGGGGGCGTTGTAGTGCATGTAGTTGTAGGGGCCCGTGGTGAGGAAGAGCGGCGAATACTTGTCGGGGTCGATGCCCATGATGTAACCGCCGTAGTACAGGTCGTACTCGTTGTCGGGGTTCTTCATGGTCTGGGCCTCAGCCGTGGCGTCCATGCCGTAGAGCTCGACGTTGATGCCCGCCTCGGCAGCCTGCTCCTGGATCATGACGGCTGCAGTTGCCTGCAGGGAATCGTCGGCAGAGTAGGCGAACTTGAGGGTGGGGCTGGAGACGCCGGCCTCGGAAAGAAGCTGCTTGGCCTTCTCGATGTCGCGGTCGTACTTCTCAACGTCCTCGGTGGCCCAGGAGTTTGCCGGCGGCAGGAACGTGTAGGCCAGCGCGTAGTAGTCCTCGGAGAGCACGGCCGCGTCGGCGATAGCCTTCTTGTCGAGCGAGAAGAAGAAGGCCTTGCGTACCTTCTCGTCGGTGACGCGCTTGGCGTTCATGCAGAAGTAGGAGACGCGGTTCTCGCTGTAGGGCGTCACGGTGAGGTTGTTGGCCTCGGGGTTGAGCTGCTCGATCTGAGCAGGCGTGCCGATCCAGGCGTTGACCTGGCCAGTCTGGATGGCGGTCATGCCGGTGTTCTCGTTGGTGACGATCTGGAACACGACATTGGGGATGTTGGGCTTGCCGCCGAAGTAGCTCTCGTTGGCGCTGAAGGAGAGGTACTGGCCAATCTGGTACTCGTTGAGCTTGTAAGGGCCGGTGCCGATGCCCAGGCCATTGACGTCGTTGTTCTCGAAGTCGGTAACGCCCTCGTAGATGTGCTTGGGCATCATGAACTTCTCGCCCGACAGGGCCTCGAGGCCGGCGGGGTTCAGGAACGGGAAGGTGAACGTGACCGTGTAATCGTCGACCTTCTGGATGTCGACCACGCCGTCATCGCCGTAGTTGAGGTCGGAATAGCCGTTGGCCACCTCGGTGTCACGCATGGTCTCATAGGAGAACACGACGTCGTCAGCCGTGAAGGGCTCGCCGTCGTTCCAGGTGACGCCCTGGCGCAGGTGGGCGGTGTAGGTGAGGCCGTCCTCGGAGACCTCGTGGGACTCGGCGAGGAAGTACTTGACGCCGTCATTGGTGATGTCCCACAGGGGCGAGTAGACGAGCTTGAGGGTCATGAGGCCGAAGCGGTCGGAGGTGGTGACGGGGTTGGGCGAGACGCTCGGGTCGCCGGCGATGGCGTAGACGAACGTGTCGGAGGCGGCATGTGCAACAGCGGGCATGCCGAACTGCGCCAGGATGGCGCTTGCGGAGATGGCCGCACCGGCGGCAACGAAGCTGCGACGGGAAAGGCCCTGGGAGAAAATCGAGGTGTCGGCCATGATATGCTCCAATCAATGGATGCGGCGCGCGCTGTGCGGCTTGATTTGCCGAAGCGTTTGGCGTCGCGGGTTGGGCAAACTATGCAACGAAACAGGGTCGGTGTCAATTACCCTTCAACCTACTATGTTTAACGGGTAATTTCTCCACATAGCTGTAAGCGAGCACGAAATCGCGAGCATCATGCCTGGTAGCGGCACTGCAGTGCGCCAAAGTCATTGTGCCGCCACCAAGGCACTTCAGAGTCAGCAATCGTCAAGCGGGGCCGGCGGGCGGATGAGCGGACAGGAGGCGCATGCAGCTGGGGCGCGTCTTGCCAACCGGCTAGCAGCACATGCAGCTGGGGCGTTTGCGGCCAATCGACTAGGGAGACAATGAACAAGTCCCCCAAACGGCCCCAGCAGGCGCGCGGGGTCC
>JAHZHK010000102.1:5560-9884 GCA_019420325.1 Coriobacteriaceae bacterium | reverse complement strand
CCAGCTGGCGGCGCGTGTGGGGCATGTGTTCAGCGCCTCTGAGCAGGACATGATGCGTACGCTCACCATATCTGAGACGGGGGAGTACCTGCACGGCGAGTTGGGCATTCTAGGGTCAGCTCAGGAGGTTGTCGACGAGATCAATCGTCTGGCACGCGACTACTATGCCACCCGAGCAACGCTGAAACCCGGCGTGCTCGAGTTTGTGAGTGAACTGCATCGCCGTGGTATCCCATGTGCCATCGCTTCGTCGAGTCCGCACACCTTGCTTGATCCCGGCGTCGAGCACACGGGGCTCTCCGATATGCTCGTGGCTGTTGTCTCGACTGATGACGTTCAGGCCTCGAAGCGCGAGCCTGCGGTATACGACCGTGCGCGTGGGCTGCTCGGCTCGGACCTTGATGCCACATGGGTGTTTGAGGATGGTTCGTACACGTTTGCAACTACGGTGCCTGCCGGCTATCGCACCGTTGGGGTGTATGACTGCGACGAGTCGGGCACGTTCGAGGAACTTTCGCGTCTAGCCGACGCGGCCGTTCACAGTTTCAAGGAGCTCGACGTCGATGCGTTTCTGGCAGGGGAGTATGCCAAAGCTTGCGCATAGCTTCCGAGACTTCGGTTCGCTCTGCTTGGGACGGTGGGTGCTGGGGACGTACGCCGAAGTCCGTGCGCCGTTTTGCCAGGTTCGGACATGACAGGCTTTGTGCGGGTGCGTCAGCGTTGCTTGCGCGCTCGTTCGAGGCGACTGATTTTGCTAGGTCTGCGCCACAGGAGCAGGTCAAGTCCGTGCATGCCGTTGGGGCCTTTGGTTTTGATGGGCCTTGCAGCGCGAGAGCCCAATGGAATTGTGCCCGCTCTTTCAGTTGCCGCTCAAGAATGTGAATTAGAGGGCGGCGGTCTTCTGGATTCGCCCGTGGGGTACAAGGGTACGGACATACATAGAGACTGGGGAGGAGCCTTAGCCTTATGGATATGAACGAAAGCAAAAAACGCCGAGCCATGATCACCTATGTCCTCATAGGTTTGGTCGTGCTTGCCGTGCTCAACGCTGTGGTGGCTCCGGCCATCAACACGAATCCCGTGCAAGAGGTCCCTTATACGCAGCTGCTCTCCATGGCTGACGAGGGTAAGGTCGACGAGGTCGAGTACAACCTGTCCTCCGGTGAGATCAAGTACAGCTCCAAGGCGGATGACGGTACCACGAGCTATTACAGCACCACGTACTGGCCCAACGACTCCACGCTGCTGCCGCGTCTTGAGAAGGCTGGCGCCACGGCGACCACCCACATCGAGGTCAATAACAGCGGCATGTTCATCTACCTGCTCACCTTCTTCCTGCCGATCATCATTTTCATCGCTTTCGGTTGGTGGATGAACAAGAAGCTGCGCAAGGCCATGGGCGACGACAACCCCACGATGAGCTTCGGCGGTTTCGGCCAGGGTTTGGGTGCTTCCAACTCTAAGATTGTCGCCGAGAAGGAGACGGGCGTCACGTTCGACGACGTCGCCGGTCAGGACGAGGCCAAGGAAGCTTTGACCGAGATTGTTGACTTCCTCGACCGTCCCGAGCGCTATGAGGAAATCGGCGCGAAGCTGCCGCGTGGCGCTCTGCTGGTGGGCCCTCCCGGCACGGGCAAGACGCTGCTCGCCAAGGCTGTTGCCGGCGAGGCAAAGGTGCCGTTCTTCTCCATTTCCGGCTCCGAGTTCGTTGAGATGTTCGTGGGCCGCGGCGCGGCTCGTGTGCGTGACCTGTTCAAGCAGGCCAAGGAAAAGGCCCCCTGCATCGTCTTCATCGACGAGATCGACACCATCGGCAAACGTCGCGACACCGCCGGCTTCTCTTCCAATGACGAGCGCGAGCAGACGCTCAACCAGCTGCTCACCGAGATGGACGGCTTTGACAACCACAAGGGTATCGTCGTGCTGGGCGCCACGAACCGCCCCGAGACGCTCGACCCCGCTCTGCTGCGTCCCGGCCGTTTCGACAGGCGCGTGCATGTCGAGCTTCCCGACCTTACGGGACGCAAGGCGATTCTGAAGCTCCATGCCAAGAACGTTAAGATGGCAGGCTCTATCGACTTTGGTGCAATTGCGAAGGCGACCTCCGGCGCGTCCGGTGCCGACTTGGCCAACATCGTGAACGAGGCCGCCCTGCGCGCTGTGCGCGAGGGACGCAAGGGCATCCTGCAAGAGGACCTCTACGAGTCGGTCGAGACGGTCATCGCCGGCCAGCAGCGCAAGAGCCAGGTTCTCTCCGACAAGGAGAAGAAGATCGTCGCGTACCACGAGATTGGCCATGCGCTTGTCGCGGCAAAGCAGACTGCTTCGGCTCCCGTGACGAAGATTACCATCATCCCGCGCACTTCCGGTGCCCTGGGCTATACGATGCAGGTTGACGATGACGAGCATTTCCTCACAACGCGCGAGGAGGCCGTCAACAAGCTGGCGACGCTGTGCGGCGGTCGCGCGGCGGAGGAAATCATTTTCGACCAGGCCACGACCGGCGCGTCCAACGACATCGAGCAGGCCACCAAGCTTGCGCGCAACATGGTCACGCGCTTCGGCATGTCCTCCCAGTTCGGCATGGTGGCGCTCGGTACGGTCAACAATCCCTACCTCAGCTCCGACTCTTCGCTCACTTGCAGCGAGGGAACCGCTGAAAAGGTAGATGAGGAGGTCGTCGAGCTTGTGGGGCAGGCGCATGCGAAGGCGACGCAGATCCTGCGCGAGAACATCCTCAAGCTCCATGAACTTGCCGCGTACCTGCTCAAGAAAGAGACCATAACCGGTGACGAGTTCATGGCCATCTTAAATGACGCCCCTCAACAGGCATAGAGGTCATACAATGGGCGGATATGTTCGGTAGATGCGAATCTGCCGCACATATCCGCCTTTTTCGTATAGCTGGGGGATCCATTGCCGCGCATGCATCAGGACAACACGAACAACGCAGCTCAATCTGCCGCGCCCAAGAAGGCGCAGCTTGGTCGCGGTGCCCAGGTCGCAAGTATGATTGCTGGTGCACTCATCGGGCTTGTGGCACTCGTCTACCTCTTGGGTTGCGTGTATTACTACGACCGATTCTGGCCCAACACCAAGATCGGTGATGCGAACCTCTCCAACATGACAGAGGCCGATGCCGTCTCCACGCTTGACCAGGTATCACGCAGTCGTACGGTTGCCGTATCGGGTCAGGGCGTTTCGTTTACGCTCACCGGTGGCACTGCCGGTCTTGAGATCAACTCCTCCTCGGCGGTCAAGACCGCGCTCGATGACAACGCCTGCTGGCAGTGGCCTTTCCAGGTATTTGCCGCCCACGATGAAACCGATGCATTGAGCTCGTCTTTCGATCTCGACCTGTTGCGTTCTGCCATTGAGTCCTCCGTCTCGTCGTTCAACGCAAGCGCCTCCGACCCCATCGATGCGACGCTGTATTTCGACGAGTCCACCAATCGCTATGAGATCAACCCCGGTTCTTTGGGCACGAAACTCGACATCGACTCGATTATGGAGACCGTGCAGACGGCCCTTGCCCAACGGAACCCCTATGCTGCTCTTACGAGCGTGAACCTGGTCCATCAGTCCGTCGAGGCTGACGACCCGTATCTCATCACGAAGCGCGACACGGCAAACGCCTATCTCTCCTGCTCGCTTGATCTCACGCTCAACGGCACGCTTGTGGCATCTGTCAACCCTTCGGTGGTGAAGGATTGGATCACCTTTGGTGAGGACGGCACGGCAGCTCTCGACGAGGCGCAGCTTGTCGCTTGGGTCGACGGCGTCGAGTCTCTCGTCGATTCGGTTGGCTCCACCCGCACCTATACGCGTCCCAACGACGGCCAGGTGTTCACGGTGTCGCGCGGTAACTATGGTTGGATCAGCGACGGCGAGGCGCTCGAGGATCTCGTGCGCAACGCGGTATACAGCTCGACCGTCGGTTCCTCTGAGATTCCCACCAAGCAGTCGGCAAGTGCGTACAACCCTGGCGGTGCCGATTGGGCCGGCAGCTCCTGGATTGACGTCGACCTGGGCGAGCAGTACGTGCGCTACTTCGACTCGGATGGCAATGTGTTGTGGGAAAGCCCCTGTGTCAGCGGCGCTTATGGCGTGCACGACACTCCTTTGGGCGTGTATTCCATTTACAATAAGGCACTCGACCAGACGCTTCTGGGCAACATCATCCCAGAGACGGGCAAGCGCGAGTATGAGACTCCTGTCAGCTACTGGATGCCGTTCAACGACGGCGTGGGCTTTCATGACGCCAATTGGCAGCCCGACTTCGGCGGTTCCATGTATATGAGCGGCTACGGCTCCCACGGCTGCA
>JAHZHK010000102.1:1314-5550 GCA_019420325.1 Coriobacteriaceae bacterium | reverse complement strand
CGGCTGCATCAACCTGCCGCCCTCCGCAGCTGCTGAGCTGTACTCTCTGTGTTCTATCGGCGACGTCGTCGTCGTTCATTATTAATGGTATGCCCAGGTAACACTCGATGTCCTTTTGCGTAGGACCCACCTGCGCAGCGTTATGAAAGGGTTTGGACAAGTGGCAAAAGAGAACGACTTCAGCTCGACGCTGAACCTTCCCAAAACCGACTTCCCCATGAGGGGCGGCCTTGCCAAGAGCGAGCCCGTCCGTTTGGCGAAGTGGAACGAGGAGGGCGTCTACGAGCTCACCCTCAAGAAGAATGAGGGTCATCCCTCCTTCGTGCTTCATGACGGCCCGCCTTATGCGAACGGCCCGATTCACATCGGCCACGCCATGAACAAGATCTCGAAGGACATCATCAACCGTTATTGGACGATGCAGGGTCGCTATGTGCCCTACATCCCCGGTTGGGACTGCCACGGCCAGCCCATTGAGCACAAGGTTGAGACGAAGCTCGGCACGAAGAAGTTCAACGAGACGCCCGTTGAGAAGATTCGCGAGATGTGCAACGAGTTCGCCGTTGAGAACATCGAGCTTCAGAAGGCCGGTTTCCGCAGGCTCGGCGTGCTGGGCGACTGGGACAACCCTTACCTGACGCTGTACCATCAGCATGACGCCGCCGACATCGAGGTCTTCAAGGCCATGTTCGACCGCGGCATGGTCTACCGTGGTCACAAGCCGGTGCACTGGTGCAAGCATTGCCACACCGCTCTCGCCGAGGCTGAGATCGAGTATGGCGACGAGACGTCGCCCTCCATCTTCGTGCGCTTTGAGATGACCTCCAAGCCCGCGGGCCTGGAGTCCTTCGAGGGTCCGGCTGACTTCATCATTTGGACCACCACGCCTTGGACCATCCCCTCCGACCAGGCCATCTCCATGAAGCCCGGCGCACTGTACGTCGCCGTTGAGCATGACGGCCGCGCCGAGGTCATGCTTGAGGCCCTTGCCCCCAAGCTCTGCGAGGAGTTTGGTTGGGACTACACGCCTGTCATGGTTGACGGCCAGCCCTACATCCAGCCGGCTGAGACCTTCGAGGGCCTCCACTACAAGCAGCCTGTCTTCGACGGTGTCGAGGGCGTCGCGCTTTTGGCCGACTACGTTGGCGTCGATGACGGTACGGGTATCGTCCACAACTCGCCCGGTCACGGCGTCGACGACTACTTCGCCTGCCTCAAGGCTGGCATTACCGACATCTGCATGCCGGTCGACGACGACGGCAAGTTCTACGTCGGCGACGAGTTCGGCTGCGGCGGTCCCTTCTCCGGCATGGACACCGATGAGGCCAACCCCCACGTCATCGAGTTCCTACGCGAGCGCGGCACGCTCGTGCGCGAGAAGAAGATCACGCACAGCTACCCGCACTGCTGGCGCTGCAAGAACCCCGTTCTGTTCCGCGCGACCGACCAGTGGTTCGTCTCCATGGACAAGACGGGGCTGCGCGCTGAGGCTCTCGACGAGATTCAGAACAAGGTGACCTGGTACCCGGCCCATGCTGCCAACCGCATCGGTTCGATGGTCGAGCAACGTCCCGACTGGTGCATCTCCCGTCAGCGCAACTGGGGCGTGCCGATTCCGAGCTACACCTGCCAGGACTGCGGCACGAAGGTCATGAACGACGACACGCTCGACGCCGTCATCGCACTGTTCCATGAGAAGGGCTCCGACGCTTGGTTCACCGAGGACCCCAAGTCCTATCTGGGTGAAGCCTGCGTGTGCCCCAAGTGCGGCGGTGCGAACCTCAAGATTGACCGCGACATTCTCGACGTGTGGTGGGACTCCGGTGTCTCTTGGAAGGCCGTCTGCGAGTACCGTCCTGAGCTCACCTATCCCGCCGACATGTATCTCGAGGGCTCTGACCAGCATCGCGGTTGGTTCCAGAGCTCTCTGCTGACGAGCGTAGGCGCCAACGACCACGCTCCTTATCGCGCCGTTATCTCCCAGGGCTTCACGCTCGACGGCCAGGGTCGCAAGATGAGCAAGTCGCTGGGCAACGTCATCGACCCCAACAAGGTCTGTGACGAGATGGGCGCCGACATCATTCGTCTGTGGGTCTCCTCTGTGGACACCTCCACCGACGTCGCCATCGACCATGAGATTCTGAAGCGCACGAGCGACGCCTACCGCCGTTTCCGTAACTGCTTCCGCTTCCTGCTCTCCGAGCTGTACGACTTCGATCCTGCGACTGACGCAGTGTCTGCCGAGCAGCTTCTGGCGGTCGACGCCGTTGCCCTTTCCAGGATGTGCGCCGTTCATGCCAAGGTTGAGGAGGCCTATGCGGGCTATCGCTTCAACCAGGTCTATCGCACGCTCTACGACTATGTCGTGACCGAGCTTTCCAACGTGTATATGGACGTCGTGAAGGACCGCACGTACTGCTGCGCGGCTACGAGCGTCGAGCGCCGCAGCGCCCAGACGGTCCTGGCTGAGATTCTCTCGATGCTCCTGCACGACCTGCAGCCCATCCTCGCCTTTACGTGCGACGAGGTTCTCGGTTACCTGCCCGAGTCCATGCGCGAGGGCCAGAAGTACGCTGCCCTGCTCGATTGGTACCACGCCCCCATGAGCGCCGAAGAGGCTGCCAAGCTTGCTCCCGCGTGGGATGCGGCCGACCTTGTGCGCGACGCCGTGAAGAAGGCCCTCGAGCCCGTTCTTGCGCAGAAGACCATCGCAAAGAGCCAGGAGGCGCGCGTGAGCGTCGTCGCCCCCGAGGCGGTTGTTGAGACGGTGACTTCATCCGGCATCGATATGGCCGAGTTCTGCATCGTTGCTGGCGTCGATCTTGTTGCCGGTGAGGTGGAAGAGCCCCAGGCCCAGGTCGAGGTTGCTCAGGGCGACAAGTGCCCGCGTTGCTGGAACGTCCGCACGCTGTGCGAGGACGGCCTGTGCCAGCGCTGCCACGAAGCCCTGGAGGGTTAGGTTTCATGCAGAGTCGCGCCGCCCGCGTGAGTCTGTTCGCGGGCCTCTTCGTCATGGTTGTCCTTTTTGACCAGCTCACCAAGTGGGCGGCGCGTGCATATTTGGCATCGGGTGCAAGCGTTACGCTTGTGCCCGGTGTCATTGATTTGCATCTTGTTTTCAACAAAGGAGCCGCGTTCAGCCTCGGCGAGGGCTGGACGTGGCTCTTTGTCGCGGTTGCAGTTGTGCTGTGTGCGGGATGCGCTTGGGCTGTGGCGACCCAAGGCCTTTCAAAGGCCACGACATGCCTTTTGGGCATTGCGGCAGGCGGCGGCGTGGGCAACCTCATCGACCGTGTGACCCAAGGGTGCGTGACGGATTTTTTCATGCCCACGTTTGTGAGCTTTCCTGTGTTCAATGTTGCAGATATCTGCATTACCTGCTCTTTTGTTGCCCTGTTTATTCTCTATTGGTTGCATGACGCGCGCTGTCGGGAGGTTGAAACCCATGAGTGAGCTTGTCCAGCGGAGTGTTTCTGCCGAGCATGAGGGTGTACGCCTCGATCAGTATCTGGCTCTTGCCGGGGTCTATGCGAGCCGCAGCGTCGCGACCAAGGCCGTCGAGGAAGGCCTCGTAAGCGTCAACGACGAGGTCGAGACTTCCAAGAAGCGCATCCTGCATGCCGACGACGATGTGGCTGCCGAGGTCAAGGAGCATATCGACGCGCCCATTGTCCTGGAGCCCCAGCAGATTCCTCTTGACATTCGCTATGAGGACGACGATCTCATCGTCCTTTCTAAACAACGAGGTCTGGTATGCCATCCCTCGCAGGGCCACGTTGACCGCACGCTTGCCAACGCCCTGTTGTGGCATTGTGGCCCCGAGCACTTGGGCACCATGCAGGGCACCGATCGCCCCGGCATTGTCCATCGCCTCGACATGGACACCACGGGCCTCATGCTCGCGGCAAAAAACGACCATACGCAGGCGCTTCTTCAGGAAGCCATCCGCATGCGAGCGGTTGACAGGCGCTATGTCACGCTCGTGCATGGCAACATCGCCCCTGACACGGGCCTCATCGACGCGCCCATCGCGCGCCATGCCAAGGACCGACTGCGTATGGCTGTGAGCGAAGACCCCTCGGCACGTCCCTCGCTCACGACCTTCACTGTGCTTCAGCGCTTTGAGGCCGGCCGCAAGGACGACGGGTACACGCTGCTGGAATGCAAGCTGTACACCGGCCGTACCCATCAGATTCGTGTGCACATGTCTTACATTGGCCACCCCGTGGTGGGCGA
>JAHZHK010000102.1:0-1304 GCA_019420325.1 Coriobacteriaceae bacterium | reverse complement strand
ACTCTTGGAGTCTGGCGTTCGAGCATCCTACGACGGGCGAGCAGCTGCGGTTCAAGGATGCCATCACCTGGGAGCTTGACGAGGCGCTCATGGGCCTTGAATCCCGTGAAAGTGAGCTTACCGCTCAGGGCAAGATTGTGCGAGAGGCGCTTGAGGAGGCCTCCTATGCTCCTTCTGGCTCTTGGTAGCCATGCCGGTTTTGGTGTATTGTCGCTTGTAGCGTTGGTCAATGCAGTGTCCCAGGAAGGGCTTCCCCCATGCAGATAACGCCCATTCTCGTGTTTAACGCCGTGGTCCTCGTCTTCTTTGTCCTGGCGTTCTTCTATCAGTTCGTCTACATCTTCATCACGCTGCGTTACAAGCAGCATCCCGTAAAGCCAGCTCGCCGCCTGCATTCGTATGCGTTTGTCATCTGCGCGCACAACGAGGGCGCGGTCATCTCAGAGCTCGTCCGCTCCATCAAGGAGCAAGACTATCCCAGCGAGCTCATTGACACATATGTCTTCTGCGACAATTGCACCGACGACACCGCACAGCTTGCGCGCGAGGCCGGCGCCATTGTTCTCGAGCGCCCCGGTGGCGGCCAGAAGGGCAAGAGCTGGGTCATGGACTACGGCCTGTCTCGCGTGCTCAAGGAACACCCCGGCAAGTACGAGGCCTTTTTCGTCTTTGATGCTGACAACGTCTTGTCCAAGACCTATGTGACCGAGATGAACAAGGTTTTCGATATGGGCGGGTTTGCTGCAATCACGAGCTTCCGCAACTCGAAAAACTTCGATTCCTCTTGGGTCAGCCGCGGCTATGGCACGTGGTTCATCCGCGAGGCGACCTACCTCAACAACGCCCGTATGATCTTGGGCACGTCGTGCGCCATCTCCGGTACCGGCTACCTCATCTCTGCCGACATGATCGAGCGCATGCACGGCTGGGACTTTCACCTGCTCACCGAGGACATTCAGTTCTCTGTGTTCTGTGCCGTCAACGGGTATCGCATCGGCTATGCGCACAATGCCGTGTTCTACGACGAGCAGCCCGTGACCTTCTCTGCTTCCTGGAAGCAGCGCATGCGCTGGACCAAGGGTTTCTACCAAGTCTTTGCCAAGTACGCGTCGGCCTTGTTCAACACATGGTTCAAAGGTCCCAAGAACCGCGTCGCTCCCGATGTGAAGGAAGACCGCTCTTGGCGCTTCGCGGCGTATGACATGACCATGACCATTGCTCCGGCAATGATCCTCACCATCGTTTCGGCGGCGGTCAACGGCATCTACCTGCTGTTGGGCCTTATCGCCCCCGAGATTGTGGGG
>JAHZHK010000101.1 GCA_019420325.1 Coriobacteriaceae bacterium | reverse complement strand
GGCCGAGCACACGCCGCAGCCGGCATCGCTGATCGAGGTCGTGGGGTTGTACAGCTCAGGGCAACCCGTGTTGGTGGGGTACAGCACGTGCGGGTAGTTCTTCTGGTTCACGTAGTACATTGGTTCAATCCCTTCTTCCGTCAACATGTCGCTTGCCATCATGCGTAAAACCTCTCATACAGGTCGGGGCGGACCCACTCAAGCCACTTCATGCTCTTATGGCGCTTGTCCACCTCATCCTTGAACAGAGTGCAGACGAAGTACGTATCGGGCTTCTCGACGAGGTTGGCAATGATGAAGCCGTCGGGGTCGCAGCACATGGAGCGGCCCACCTTCACCGGGCCACGAGCCGTGGGGCCCGTGCGGTCGCACGACACGCAGTACACGCCATTCTCCGACGAACGTGCGCGGTTGCAGATCTCCCACAGGTCGTCATCAGGATACGCCCAGCTGCTGGAAACGGCGAGAACATCGCAACCGTGCAGGGCATAGCCACGCGCAAGCTCGGGAAAACCGAAGTCGGCACAAATCATGATGCCGACCTTCATGCCATTGAGCTCGAACATCCCAAGCTCGTGGCCAGCCTCAATCGTGTCGCGCTCCTCGTTGTAGAGGTGGATCTTGCAGTAGTCGGCAAGAATCGAGCCGTCGGGGGCGAACACGGTGGCCATGTTGTAGAGCTTCCCGTCAGGGCGGCGCTCAAGACGGCCGGCAAGGATGTTGATCCCTGTCTGCGTAGCCAGTCCCTTCCAGAAATCGAGGGCTCGCGCGGTCATGGCCTCATCCACCTGCTCGAGCGGCACTCCGCCTTCCAGGCATCCCTCGTGGAACAGCATGAGGTCGACGCCCTTCTCGTTTTCTGCCACCCGAAGCGCCATGGCACGGACGTTGCTCATGTTCGCATCGAAGGCGTTGTCCTCAACGCTCACCTGGACGGATGCGACTTTGATGCTGGGGCCTTGCGACATTGTCAATCCCTCCAATCAGCCTCATGGCCAGACAGATACACGAGCGCCTCCCGCTTCTCGTGCTATGGAGAAACAGGAGGCGCCTTGCTGCGCTCATCCGGGCACGCCGTCTGTGCCGATAGGCCCGGCAATAAAACGACGCCCCCTATTTCACGCCCTTGTCGTCAAGATCGCCGCACATGGCGCGGTACGCGACGTCGGTGGAGTCGATAGCAGCGTCGCGCTCGAGAGAGCGGGCGTAGGCGCGTTCCTTCATCAGCTCGCGATAGGCGGCTGCAGCGGCATCGTCGCGGGCGACCTTCTCAGTACGACGACGGGCAGCCTGGGCACGCTCCTCCTCGCGAATCGCAGGGGCAGCGGCGCGCTCCTCAGCGCGGATGGCACGAATCTGCCTGCGCTGGGCATCCTGGGCCTCCATGTAGGCGTCCTGCATGTCGGCCTGAGCAACCTGATAAGACGTGAGCAGCTCGCGCTCACGAGCCTTGGCAGCTTCGACCTTGACGTTGCGCTCCTCGCGCATCGCCTCGCGGGCCCCGCGTGCCTGGGCTTTCTCGTCCTTGCGGCGAGCCTTCTCGGCGGCACGGGCGAGACGGTACTCCACGTCGGCGGCGTCCTTGAGCCTGCGCCACTCCTCGCGAAGCATCGCCTCCTCGCTCACGCGGGCCTTGCCTGCCTCCGAGCGGGCTTGCACGCGGGCATCCTCTTCCTCCAGGCGGACCCTGCGGGTGTCCGCGCAGAGGTTGTCGCGTGCGGCACGCAGCTCAGCCTCGCAATCGACGAGGACCTTGAGCTGGTCGTCCGTCACGCCGGCGCGCTTGGCGTCGCGAAGTTCCGCCAGGGCGATGGCATGCTTCTTCGTGGCCTCGTCGATTGCGTCGGCACGGGCGTCGTTCACCTTGGCACGCGCCTTGAGCTGCTCGTCAGACTCCTTGATGCGGCCAACCGTGCCCCTGGTGCGAGAACGACGCAGCTCGCGCAAGGCCTTCTTGTACTCGCGACGCGCCAGGACGGCGCGCTCGTTGGCCTCGACCCAGGCAGTGCGGCCCTCGGCGCGGGTGAAGCCCTGCTCGACGGCAATTTCCCACGAGCCGCGCTTGTAGGCGTCCTCGGCGTCGTTGCGCTCCTGGCGCACCTGCGCCAGGGCATGCGCATGGGCGGGGCCCTCTTCCTTGCGGAAGGCGCGCTGCCCAGCGCGGGTCTCGCGGCGCAGCGTCGCGGCATCCAAGCGAGCCTCGACCCACTCGGTGCGTCCCTCGGCACGAGCAAGCTCTCGGTCGACGTTCATCTGCCATGCCTCGGCACGCGCTGCGTCATCGGCGGCGAGACGCTCCTCACGCAGGCGCTTCACCACCTGCGCATCGGCAGCGTCCTCCTGCGCGTACTGCTCGCGCTTGCGGCTCTTGAGCTCACGCAACGCGGCACGCTTCAGGGCCTTTGACACGGAAGGCTTGGGCGTCACGACCTGCGCGGCAGGCGTGACCTCTTCAATCTTCGTAGACTCCTTCATGGCGAATCTCCCCATCAAGTCGGAAACGCATGTGGGTACGAGACGTGCCTCTCGGAGCTAGAGCAGCTCCTTGGGGCACGTGGTGATAACGACGGCGTTCTCGCCGGTGTAGGTGCCGATGACCGGACCCATCCAGCTGGGCTCGGGGTTGTAGGCAACGCCAGCAGCGTCAAAGGCCGCCTTGAACGCATCGACACGGTCGAGGGCGTTCGAATGGCTGAAGCGCACCTCGCACGGCCCCTGCTTCTCCTCGATGGACTTCACGTAAGCGGCGCAGTCCTTGAGCAGGCCCTTCACGCCGCGCGACTTCGTGACCGTCTCGATGACGCCGTCGGGCTTGTCGAGGGCCAGAATCGGCTTGAGGTTGAGCAGGCCCGCAGCCACACCGGCGGCCTTGCCGATACGGCCGCCCTTCACGAGGTTGTCGAGCTGGTTGAGGGCCACGATGGTCTGAATCTCCTGGGCCATGCGACGCATGTGCGCGGCGGCCTCCTCGAGCGTCGCGCCTGCGTCGCGCATGCGGATGGCCTTCTCGCACATGAGCGAGTTGCCCTCCTGCACGGCAAGGGAGTCGATGACCTCGACCTTGATGCCGTCCTGGGCGCAGATGTCGGCCGCCATGCAGGCCGAATGGTGCGTGTCGGACACACCGGAGCTCAGCGTGATGCAGATGACGCCCTCGCAGCCCTCGGCCGCGGCGCGAAACGCCTGCTCAAACTTGCCCGGCGCGGGGCACGACGTCTTGGGAAGGCCCTGGGGCAGGTATTCGGCCATGCGACGGAAGAACTCCTCGGGCAGCATGGTCTCGCCGTCGATGTACTCCTCCTCGCCAAAGCGCACGGTGAGGGGCACAACGGAGACGCCCTGCTCCTTCAGGCGCGGGGTAGGCGTGGCGCTCGTGGAATCAAGAACGATTGCGAACAAAGTAAGCTCCTCACTGAAGAGAGACATTTTGCCGATAAGTATAACCCATGCACACGCCAGCCAATCGCGAGGCGGACATGCGTGCCGCAAGCGGCGCAGGTAGGCTTGGGCGGCGGCACGCCCGGGCCGGCCCTACTCTCTGCCCGCGATGCAGTCCAGGAAGCGCTGGCCGAAACGGGCAGCCTTGGCCTGGCCCACACCCTGCACCCCGAGCAGCTCGTCAAGGTCAGTCGGGCGTTTTCGCGTCATATCGGCGAGGGTGGCGTTGTTGCACACGATATAAGCCGGCACGCCTTCCTCGCGGGCAATGTTCGCGCGCAGCTCGCGCAAGCGCTCGAACAGCTCCTCGTCGATGTCGTCCGCCACGGCAGCGCCGCCACGGCCAAACGTCGAGCCCTTGGAGCCTGTGACTGCCCCGTCGGGGGCGGCGTTGGCACGCATGCGCTTGGGCACCTTGAGCAGGTAGGGGGTCTTGTCACGCAAGAGCCACTGCCGGCCCGCTTCGGTAACGTAGACCGTGGGATACTGCCCCGGCGTAACTGCAAGCAGGTCCGCCTCCTCAAGGGAGTCGAGCACGAAACGCACGCGCTGGGTACTCACGTCGGACATGATGCCCCAGGTAGAGAGGCCGTCATAACCTGCCTCCATGATGCGCTGGGCATGCGATCCGCGCAGCACGTCGACGACGGTAGACTTGCCGGCCGTGCGGCCCAGCCCTGCGATGCGCAGCACGCAGCTCACGACCTTCTGCGCTTCCACGGTGGCGTCCTGCTCCTCCACGTCGGTCGAACAGTTGGAGCAATGCTCGCAGCGGAAGGGCGTGTCGGTCTGGCCGAAGTAGCGCAGCAGGTACGAGCGCAAACAGTCGGTCGTGGTGCAGTAGAGCGTCATCTTCTTGAGGCGCTCGCAGTCCCGCGCATACAGCAGGTCGGCCGTCTCGGGGTCGCAGCCGCCCGTCTCAAGCTCGTCCCGACTGCGGTCGATGAGGAACTGGCAGGTCTGCACGTCCTTCTTGTTGTAGATGAGAATGCAGTCGGCAGCCGACCCGTCACGTCCCGCGCGCCCCGCCTCCTGATAGTATCCTTCGAGGTCAGACGGCATGTTGTAGTGGATGACAAAGCCGACGTTGGACTTGTCGATGCCCATGCCGAAGGCGTTGGTGGCCACCATCACGTTTGCCCGGTCGTAGAGAAACTCCTCCTGGTTGGCATGGCGCTCCTCAGGGGAAAGGCCCGCGTGATAGCGCGTGGAGGCAAAACCCTCCTGCCACAGCAGCTCGCAGACGTGCTCCACGGCCTTGCGCGTGGAGCAGTACACGATGCCCGTCTGGCCGGCCTGCCCCACTTGACCTGCACTATCACGCTTTGCGGCACGGGCCGCGACGAGACGCAGGAGCGTGCGGTCCTTGTCGCGCGGCTCGGGGCGCTCCACCCCGAAGTAGAGGTTTGGTCTGTCGAAACCGCCCACGAGCACGAAGGGGTCGCGCAGCTCGAGGGCGTCCACGATGTCGCGGCGCACCTCCTCAGTGGCGGTCGCCGTGAGGGCGGCCACGGCGGGACGAGCAGGCAGACCCTCCACGAACCCAGCGATGGCGCGGTAGTCGGGGCGAAAGTCCTGTCCCCACTGCGACACGCAGTGCGCCTCATCTACGGCCACGAGCGAAATGCGCGCGACCTGGGCAAGCTCGGCCATGCGCGGCGTGGAGAGGCGCTCGGGCGCCACGTAGAACAGCTTCACATCACCCGACAGGGCACGCGAAAACGCGCGGGCCTGCTCGTCGGCACTTTGGGTGCTGTTGACGCACGCGGCGGGAATCCCAGCTTGCTCCAAGCCCGCCACCTGGTCTTTCATAAGCGAGATGAGCGGGGACACCACAAGCGTGAGTCCCGGCAGCAATAGCGCAGGTATCTGGTAGACCACCGACTTGCCGGCGCCTGTGGGCATGACGCCCAGCACGTCGCGACCGGCAAGCACCTGCTCCACCAGGTCGCGCTGGTTGAGGCGGAAGTCGTCGTATCCGAACCGCTCCTTGAGGGCGGCGCGGGCATCTTGCATGGTGGGCATCTAGGCTCCTTGAGACATTTTGCTGTATGGGGACGATTGTATGCCCGACACGGATAAAATGGGTCCCACAAGACGCATCCCACGCGGCACGCACCCCACAGGATGCCGCACGTCATCAAGAAGATAGGCAGGTAGCAGCTTCATGACCCCGTATATTCACCGCGTCGCCTATTACGAGACCGACCGCATGGGCATCACACACCACTCCAACTACATACGTTGGATGGAGGAAGCGCGCGTGGACTACCTGGACCAGATAGGCTGGAACTTCGCACGACTCGAGGACGAAGGCATCACCTCTCCCGTGTTGGGCGTGGAATGCTCGTACAAGAAGCCCACCACCTTCGAGGACCGCGTGTCCATCGTGGTGAGCCTCGCCGAATACACGGGCGTGCGCTCGACGTTTGCCTACACCATGAGCAAGGTCGACCCCGAGACAGGACGCAGCCGCGTGGTGTTCACGGGCACTTCGCAGCATTGCTTCGTGAGCCCGCAGGGCCGGCCCATGCGACTGGACAGGGAACTGCCGGCCTTTGACGCGGCGCTCAAGGAAGAGCTGGCGAAGAACGAGGCTCGCTAGGGCGGGGCAGGGCGCCCCGGGGACCCGAACAGCGCGGCCGGCCCAGTCAAGCCATACCAGCCGAGCCACGCGAAACACTCGGCCTTCAAATTTGTAACAAAATCGAAAGCACACTCCCGAAAGGAAGCAAAATGGAGAACAAGCAGGTCAAGCTCGGTATCATCGGCGCCATGGACGTGGAGGTCGCCACCCTCATGGACCACACGCAAGACGCCGAACTCAGCGAGCGTGCGGGTATGCGCTTCTGCGAGGGCACGCTCGCCGGCATGCCGGTCGTCATTGCCAAGTGCGGCGTCGGCAAGGTGTCGGCCGGTATGTGTGTGCAGGCCATGTGCGACCTGTACGGCGTAACGCACATCGTAAACACGGGCGTGGCAGGCTCGCTCGACGCGCAGATCGACATCGCCGACCTCGTGGTGAGCACCGACGCTCTCTACTATGACGTGGACGTCACGCCCTGGGGCTACGAGCCCGGCCAGCTCCCCGGCATGGACTGCCTGGCGTTCCCGGCCGACCCCGCCCTGCGCGTCGCCATCGAACATGCCGCCGCGCTCGCCGCACCCGACGTGCGCGTGTTCGCGGGCCGCGTCGTCTCGGGCGACCAGTTCATCGCCTCCTCGCAGGCAAAGGAGCGCCTGGCCCAGGAGTTCGGCGGCATGTGCTGCGAGATGGAAGGCGCTGCCATCGCCCATGCGTGCCATGTGAACGGCGTGCCCTACGCCGTAGTGCGTGCCATCTCCGACAAGGCCGACGGCTCGGCCGAGATGACCGACCCCGAGTTCGAGACCTCCAGCGCCATGCGCTGCGCCGCCGTGGTTGAGGAGCTCTGCCGCGCGGGTCTGTAAGGGCGCGCAGGCATGAGGCCCAGGCGCGCCCGAGACAAGAGCGTGTGCCCGAAGCGCCCGCGTTGGTACGCCCTTCGCGCATGGACGCGCGCCGGCAGTCAACGCGCGTGCTCAAACAAGGCGCCCAAGGCACCAGCAAACAATCGAGGCCCCCGCCACCTGGGAATCAACCAGATGGCGGGGGCCTCTTGTTGCGCAAGGCCCGCCACGCATGCACATGCAGCGGCGGGTCGCACCATTACAGAAGGTCGAAGAGCGATCCTTGGCGCGAAGGGTCGATGCCTGCATCCTGCGCCTTCTTCTTGCGCGGCGCGCGGGGCTTCTTGGGCTTGGCAGGGGCGATGGGCGCTTCAGCTGCGACAGGTGCGGGCTGCTCCTCAAGGGCGAGACGCGCGGGCTGCGCCGCAACCTGGACGGCCGCCTCAACGCGAGCGGCCGCCTCGTCGGCACGCACGAGCTCGATGCCTTGGGCCTTGAGGCTCAGGAACTCCTCCACGGCCTCGCGCATGCTCTCAGGCACACGCATGACGACGGTCTTCTCGCCCCACTTGGCCTTGCGACCGGCGCCCGGACGCGCTCCTCCCCTGCCCTTGTGAGGTGCGTCGTCCTTATCTGCCTGGACTTTCTGTTTTTCGCCCACTGCTCGCACTCCCATCTCGCTGATTTCGTTACGGAAGTATATACGAACAGTGGGCGCTCCCTAAAAACTACCCATGACGGGCGGCCCCAACTATTTCACGCGGGCTGCGAACTCCTCAAAGAAGGCGCGCGGCTCACGGGTGCCGATGACGTCGGACAGGTCGCGGCAGAACACAAGACCGGCAGTCCAGTCGCCCCACACGCGGAACTTGCGCTCCCAGCCAGGCAGCGCGAAGCCGTGGTACACGCGGTGGGCCATCCAGGCGAGCCAGCCGTTGAAGCGAATCTTGGCGCCGCCCTTGGTGAGCGCGCCGCTCGTGAACGCGCCATAGGAGGTGCCCAGGCCCGCCACCATGCCGGCGTTCTCATGGCAATACTCGGCCATCTCGCCGCCGCGCAGCCACGCGAGCAGGTTCTTTGTGAGGACCTTGCTCTGACGCATGGAGTGCTGGGCGGTGGGGGCGCAGGAGCCGTCGGGCAGACCGTGACCCGTGAGGTCGGGCACGCAGCTGCAGTCACCCACGGCGAAGACGCCCTCGAACACCTCGCCGTCGCGACGAACGCGCAGGTCGGCGCCGCACACGACGCGGCCGCGCGGCTCAAGGGGCAGGTCGCTGCTCTTGAGCACGGGGTTGGCCATGGCGCCGGCGCACCACAGGATGGAGGCAGCGTCGTAGCTGGCACCGTCGGAGGTGACGACATGGCCGTCCTGGGCGCTCTCGACGCAGGTCTTGAGGTGAATGTGGGCGCCACGGGCCTCCAGGTGGGCAACCGCCTTGCTCGACTGCGCCACGGTGAGCTCGGGGAAGACCTTCTCGGCAGCCTCGATGAGGTGGAAGTTGAGCTCGGAGGGATCCAGGCGCGCGTCCTTCTTGCAAATCTTGTAAGCGAGGTCAAAGAGCTCGGCGAAGCCCTCCATACCCGAGAAGCCACCGCCCACGGTGATGAGCGTCATGAGGCGCGTGCGCTCAGGCGAGCCCTTGGGGAGCTCGGCGGCGCAAGAGAGGTTCGAGATGAGGTTGTCGCGCAGGTAGACGGCTTCTTCGGTCGCCTTGAGACCCACGGCGTTCTCGGCAATGCCGGGGATAGGGAACGTGCGCGTCACGGCGCCCAGGGCGACCACGAGTGCGTCGGCCTCGAGCTCGAAGGCGTTGCCGTGCGCGTCGGCAAGAGCCACGCGCTTCTCGGCAGCGTTTATCGAAGTGACGCGGGCACGCACGATGCGCGTCTTCTTCAGGTGCATGGCAAAGGGTGTCTCGATGTGGCGGGGCTCGATGGCGCCCGACGCGACCTCGGCCAAGAAGGGCTGGTAGACGCACGCCGAACGCATGTCGACGAGCGTGACCTGAGCCTCCCCGTCCTGGAGCTTCTTCTCGAGGTCACGAGCGATATAGAAGCCACTCAGGCCACCGCCGAGGATGAGGATGCGCTTCACGTGGTTTCTCCCTAAGAGACGGGCGTGCACAGACGCCTTTGCTGGTATATAGTCCTTGAAGCGTGTAGATTACACCTTATTTCAGAATCCAGCTCGACCCTGCAGGGTATAACAGCGCGTTCTCCAGCAATTACGCGCCAGAACGCGCCGCCCGCAACTCGCGCATGGCACGACAAGAAGGGAAACCCCATGGCATTCGACATCCAGGTGAAGATCAAGAGGCTCGACCAGGAGCTGCCCCTGCCCCGCTACGCCAACCCCGGCGACGCGGGTCTGGACCTCTACAGCGCCGTCGACGTCGTCATCGAACCGATGAGGCGCGTCATGATTCCCACGGGCGTGGCCATCGCGCTTCCGGAAGGTTACGCCGGCTTTGTGCAGCCCCGCAGCGGCCTGGCCGCCAAGAAGGGCCTGTCCATCGTGAACACGCCCGGCCTGGTCGACTCGGGCTACCGCGGCGAGCTCAAGGTCATCGCCATCAACACCGACGTCAACGAGCCCATCTCCATCGCCCGCGGTGAGCGCGTGGCGCAGCTCGTGGTGCAGCGCGTGCCCGCCGTCGAGCTTGTGGAGGTCGACGAGCTCGACGCCACCGAGCGCGGCGAGGGTGGCTTCGGTTCGACCGGCCTGAGGTAGCGGCAGCCGCAGAGGGAACGTGGGCGCAGAAAAAACGTCCAGTACGGAAGCCTGGCTATAAGAAGCACTCGGCCCGTACGCGCAAGATAGAAATCGTTACAAAAATTCCCGCCCCTCGGATGCAACATCCGGAAGGCGGGGATTTTCTTATCGGGCTATCGCCCCACATCGCATCGGCCGATTGCGCAACGCTTCATTCGACGAGCTAGATGACATCAAACTCGCGCAGGAGCTTCACGATGTCGGTACGGCCGAGCTTTTTCAGCAATATGTCGAGCGCAGCCCTGTCCTTGAGGGGAAGCGACATGTCGGTGATGGCCTTGCCGTCGCGCAGCTTCACGCTGCTCATCAGCAGGTCGCGCACGTCGAAGGTGCTGCCCCACACCTCGGGCACGCCGCGGTCCACGTCGCACAGGGTGTAGACCGCTTCCATGCCGGTGCGCATGGAGTACTCGGTGGTGAAGATGGTGTCGCGCGGCGTCT
>JAHZHK010000100.1 GCA_019420325.1 Coriobacteriaceae bacterium | reverse complement strand
ACCCCGTTGAGATGCCGCTGACCGAGATGGAGGAACAGTTCGGCACCGTGCCCCAGGTCATGAAGAACGACTGCACCATCCACGGCGTGGGACAGGCCACCATCATGCAGGTTGAGGTCGAGGGTATCCCAATCAGCGCCATCATCGACTATGCCCAGCCGCTCGAGGGCGCCAACATCATGAGCCCCATCAGCTCCGACGGTTACAACTACGCCGAGATGAGCCTTGACTGGCTTATTGAGAACGACGCCATCATCGTCACCAGGATGGACGGCAAGCTCCTGCCCAACTCCCAGGGTTATCCCTGCCAGCTGTGGGTGTACAACACTTCTGGCGGCAACTTCGTGAAGCGCCTCTCCAACCTCACGTTCATGACGCATGATCCTGACACCCTCATGAACCAAGTGTACGTGGGCCAGTTCACCGACGATCAGACCGGCGAGATTTACTCCAAGCCCAACAGCGCCGTGCTGAGCGCCCCCACCGGCGTTGTCATCGAGGGCACCGACGTGCATCTTGAGGGCATGGCTGATGCCTGGGACGAGCCCATCGCTTCCATCGAGTTCTCGCTTGACGGCGGCGCCACTTGGACCGCTATGGACACGCCCGACAACGACTCCAGGTACTGGACGTATTGGCGACTGGACTTCAAGGCCCCGCAGGCTGGTTCCTATGTGCTTAAGATCCGCACCACGAGCATCACGCCCGAGGGTGATTTCCGTGTGTGCCAGTACGACACCAACTTCCTGTTCACCGTCGACGAGGCATAGGGAGGCATAACGATGAGTAAGAACAGCAAGCGCATCAACGCAACCGTGGGTGTCCTCACAACCCTCGCGATGGGAGCGTCCATGATGGCCGGCCCCATGGCTGCTTTGGCAAGCGGGCAGGCCGACCAGGGCGCAGAACCCCAAAGTGCGCCTGAGGCAAAGGGCAGCGCCGCAGTGCATTCCGGTCTGGTGAAGACAGCCGCTATCGGTACGTTCTCCTTTGACCAGACGTACGTCTCTCCTACTGCCGATGTTGCGAGGCTGCAGGGTGTGGCCCAGGTTGCCTGCGGCGGCGCAAACGCCTCCTCGCAGGTGCGTTCGGTCGACTGGCAGCTTACCGTGAGTGGCGACGTGGACAATGCCTTCTGCGCTACCATCGGCGAGCTTGTGGAAGACGAGAGCACCCCGCAGCTCATGACGTGCTCCTGCGGCGGTAACCCTGCAGGCGGCCGCGCCATCGTGAACGCCGAGGTCGGCGGTATTTCTATTGAGAGTCTGCTCGTGGCGTCCCAGGCGCAGAAGGGCGTCAACACGGTGACCTTCATTGCCGATGACGGCACCCAGGTCAGCGTGCCTCTGAGCTATGCAATCGGCAGGCATGCGGTTCTGGGTTGCGAGGTCAACGGCGAAGACATTGCAAACTCCGTGGGCAGCGCAAACCAGCTGTGGATGGCCAAGACCCCTGCAAACTACTTCCTCAAGAATGTCGTGGAGGTTGTCTTCACGGTTGAGGACGAAGTTCCTGCTGTCCCCGTTGCTGCGAATCCGGCAAGCCCGAATGTGGGCGTGCTCACCGGCACCCAGGCGTAATGGCGAGTTTGGGCGCAAAGGAGGCGGACAATGATAGTTCCCATGAACGTTGAGGTAGGAAAGCCGGTTACGTTTACCGGATATGCCGACGACTACGGAAACCAGATCGTGGCGGTCGAGTTCTCCCTCGATGACGGCGAGAGTTGGCATCCCTACGACGTGTCGCAATCCTCCCCCGAGCTCATGGTACATTGGACGTTTACCTACACGCCCGAGCACGAAGGTCGATATCGCCTGCTTGTACGTTGCGTTACCGAGGATGGCAAGAGGAGCCCTCTGCCCGATGTGGCGGAGTTTTACGCGAGGTAATGCTCGGCGCCTGTGGCACGCAAACGTCACAGGCGCCGATATATTGTGTGCTGATTGTGAATGCGGCCCTAATTCTCGAATATGGGTTACAAGGACGGCGAAAGCGTCTATTATATCGACCTCGCGGGCCCGTAGCTCAGTTGGTCAGAGCGTCCGGCTGATAACCGGGAGGTCACAAGTTCGAACCTTGTCGGGCCCACCATTTCGCATGATAAAGACCCCAACAGCCTTTGGTTGTTGGGGTCTTTTGCTATTGCCAAGCGTCGAGTATCCCAGGGGCTCCGGCGCTCGCGCTGGGCCCCTTTTCATCTATGTGGGGAGCCGGGAGAATCGCGCCGTTTGCCCATTTCGGATGCCAGTTCGATAGGGTAGGTAAACTCTTTTGCTACAGTTGGCCCTTCCATCTCGTGAAAGGTCATCGACTTCCATGTTCAAAACGATTTTCTCCAAGCCGTTTGTTGTGGCGTGCGCGCTCACGTTGGCTTGTTCGGTTCTCGGCAGCTTGTTGGCGGGCCTTCCCTACCTGGCGGTTCTTGGCGCGCTCGTCATCTCACTTATCTTAGGTGTTGTGTGTCAGGCGGCTAAGCCGGCCGTTGCTTATGCCAAGCCTGGCATCGCGCTCATCTCGAACAAGTTTTTGCGAGCAGGCATTATCTTGCTTGGTTTCAAGCTCAATCTTCTGGCCCTGGCGCAGGCGGGCGTGAAGACCATTGCACTGGCATGCGTGGTGGTCACGGGCACCATCTTCCTTGCCTACAATCTGGCCCGACGCTTTGGTGTTGACAGACACCTGGCCATTCTCACTGCATCCGGCACGGGCATTTGCGGCGCGGCGGCGGTCATGGGCATTGCTTCCCAGTTGCCTACCAGCGAAAAGGAAGCCGAGCGCCACGGCGAGGACAAGGTGGTGGCCGTGGCCATCGTTGCCATTCTTGGCACGCTGTTCACGCTTGTCGATATCGCTGTAGGGCCCCTGCTCGGCATGAGTGCCACGCAGTTCGGCGTCATGGCGGGTGGGTCGCTCCATGAGATTGCCCATGCCGTGGCGGCAGGTGGCGCCGGTGGCTCCGAGAGCCTCGACATTGCAATCATCACGAAGCTTTCCCGCGTGCTGCTGTTGGCCCCCGCGGCTATTGTCATCGGCGTTTGGTACCGCAAGGCCGAGGGCGTGGAGGCCGAGGGCAAGGGCAAGGTGCCCATTCCTTGGTTCATGGTGGGCTTTGTTGCCGCCAGCGTCATCGGCACCTTTGCTCCCCTCACCCAGGAGATGCTCGACGGTCTCGTCAAGGTGAGCTACCTGCTGCTTGGTATGGCCATGGCGGCTCTCGGCATGACGGTGAACTTCCGTGTGCTGCTTACGCGCGGTCGCAACGCGTTCGTTGCCGCGTTCATCACCTCGATCGTCCTGCTTGCCTTCGTCGCCGCCATGGCGCTGCTGTTCTTCTAGGTTCGCCTGACAGGGGTGCGCTGGGTCCCAGCCGCCACTTTTGTGCCGATACGCCGAAGGCGCACGCTGCTTCGGTCAAACGGGTACTATGACAAGTATGTGCGCGTTCATGCATCGGGCTGGACGCAATCTTACGAAGGGACTTGATAGATATGTGCGCTTCCGACGCACACAAACCGCAGGATGACAGCTTTCCTTACGTCATCCGCGACCTCACGGTGGACGACCTCGACCAGTACAACGCGCTGTTGCGTTATGCCTTCCAGGTGACCGAGCAGGAGCTTATGACTGACGGTTGGAGCAACGACTCCATCAAGCAGTCCAAGTTCCCTGTCATCAAGCGTGCCGACATCTTGGGGTGCTACGACGGCGACAGCCTTATCTCGCAGTTTGCCGTCTACCCGCTGAAGATGAACATTTACCAGTCCATCTACCAGGTCGGTTTCATCACGAGTGTTTCCACCTACCCTGAGTACACCGGCCAGGGCATCATGGGCAGGCTTATGTGCCAGAGCCTTATGCGCATGCGCGAGAAGAACCAGACGCTCGCCATTCTTTTCCCCTACTCCATCCCGCTGTACCGCCACCGCGGCTGGGAAATCATTTCCAACAAGATCTCGTACAAGGTGCGCGACAACCAGGTGCCTCGTCGCATGAGGGCCCCGGGGTACGTGCGCCGCGTACCCGATGACAACCTCGACTTCATGAACCTGCACTCCACGTTTGCCCAGCAGACGCACGGATGCCTGTTCCGCAACGCGCTGGCGTGGGACGAGTACTGGCGCTGGGACGAGGACGACACCATGGTCGCCGTGTACTACAACGTCGAGGACAAGCCCATGGGCTACATGGTGTACCTCATCAAAGATGATGTCATGCACATCAAGGAGATGATCTACCTCAACCGCGAGGCGCAGAAGGGCCTGTGGGAGTACATTCACGCCCACGACTCCATGATCGACGAGGTGCGCGGCAACACGTACTTCAACGAGCCCATCGCCTTCGATATGGATGACTCCGACATCGTGGAGACCATCCAGCCCTACATCATGGGGCGTATCGTGGATGTGGAACAGTTCCTCGAGCAATATCCCTGCGCGCCCGACGCGCACCTGCGCATTGCGCTCGACATTGAGGACTCCTTCATCGAGGAAAACACCGCAACCTATGTGGTGGAATTCTGCGAGGGCAAAACCGTCGTGCACGAGGTCTACCGGGGCACCGACACGGCTGCTCTGGCCTGCGATGCCGACAATGCGGTGGCCACGCAGCAGGAAGGCGAAGGCGCGGTGGTTGAGGCGGCCCGCCTCGAGCGCGATCCCATGCGGACGCACATGAACGGCTTTGCGCGCCTGCACATGTCCATTGGCACGCTTACCTGCCTGCTCATGGGCTACAAAACCGCCGCTCAGCTCTTTGAGCGCGAGCGCATCCAGGGCGACGCCGCCGGCGTAGAGGCCCTTGACGCAGCCCTGTTGCACGAATGCCCCTACATCTCGGACTACATTTAAGGTGCAAGGCAAAGGCTTCCGGTATCGGCCATTCACGCGTTAGGCAAACAAGCGCGGGCGAATGGCCGAACGCGTCTGACGAGCTGCGAGCAATGGTGGACGCCTGCCTTTCTGATGTATAGCCGTCCAAACTCAGGAGAGCAAGAGTTTATGACCGGACAAGATAAACCATCGGAACACTCGCGGACATTCGAGGCGAACAATGAGACCTCCGAAGTGCCGGCACTCACGCATGCTGACTATGTGGCGTTTTGCAAGCAAGGAGACGCTCAGCTGCTTGCATGCTGCGAGGTCGAGACGTTCCATGCGACAGGCCCAGGCGGGCAAGGCGTGAACACGGCCGACTCTGCCGTGCGCATGCGGTACACGCCTACGGGAATCGTCGTTGTGGCGCGCTCCGAGCGCTCCCAGCTCCTCAATCGTCAGGCATGTCTGGCGAAGCTGCGCGCCGAGCTTGAACGACGCTCAAGACCTCCGAAGAAGCGCCTGAAGACACGCGTGCCCCATCGTTCGAAGGAGCGCCGCCTGCAGTCCAAGCACGAGGTGTCCCAGAAGAAGAGCCTGCGCGGTAAGGTTGATTTGTCGCGAGAGGACTAAGAGCTCGGTATAGAGGGGCACCACCGATGCGACCACGCTTGGTAGTGCGGCACGAGTGTGTGGCAGATCGTCACGAAAGCAAGAAAGCCCGGCCTGCCTGCATATACATCAGCAGACAGGCCGGGCTTATGTATGCAGGCTCACCTTACAAAGGGCAAGTTCTTTCTTACTTAATGTCGTCGATAGCACCGGCGGCATGCTTGCCGGCCACGCGGCCGCTCGTCATGGCGTTGCCCATGTTGTTGCCAGCGGAGGGGCCGGTGTAGGAGTTGCCGTAACGCTCGCCCATAGTGTTGCCAACAGCGTACAGACCAGGGATGACAGCGTCCTTGTTGGCGTTGAGCACCTGGTAATAGCGGTTGACGCACAAGCCAGCCAGCGTGTTGAGGCCAGGGCCATAGCAGCGGGTCGTACCCTGGGCGGCAACGAGGAACGGGGCTTCGTCGATGGGGATGAGAAGGTCGGCGTCCTTGCCGAACTCGTTGTCCACACCGGCAGCGCAGGCGGCGTTGTAATCATCAAGCGTCTTGAGAGCTCGGGCCAGGTCGTCGCCAGACAGGCCGGCGTTGGTCAGCGCCTCCTCTGCGGTGGTGCCCACATACAGCGTGCCAGGCATGCCTCCGTCACGGCTGGCAATCTCGAGGCCCATGACGCTGACGGAGCCCTCGGTGCCCGTGATGGCGTCGACAGCCTCCTGGTACTGCTCGATGCCACCGGTCCAACCCCAGTTGGGTGCGCCGTGGTCAAGGCCGGCGCGCTGGATATACTGCATGTGCTTCTTGTCCATGATGGCGAAGTTGCCCGTCATGCCCTCCTTGGCGGTAGGCTGACGCACAGACTCGCCGAGCACGTGGCCGGCAAAGCCCTCATTCATGAAGCGCTCGCCCTTGCAGTTCATCCACAGGCAAGGCGTGGAGCCCCAGGGGCCAAAGGCCATGCTCGGCGCGTCGCCGGCGACGGGACGGGGGTGGCTTTCGATGGCACCGCCAGCCCAGCAGCCCATCTTGTGGCCGCTGCCATCGCAATCAGTCATGCCCTTGAGGGCCTCGCGGGCAACGCCGTGGCGCATGGCGTTCTCAGCGCACTCGGTGCAGAGCTCCCACACCATGTCGGTGTTGCCGCCAAAGTCACCCGTAGCCAGGATGACGCCCTTGGCTGCGTCAAACTGGGTGTAGGTGCCGTCCTCGGCCTGGGCGATGACACCCGTCACGGCGCCGGACTCATCGAGCACGCACTCAACGCCGGTCATGGAGCAGAACCACTCGGCGCCGAGATCCTCGGCGGCGTCGCGGCAATAGGTCTCAATCTCGGTCATGCGGGATACATCGGTAAGGCCGGCATGGCCCACGGGTTGCTGGTTCTTCGTGCCGTAGGTCTGGAGCGTAGAAGCCCACATCTTGTAGCCGGAGCGCTCGACGGGATAGCTGGATCCATCGGGGGTGTCATAGGCGATCTGAACGATGCACTCGCCGCCGTCGCGGTCGAAGAACGTGGAGGTGTCAGGCGTGACGGCCACGAGGTTGTCCATCATCTCGCCGGAGTTGTAGACGAAGCTACGGATGACTGCGGGGTTGCAGCGACCGTTGGCGCGACGCACATACTCATTCGTGATCTCATTGAGGTCGTACGGGCCAAAGCCCCAGCTCTCAAGCAGCTCGGAGTTGTAGGAGCAGATATCATCGCCGCGGTAGACGATTTCGCCGTCGGCGTGCTTCTCGATGACAGCCACCTTGGCGCCGTTCTGGGCTGCAGCAAGAGCTGCCTGGGTGCCAGCATGGCCACCACCCACAACAACAACGTCGAACTGCTTGGTCTCGGCGATATCGGATGCGGCAATCTCGGGGGCCTGGCCGAGCCAGTCCTCGTCGCACATATAGTTGACCACGGGCACCGTGTAAACAGGCTCAGCGGAATCCGTGACAGGGGCGCCACCCTCAGGGGCACCGCCCTCGGGGCCTGCGGGCTTGTCATCGGCCAGGGCGATTGAGGCGCTGGCCATGCCGGCAACGGCGGCGCCGGTGGATGCGACGAACGAACGACGGGTGAGTTCCATGTTGCACGCTCTCTTTCTTCTAGAGTCTTGATGCGGTCGCAGATATCTGGCTGAGTTGCGACTGCTTTGCGTACGCCCGCGGCCCGGTAAGGTGGGCGGCGTTGGTTTCAGCATGCCTCAGTAGCGTGACGAATAGCGTTCAGATGAGCGTTCAAGTATTGTCGCAAGTTCAGTCCATATTTCTCAACGCCTCTCAACGTGAAAACCCTTGACAAGGTTGAGCTGCCAAAATGAGGTTGTCATTGCTACAATGATGTCTATTCGAGTCTCGGATATCTACAGACAGGGATTGGGTCGGAGGCGAAATGCGCACCATGCTGTTTGGCAGATCGGGCGTTGCAGATGCGAAGGCCGCCGCTTGTCGACGTGCAGACGCAAGTTCCCAGAACGGGACAAACGCGCATTCTCGGCCCATCTTGCATGCTCTTGGTCTTGGCAGCTGGCTTGCCACCATGTTGCTCTATTCGAATACAGTCACGCCGTTTCAGCGCTATGCGGGAACGCAACTCTTTGTCGGTGACTTTGCCCTGCAGTCCTTGGCTTTCGCCTGCTTGCTTAGCTTGACAATCGCCATAGTGTCTTGGCGAGGAAAACGAGTTCCAAATCCCGTCCTCTTCGTCGGCTGTGCGCTATACCTGTTGGGTGGCGTGGCGTTCTCATATCTGGCGACATACGCCGGTGATTGGTCTGGCGGCCTTGCTTTTTGGGTGACTCCCCTGCTTGCAGCGATTGTGGCGACGGGATGCGTGCTGTGTGGAATGGCGTGGGGCTGCGTTTATAAACAACTGGATTCTCGCACTGCACTCCTGGCCGTAGCGGGTGCGGCGATTGCAGCCGCACTTTTGGGTCTCTTAGGGCGACTGCTCCCTCAGGTCGTTTACCCGTGGGCTTTTTGCCTCATTTCGATCGTTGCTGCGTCGTTGCCCGTAGTGCTTGGTTTCGAAGACTCGGCGAGTGATGCTGCATCATTAGACGCAGAAAGCTCTCCTCTTTTGCGAGTGCGCCTTTTGTCGTTTGCCGATGTCGCGGCGCCGGCGCTTGTGGGTCTGCTTGCCTTTGCCTTTGTCATGGGCACGATGCGGTCGCTCATCATAGAATCATATGGGATTCATCTGGCCGTGCTCGCGCTGTGCGGTGTGGTACTGCTTCTCGTTGCTTGCCGCAGGCCTGTGACACGCGGTACGTGTCGGGCGCTCATTCCCACTCTTGCAGTGCTCCAGCTTGCCTCGGCGAACGTGACAGCGACTCTGTGGGGCGGTTTGCCGCTTGACATGTTCATGATTTTCCTTTTGTACACAATGGCTGCGTTGCTGACGCTCTCCACTCTTCCCGCAGTAGCCCATGCTGAAGAGTTCCCCTGTGATTTGCTCTTTTCGGTTGCGTTTTTGTTATTCAGCCTTGCTTCTCTAGCAGGTATAACGTGCTCACAGATTATGACTCCCGAGGCCATTAAGATTTCTACGACCCTTATCACAACCGTCTATGCCTTCGCTATGGTCATGACTGCGGGATTGGGGCGGCGTGGCGCAAATGAGTGCGAGGGGGACCGAGAGGGCTTTGTGCTTTTGACTGCATGTGACGATGGGTCTGCCACTCGACAGGAAGACAACGCAACGACGTCCGAAGTACCGCTGAGTTTCGATCGACGCTGCGTGGTTTTTGCCGATCGATTTCACCTTACGGCACGTGAGCGAGAGATCCTTCTCATGCTTGTTCAGGGGTATGACAGCGCTTCGATTAGCGAATCTTTGTATATCTCGCAGAATACCGTCCGCTCTCACATACACAACCTATGTCATAAGACTGGCGCGGATGGTAGAACCGATCTACTCAAGATGGTTCTAATGGATGATTTTATTCCTGCCATTCGAGACTAATGTCGCGGGAGGGGTTTACGCGGTACTACTGGATTTAATAAATCAGGAAGCCCGTCCGCGCGGTTGGCTCGGACGGGCTTCCTCAATAAAGATCTGAAGTTTGTCTATCGGCTACTTCACGCCGTGGATCTGATCCATATCGTATCCGGCGGCAGCGACGTCCTCATCGGTGATGGGGGTCGTGGGTTCGTACTTGCCTGTGGCGGCGGCAATGCCACAGTAGCGGCCAGAGGTCATGCAGTGACCAGCGCTCATGCCGCCCGTGTACATGGACCAGTCAGGCAGGCCGCAGAGCTGACCAGCGCCAAAACCCGTCGCCCACAGGTTGGGGATGACAGTGCCATCTGCCTTAGTGACCTGGTAGTTTGCATTGACTGTCATGCCGGCGCATAGGGCGGAGACGCGAATGTGCTTGTGAATGCCATAGAAGGGCGGCGTGTCGACGCGCTTCATGTAGCAGACCTTCTTGCCGAAGTCGCTGTCAAAGCCGGCATCAACAAGCTCGTTGTAGCGATCGACGCTTGCAATCAGGGCATCGGCCGGAATGCCGAGGGCCTCGGCGAGCTCCTCGAGGGTGTCGCAACGGTGTGTGTCGATGAGGTACTCAAGCACGCCTGCGCCCGACTCCACAGAGCGGTCCATCTCGATGTCGGGCATATAGATTTCGAGCTTCTCGGGGGCTGTTGCCTTGCCGCCCCACTCGGTTACCTGATCGACGTAGTTGGCGTCGAAGATCTGCGAGTACCAGCCGGGCCTGGGCTGATAGCGCAGCTCGTTGTTGAGCTGCTCGAACTCGGCGTCCTCGTTCATGAAGCGCTCGCCGTTCTCATTGACGGTGAGGAAGGGCTCGTTGAACATGGGGCCGGAGTCAAAGTC
>JAHZHK010000010.1:30770-44822 GCA_019420325.1 Coriobacteriaceae bacterium | reverse complement strand
CGCCGACCTTGACCTCGGAGACCTTGCCGTCCTTGACGGTCACGGTCACGGGCACGGTACCGCCGATGCCCTTGCCCTCGGCGGTGTAGGAGCCGTCCTTGAGGGCGCCGGCCTCGGCCTTGTCGGCACCGTCGGCGGTCTCAGCCTCGTCGCCCTCGCCGTCGATGGTGAAGGCAGGCTGGACGGCACCCTTGAAGGTATCGAGGATGAAGTTGTAGGTCTTCTCAGAAAGCAGGGCGTCCTTCAGGGCCTGGATCTTGGCGACCTCCTCGTTGCCGGCATGCACAACCAGGGCGTTTGCGTAGGTCTTGGCGGCCAGGCCGTCAGCGGCCTCGATGGCCAGAGCGTCCTCCACCGTGTAGCCGGCGTCGAGGGCATAGTTGCCGTTGATGCAGGCGATGGCCACATCGGGCAGGGCGTTGGGGATATTGGCGGCCTCAAGCTCGACGAACTCCAGGTTCTTGGGGTTCTCGGCGATGTCGTTGGTCGTGGCGGTGACGCCGGCACCGTCCTTGAGCTTCAGCAGGCCCTCCTGCTCGAGAAGAAGCAGGGCGCGAGCCTCGTTGGTGGTGTCGTTGGGCACAGCGACCTTAGCGCCGTCGGAAACCTGCTCAAGCGTGGCAACGTTGCCGGGATAGATGCCGAAGGGCTCGTAGTGCACGGCGCACACGGGCACGAGGTGGGTGCCGTTCTCCTCGTTGAAGCTCTTGAGGTAGGGCTCGTGCTGGAAGTAGTTGGCATCGACCTCGCCCTGCTCGGTGGCGGTGTTGGGCAGGATGTAATCGGTGAACTCGGTGACGACGAGCTCATAGCCCTGCTCGGAGAGGACCTCCTTGACCGGGCCGTTGAGAATCTCGGCGTGGGGCGTAGGGGAGGCGGCGACGGTGATCTTCTTGTCGTCGGCCAGGGTTACCTCGTCGGCGTTGTCGAACTTGTAGGCGTCCTCGGCCTTCTCCTCGTCGGCAACGGCGAAGTTGACGCCCACGGCGGCCAGTGCGGCCAGGGCTGCGGCGGAGGTGATGAAGTTGCGGCGGGTAAGCTTGCTCATGGTGCATGTCCTCTCAGGTCATGAATGCGTCATTGGGGGATGTCGGCGCATTGTGTTCGACTGATTTCAACACGGCGTGCGTGTGCGATGCGGTATATAACCACGACGGCTGCACCTGTTCAAGGCTTTGGGTCATTCATAGATTTTGACTTTGGTTATCGGTATAATTGATACCAGTGTCTCACCTCGTGAGACCACAAACGAAAAAAGCGACCTGCATAGGTCCGGGTACCCGCCAGAGGCCGCTTATGGCTGCTACCTCCCGGTCCTGACCAGGTTCGCGGTGTGACGCCACCCGAACCCATGCAGATCGCTCGTGGGGGATAAGTATAGGGCACGACGCATCCGATTCCTGTCAAAAAATCCCTCTTCGGCAAATCTGTAGAAGTCCACCATGCGCTGAATGCATTGCGGGGCCACAGCCCATCACAGTCCGTACATTGTATGTGGCAGAAATGTGAGCTTCGCCCATGTCAAAAGTTTATCCTTGACCTACACCCTGTGACTGAGGCATTATATCCCCTGCACTTGCGCGGCGTTACCTCAGCTGGATAGAGGGTCTGACTACGAATCAGAACGTCACAGGTTCGAATCCTGTACGCCGCACCACTTGAATTTATAGGCTGGTTCCTTCGGGAGCCAGCCTTTTTTCGTTTATCTCTGCCTTTTGCAACACGCGCGTCTTCCAGGCACCCCACTTTGCCCATCGCTGTCCATAAACCGTGCCGAACCCCCATGCCACCTCTCTCAAAAATGGTCAACGCGTGGCAACCATCGTCGCTCCATGGGGTATACCTGCTTGAATGTGCATAATTGTGCGTTAAGCCAGAAACGGGCACGGAGTGTGGGAGAGGCATGGCGCAGATAGAAAACATGCAGGTCAATCAGGATAACGGGTTGTTCCTCGGCCTCGATGTGGGATCGACCACGGTCAAGGCGGCCGTATGGGATTCGCACAGCGACAAGGTGGTGTACACCGACTATCGCCGCCATGGCGCCAACCAGGCCGCATGCCTCAAAGAGGTCCTGAGCGCGCTCGTCCAGAACCTGCCCGAGATGCCCGCCCGTGCCGCCATCTGCGGCTCCGGCGGTAAGGTGCTGGCCGAGGAGCTCAATCTGCCCTTCGTGCAGGAGGTCGTGGCCAACTCCGTCGCCATCCGCAAACTCTACCCGCAAGTGCGCTGCGCCATCGAGCTAGGCGGTCAGGACGCCAAGGTCGTCTTCTTCCAGGAAGACCCCAAGACGGGCGAGACCAGCGTCTCGGACATGCGCATGAACGGCACGTGCGCGGGCGGCACCGGCGCCTTTATCGACGAGATCGCCTCGCTTCTCGACACGCAATCCTGCGACTTCAACGCGCTTGCCGAGCGCGGCACCTGCGTCCACGACATTTCCGGTCGCTGCGGCGTATACGCCAAGACCGACATCCAACCCCTGCTCAACCGCGGCGTGCCCAAGGAAGACCTGGCACTTTCGTGCTTCCATGCCATCGCCAAGCAAACCATCGGCGGCCTGGCGCAGGGCCGTGAGCTCGAGCCCCCGGTCATCTTCGAGGGCGGCCCGTGCACGTTCAACCCCGTGCTCGTGCGCGTCTTCCAGGAGCGCCTGGGCCTCACCGACGAGCAGACCGTCGTGCCCGAGCATCCCGAGACGATCGTCGCATTCGGCGCGGCGCTGTCGCTGACCACGCTCTTTGCCGACGACGCCCGCACCTTCGACGCCGCCTCGTGCATCGAGACGCTCGCCACCTTCAAGGGTCGTCGCACTGACTCCCTCGCCGAGTTGGAGCCCCTCTTTGCCGACGAGACGCAGCTGCAGCGTTTCAGGGCCCGCCACCGCCTGGCGCAGCGTCCCCACGCAGATCCCGTGCCGGGATCGACCACCTATGCCTACCTGGGTATCGACTGCGGCTCCACCACCACCAAGCTCGTCTTGATGGATGACGACGCCCACCTCATCCACTCCTTCTACGCCTCGAACGAGGGCGAACCGCTCGAGGTCGTACGCCGCGCCTTGCTTGAGGCGCGCGAGATCTTTGAGAAGGCCGACGCCAAGCTCGTCATCCGCGCCGTGGGCACCACCGGCTATGGCGAGCAGCTGTGCGCCCGCGCCCTGGGCGCCGACTGCCACGTGGTCGAGACCGTGGCCCATGCGCAAGCGGCCAAGCTCTACTCCCCCGAGGTGTCGTTCATCCTCGACATCGGCGGGCAAGACATGAAGGCCATCTGGCTCGACCACGGCATCGTCACGAACATCACCGTGAACGAGGCGTGCTCGAGCGGCTGCGGTAGCTTCCTTGAAAGCTTCGGCGCCACGCTGCACATTCCCGTGGAGCAGATCTCCGCCCATGCCTTCGCCTCCAAGAGCCCGGCCAACCTGGGCTCGCGCTGCACCGTCTTCATGAACAGCTCCATCGTCAGCGAACAGCAGGCGGGCAAGACCGCCGACGACATCATGGCGGGCCTGTGCCGCTCCATCGTGGAGAACGTCTTCACCAAGGTCATCCGCATGTCCAACATGGACAAGCTCGGCAAGCACATCGTGGTGCAGGGCGGCACGTTCCGCAACGACGCCGTGCTGCGCAGCTTTGAGAAGTACGTGGGCCGCGAGGTCACCCGCGCCCCCTATCCCGAGCTCATGGGCGCACTCGGCGCCGCCCTGCTCACGCGCGACCATGTGGAGCGCCAGGTGGGCCATGACGGCGCCATCAGCGGCGAATGGAAGACCGGTTTCATCGGCATCGACGCCCTCGACGACGGCACGATACCGACAGGCGCCGCGCCGCGCGCGACTTCGCCCTGGTACACCCGCACGGCGAACAACGTGTGTCCCCATTGCGCCAACCACTGCGCACGCACGGTCGTGGAGTTCTCCAACGGCACCTCCTGGGTCACCGGCAACCGCTGCTCGCGCGGCGCCGACCTCGACGGCACGGCAACCAGCGCCAAGCGCAAGGACGCCCCCAACCTCTTCGACGAGCGCCTAAAGCTTCTTTGCCGCGACTACGAGGTCAAACCTTTGCGCGAGGCTCAGGGCAAGGTCGTGGGCATCCCGCTTGTGCTCAGCTACTGGGACACGCTGCCCTTCTGGAAAACGTTCTGGCGGGTGCTGGGATTCGAGGTCCGCGTGAGCGGCACCTCCACACGCCGCATGTACGAGGAGGGCCTGCCCGCCGTCACCTCCGACACCGTGTGCTTCCCCGCCAAGCTCGTACACGGCCACATCCGCAAGCTCGAGGCCGCCGGCGTCGACTTCATCTTCATGCCCACGATCACCACGGTCGAACCCCAGAACCCCCATGCCACAAGCGAGAGCATGTGCGCAGTGGTGAAGGGCTACCCCATGGTGGTGCGCAACTCCGACAATCCCCAGGAACGCGGCACGCGCTACGAGAACCCGCTGTTCCATTGGCACACCGAGGCCGACCGCAGACGCCAACTCTGCACGTACATGGCCCAGACCTGGGGCATCGACGAGGCGACCTGCCTGGCCGCCATGGCCCAGGGCGACGCCGCGCAGAAGAGCTTCTCGGCAGCCCTGCAAGCACGCGGCGCCGTGGTGATCGAGCAGGCAAAGAAGGCCGGCACCTACGCCGTAGTGCTCGCCGCACGCCCTTATCACAACGACCCGCTCGTCCACCACGGCCTGCCCGAGCTCTTCAGCCACGAGGGAATCCCCGTGGTGTGCGCCGACGCGGTACCGGGCGTGGACGAGGTGGACCTGTCGCACTCCATCATCGACATCGTGAACAACTACCACGCGCGCATGCTCTCCTGCGCCACGATCGCGGCACGCGACGAGAACCTGGAGTACGTGCAGCTCGTAAGCTTCGGCTGCGGTCACGACGCCTACCTCACCGACGAGATCTGCAGGCTCATGCACGAGATTTCAGGCAAGGTGCCGCTCGTGGTGAAGCTCGACGAGTCAGACGTGTCGGGCCCCCTGCGCATCCGTGTGCAGTCGTTCATTCAGACCACGGCCATGCGCCGCGCCGCCGGCATCCCGCTTGAGGTGCATGAGCTGGGCGATCCCTACCCGCGCAAGTTCACGCGCGACGACTCCGACAAGACCATCCTCGTGCCCAACACCTCACACGCGTTCTCGCGCATCATGGCGGCCGCCATGGCAGGCACCAAGTTCAAGGCGGCGCCCCTGGAGGTAGGCCGCGAGGAGGCCATTCGCCTGGGCAAAAAGTACGTGCACAACGACATCTGCTTCCCGGCGCAGATCGTGATCGGCGAGGCGCTGGCGGCAGTGGAATCGGGCAAGTACGACACGCATAAGATCGCCATCGCCATGGCCAAGTACGTGGGCGACTGCCGCCTCACGCACTACGTGGCGCTCCTGCGCCGGGCGCTTGACGACGCAGGCTACGACTACATCCCCATCGTGAGCAACGACGACGAGGACTCGCACAACATCCAGCCCGGCTACACCTTCGGCCTGGGCGGCTCGGTGCGCATCGTGACCATGCTCCCCATGATCGACGCCCTCGAGGAGCTGCTGCGCAAGATCCGCCCCTACGAGCTGGCAGCGGGCACCGCCGACGCAGCGTTCGAGCGCGGTATGGACTACATCATCGACGGCATGCGCTCAGGCGGCGTGCCGGGCTGCGAGCGAGGCTTCAAGCGCGCAATCGCTGAGATGAACAAGGTGCCCTACGACCGCTCGCGTCCCCGCCCGCGCGTGCTCATCGTGGGCGAGTACCTGCTCAACTTCCACCCCGGCGCCAACCGCGATATCGAGCTCTACCTGGAGCGCAACGGCATGGAAATCGTCGAGGCCAAGATGAGCGACGTCATCCAGAAGACCTACTTCTACATGGACGCCCAGGTGCGCGAGTACAAGCTCGACGAGCCCGTGCTGCAAAAGGCCTGGTGGCGCGTGGCAAACAAAATCTTCGACCTGGCGCACGACGCCTGCGACCGCATTGCCTGCGCGCATCCCCTCTACGAGTGCCCGCCGCGCCTGCGCGACGTGACGCGTGCCAGCGACCAGGTGATCCACCACACCTTCGACGCCGGCGAGGGCGTGCTCATCCCCGCCGAGATCATGCACCATGCGGCGCACGGTGTGAACAACTTCATCATCCTGCAGCCCTTCGGATGCCTGCCCAACCACGTGGTGGGCCGCGGCATCGTGAAGCGTCTGAAGGAGCTGTACCCCCAGGCAAACATCCTCGCTCTGGACTACGACCCCGACACGAGCTTTGCCAACGTGGAGAACAGGCTGCAAATGCTGATCATGGAGGCCCAGCGGAAGGGGTAGGTGCAATACCGGTCGGGACTTGACCCAGTGCTCAGACAGTCCTCGCGGCTGCGCCGCTGCGGAACTGCGCCTGGGCCAAGTCCCGACCCGCACGCGATACCCGCTTGGGCTGGGACATGCTCTGACGGAAAACACAGGGCGGCGGCTGCGGAACTGCGCCTGAACCAAACCCAGGCCTGCACGTGATGCGCGCTTGGGCTGGGACATGCTCTGGCGGAAAACACGGGGCGGGCTGCCATACATGAGCGCTATACTGCGGGGTTTATTAAACGAAGGCTCGGCGTAGATTGGCTCGGGGTATGGGACAGAGTGACGAAGGTTGCGCGCAGGTCGCACAACGTTGCGATAATGGCAGGTTGCAGGCAGATAGCGCGGCAATGGCGAAGCACTATCCCTGGCAGGTTCTTTCGGGGTCGGCGCTTAAGTGGATCGCCATTGTATGCATGGTGGTAGACCACATCTCGGCCGTGTTCGTGTACAACTACTACCGCGCCTCGCTGGTCGATCCCACTGTCGTGTCATCCACTGTATATCAGGTGTATTACTGGATGCGCGTTGTTGGACGCGTCACGTTTCCCATCTTCTGCTTCGAGCTGGTGGAAGGGTCGCAGCACACGCACAGTTTTCCCAAGTACGCGCTGCGCCTGTTCCTGTTTGCCCTGGTAAGCGAGATTCCCTATGACCTGGCGCTGCACTCAGACGACGCCAGTTGGACCGACCACCTCAACATCATGGTGACGTTGCTTGTGGCGCTCCTCCCCATGTGGGCAGGAGAAGCGAGCCAGAAACGCCTGCACTTGCCCTGGTGGGCCGGCAAAATTGTGGCCATAATCGTGATGGCCGGCTGCTATTGGGCCTGTCAGAACCTCATTCATCCCAGCTACGAGGGATACGGCATTCTGCTTGCAGGAGCCATGTACCTGGGCAAAGAATCGCGCATAGCGCAGTTCGCACTGGCATCGCTTGTCACCATACTGCACGGAAGCCAGATTCAGATGTGGTGCATCGTCGGCATTGCGCTTGCCTGCCTTCTTTACAATGGCAAGAAGGGCCATATGAACAAGTGGATCTCTTACACGTTCTACCCTGGCCATTTGCTCATCATCGCCATTATCGCCGGCACGTTCACTTGGCCACTGTTTGCAAAGCTGTTCCTGTAGACGCAACTGAAAGGACACCATGCTCAACGTCGTTCTTTTCCAGCCCGAGATTCCCTCCAACACCGGCAACATCGGGCGGACCTGCGTGGTGACGGGAGCGCGGCTGCATCTCATCAAGCCCTACGGCTTCAACCTCACCGACGCCGCCCTCAAGCGCGCCGGCATGAACTACTGGCACAACCTCGACGTATGCGAATATGAGGGCTGGGATGACTTCGTCGCTCGCAATCCCGAGCTCAAGGTGCATCCCGAGCGACTTCACCTGCTTACCAAGCGTGCAAGCCGCGTGTACACGCAGGCGACGTATCGTGACGGCGACTATCTGGTGTTCGGCCGCGAGAGCACGGGCATCGACCAGGAGATTCTCGCCAGCCTGCCTCAGTGCTGCGAGCGCATTCCGATGCTGCCCGACGCCATGGCACTCGACGACGGCCCCGCCTGGCACGCTCATCACGAGGAGCTGGCCGGCCAAGACGCCCCCGCCGCTCAGACGCGACCCGACATCTGCGGCAACTTCGTGCGCACGGGATTTGCGGGCATCTCCTCGCTCAACCTCTCAAACTCGGTGGCCATCGTGCTCTACGAGGCTCTCAGGCAGACGGGTTACCCGGGGATGGAGTAGGCCGGGCGCGCATCACTCGTCCGCCTGCCCGAAATCCTCGTCCCCGGCAGGCAGCGCCTCCTCCTCAGTGTCCTGCCCGTCATAGCCGACCGGAGCCTCTGATGCCACCGCATCTGCCGGACCAGCGCCCTTCAGGTCGAACCTCTCGCCGAGGACGCACTCGAAGGCGACACCTGCCTCCACACGGGCAAGCAGAGCCTCCTTCTTTGCCCGAGAAAGGCACTTGAAATGCCACTCGGCGCTCATGGCCTCGTGTTTTGTCTCAAAGGCCGCACTCGCCATGAGCTCGACGGGTCGACGCGTCTTGGTGTATTTTGCACCCTTGCCGGCATTGTGCGCCGCCACGCGTGCCTCCACATCAGGCGAGTACCCCGTATAGAGGGTGCCGTCGGCACATTTGACAACGTACATATAGTGCACGAGGCGACCCTTCCCTTCCCTGTCGAACACGCACGCATCTCCCCTCATCGCACCTTGCGCTGAGGAATAATCCCCAAGAACACCACCGCATCTTGCTCATCTAACCGCTCATACAGCACGTCATATCCGGCTGCGGCCAACTTCAAACATGTGCTTCCATATGAGCGCCGCAGTGACAACTCGACCAGAGCCGACCCAATACCGGGAAACTCCTCGGCCATGGCGCACTTGTCACGCACCTCATCCAGGGCATAATCCGGCAAGCCAGCCGCGTCATCGAGAAACGGTCCGGTGAACAATGCCCTAGCCACGACGACTCCTGCGTCGAGCAATCTCTGCAAAAGCGGCTTGCGTACCTTCGACGTAGTCTCCCACGGCAAATGCGGCACGCCCGCGCGCAATCGACCCCTCCACGCCTGCGCAATACAATGCACGCTCCACAGCATCATCTATCTGCTGTTGAAAGACCTCGTCGGAACAAAACACGAATGCGCCTGCACCGTTTTCGGTGATGCGGACAAGACCTTCCCTTGCAGCCTTTTTGACTTCTGCCTGGCGATCACGCAATGCCGTGCTTGAAAAGATAGCGTCCATAATTCCTCCCATACAATGTATGTAATTATGTACAGAATTATACACACTGTCACACGAAACTTGTAAACCGTCGTTAGGCGCGTGCAATCAAACCACGTCAAGCCAAAACAAAAAACAAAGACCGACCCCGAGACACTTCGAGGTCGGCCTTGCAATCAAAAGCTGCTGTCGTTCAAACTAAACCCTGAAACCCTACTCCTCCACAAGCTCGAAGAAGGTGGCGTCCTTGCCGCACAGGGGGCAGACGAAGTCGGCGGGGAGCTCCTCGCCCTCGCATTCGTAGATGTAGCCGCACACGGTGCACTTCCAGGTGGTCACCACGTCGGAAGCCTTCTCAGCAGCCTCAACGGTGCCGGCTGCGGGCTCAGCATTGTCGGAAGTCGCGACGGCAGTGCCGACGGACTCATCGCCCGACAGGGAGGCAGCAATGGCGCCGGCGAGCTCGGTGAGCTCCTCGACGTTGGCGGCGTTGGGCGTGGAGCGGATGGTGACGAGGTCGCCCACCTGCACCATGTCGGGCATGGTGGCCACGATGTCCTGCATGAGCTGGCCGGATGCCGGGCTCCAGGTGCCGTTCTCAACGAAGGAGACCTTGCGGTTCTGCATGTTGTGAGCCACGAGGTCGTTGAGGAAGTTCTTCATCGGCGTGAAGATGCCCATGTTGTACGTGGCGCTGCAGAAGACCAGGTGGCTCGCGCGGAAGGCCTCGCCGATGAGGTAGCTGCCGTGGGTCTTGGATACGTCGTAGACCTTGACGTCGTTAACGCCGGCCTGGGAGAGCTGTGAGGCAAGAATGTTCGCCGCGTTCTCGGTGCCACCGTAGATGGAGCCGTAGAAGACGACGACAGCCTCGTCCTCGGGCGTGTAGCTCGACCACTTGTCGTACTTGTCGATGATCCAGCCCAGGTCCTCACGCCAGATGGGGCCGTGCGTGGAGCACAGCATGGAGACGTCGAGCGTGGAGGCCTTGGCCAGCACGTCCTGAACCTGAGGGCCGTACTTGCCCACAATGTTGCAGTAGTAACGGCGGGCCTCGTCAAGCCACTTCTCCTTGAAGTTGACCTGGTCGGCGTACATGTTGCCGTCGAGTGCACCGAAGCAGCCGAAGGCGTCGGCGCTGAAGAGGATGCCGGTGGTGGCGTCGAAGGTCACCATGACCTCGGGCCAGTGCACCATGGGGGCCTCAACGAAGGCGAGAGTGTGCGCGCCCACCGTGAGGGTGTCGCCCTCAGCTGCGGTGATGACGCGGTCGGAGATGTCGATGCCCTCGAAGAACTGGCCAATCATAGCCTGGGCGAGCGCCGTGGTCACCAGGGTGCACTCAGGATAGCGCGTGAGGACCTGTGCCACGCCGGAGGCATGGTCGGGCTCCATGTGGTCGACGATGAGGTAGTCGAGGTTGCGACCGTCGAGCACGGCCTCGACGTTCTCGAAGTACTGGCCGATGACGGAGCGGTCGACCGTGTCGATAAGAACAGTCTGCTCGTCAAGCAGCAGATAGGAGTTGTAGGCCACGCCGTGGTCGAGCGGGTAGACGTTCTCGAACAGGGCAAGGCGCTTGTCGCAGGCGCCGACCCACCACAGGTCGTCGTTGATTTGACGGGCGTTTGCCTTGCCGGCAAAGTACTCGGTCTTGGTCTCGGTCGTGGCGGCCTGAGCCTGAGGGACGCGAAGCGAAGCAAGTGCGGCAAGGGCGGCTGCTCCGCCTGCGGTTGCCTTCACGAAGTTACGGCGGCTGGTGGTGGTGTCCATGGCGCTTCCTCTCTCCTTTTGAGAAACACTCCTGGTAGAAACGAACAGACTAGCCAAAATAACGCTTGAGCAGACCCTCGAACGCACGGCCGTGGCGCGCCTCGTCGCGAGCCATCTCATGCACCGTGTCGTGAATGGCGTCGAGGTTGGCAGCCTTGGCACGGCGGGCCAGGTCGGTCTTGCCGGAGGTGGCTCCCCTCTCGGCGGCAACGCGCATCTCGAGGTTCTTTTTGGTGGAGTCGGTTAGGACCTCACCGAGAAGCTCGGCGAACTTGGCGGCGTGCTCAGCCTCCTCAAGGGCGGCCTTCTTCCAGTACTCGCCGATCTCGGGATACCCCTCGCGCTCCGCAACACGGCTCATAGCAAGGTACATACCCACTTCGGAGCACTCACCCTCAAAATTGGCACGAAGGTCGGCCACAATGTCGGCCGGGACGTTCTCGAGCTTGCCCACACCCACAACGTGCTCGGCAGCCCAACCCTCCTCGACGGGCTCGCTGGCACCGCCGATCTTCTCAAAGCGCTCGCCAGGGCACTTGCACTGGGGGCATACGTAGTCAGCGGGCATCTCGCCCTCGAACTCGGCAATGTAACCGCAGATGGGGCACCTGTACTGGTTCATTCGTATCGTCCTCTCCCAAAATCCCCTTCGAAGCAAGCGTGGCTTCGACAGTCAGTAAAAAAGTCCCATACCGTCTTGTGCGCGGTATGGGACTTATATTATTAGGATTTATTACTAATTGCAAGTATAGTTCAAAAAATATTTACCCGTCAGAGCGCGAGAACGCGTTCTTCATGAGCATGCTCGAGGAAAAGAGGACCTTGTCGAGCACGTCGGTCGTCTCTTCCTGCAGCTTGCGGGCCATGTCCTCGTTTGCCTGGCGCAGCACCGGCTCAGCCGCCTTGTAGTCGAGTCCCTCCTGGACGACCTTCTTGTCGGTGGCATTCAGCATCGCATGGCCCATGCCGCCCACCTTGAGCTGATAGCGCTCGATATGCGGGGCACACACGGCAAAGTGCGGGTCGGCAATAGCCGCGATGAGGCGGTTTGCCCAGTAGAAACTCTCGGTTGAGGGCTTGTCGGGCGTCACCGACATGTACGCAGGCACCTCGTCCACCGCAGGGTAGAACGGCACGAGAGCGTTGAAGGGATTCGAGCCGAAGGCGATCCACTGCACGGCCGTGATGGCTTCGGGCTTGCCAGGGCGCAACTGCACCACGGAGAGCTGGCAGTTGCGGTTGATGCCGATGGCGCGATACTTGCCGCGCTGGTCGGGGCAACCGGCGTGTCCATAAGGATCGTAGGGCGTGCCCTGATAGTGCAGGGAGAGGGCGTACTTCACGTCCTCCACGGTCACCTTGCGCTCGGGCACGCAGTCCCACGGCAGAGCGTCGCTCTCCGGGCCCATGGCAGCCTCGGGGCCGTCCCACATACACGTCGTGGGGTTGAGGAAGCGCTGGATGGCCCAGGTGCGCGGCGTGTTGTACACGTGGTCGGAGTCGCTGGCCGACCCGAATGCCTCGCGGGGGTTGAACGTGCCCAGAGGCGTAACGTCGTCGCCTTCAGCCTCAAAGCGCATGGTGAGGTCGAGGTGGTTCTCGGCCATCCACTCACGCAGGTCGGCGCTGCACAGATGCTCGGCCTGCTCGCCAAAGGCGTCGTCAAGGTCAAACGAGTCGATGGAGAGCTGGTTGGGCACCACGACGTAGGCATCATCGGGCACGCGCTTGGCAATCCAGTGGTGACCGCCCACCGTCTCGAGCCACCAGATCTCGTCGATGTCCTGGAAGGCAATGCCGTTCATCTCGTAGGTGCCATAGCGCTCAAGCAGGCCGCCCAGGCGCAGCACGCCCTCGCGGGCCGAGCGGATGTAGGGAAGCACGAGCGTGAGCATGTCCTCCTCGCCGATGCCGCCGGGCACCTCGGGCAGGGCGCCACAAGCGGGCTGCAGACGCACAAGCGGGTCGGCGCCGAGCACGCGCTCGTTGGTGGTGAGGGTCTCAGTCTCGCTCATGGAGACGTTGGCCTCGTTGACGCCCGCCTCGCCCCAAATGCCTTCCTTAAGGTCGGCGTTGGGCACGCTAGAGTAGCGCATGGGCTCCTCGGGCAGATCGATCTCGAGATGGGAGATAACGCAGCGATAGTGACGCGGCTGGTCGGAGGGCTTCACGATGTTGTAGCGCTTGGCCGTGAACTCACCGCTGGGCGCGTCCTCGTTGCGCGCGACGATGGTGGACCCGTCGTAGCTTGCGTTCTTGCCAACAAGTAGAGTGGTGCAAGGCATGTGGGTACTCCTTTAACCTCAAAGGGGCGCGGACATGCATCCGCACCCCTTGTGAATAGGACGTTTACTTGTTCTTAGGCGCCGCGTGCTTGCCTATGGGCTCGTCGTCCTCGGCGCGGCGGCGCTTGGAGACGACGAACGCGACAGCCGCAACGAAAGCGGCACCCAAGCCTGCCAAGGTCGCAATCACCCATGCGGGCAGCCCAGCCTGCTGGCGTTCCTCGGAAGACGCGCCACCGATCGCATCGGACTTCTCGGGAGCAGCGGGCTGCGGCTGCGGGGCAGTCGCGACCTGGTTGGCCTTGCTGTCCTTGTCGGCCGCGGCATCAGGCTGCGACGCAGAGTCGCCCTGGTCGGCCTTGTCGTCCTGCGTGGCCGCAGCGTCGGGCTTCGGTGTGGAGTCGACCTGGTCGGCCTTGCTATCCTGCGCGACCGCGGCATCGGGCTGCGTTGTGGGGTCGCCCTGGTCGGCCTTGCCGGACTGCGTGGCTGCGGCGTCGGGCTTCGTCGGGGAGGCAGCAGTCTGCGACTCAGCATCGCCTTCGCCAGCCTTAGTGTCGGTCGCAGCGGCCGCATCCTTGTCGGAATCAGACTCGGCTTGCGGTACGGGGGCCGGCTCCTCGTCCTTTACATGCACGGTGACCTCGACGTTCTGCTGAGTCGCCTCGACCTCGCCAGAAATCTTGATGTCGGTGCCAGCCACGAACTCATCGGCGCTGGGAACGTCCCACACCACGGGCTCCTCGCTCGTCTGGCCGTCAGACCAGCTCACCTGGACGGTGGCGGGCAAATCGGGCACCGCGCCGGGCTCAACCTCAAGAGTCTGGGCCTCGACATCAGACAGCTCAGCCGACACGGCCTCGGGCGCCTTGACATCGACCGTCGCCACGACGGGGTCGGCCA
>JAHZHK010000010.1:0-30670 GCA_019420325.1 Coriobacteriaceae bacterium | reverse complement strand
CGTCGGTCACGTCGCCGTTGGACCAGGTGACGGCCACCGTCTCGGGGAGCTCGGGGGCGCCGCCCACCCCCCAGACCCGCTGGGCCTGGGGCGCCTGGGCGGAGACGGGCTCTGCGGGGGCGACCTCGACGGTGGCGCTCACGGCCTGGCCGGTGTCGCCCACGGCGCCCTCGACCTCCACGGAGCCGCCCTCGCGGCTGGACAGGGCCGCGAGCTGCTCGGCGTCGGGCTCGGCCCAGGCGACGGGCTCGTCGGTCACCGAGCCGTCCGACCAGGCGACGGGCACGGTCTGGGGCAGGGCCGCCAGGGCGTCGGCTGCCCCGGCGCCGCTGGGCACGGAGGCCGCCATGGGCTCGCCGTCGCCGGCCGACACGGCCTCGGGCGCCTTGACATCGACCGTCGCCACGACGGGGTCGGCCAGGCCCTCGACCGCGCCCTCTACCTCGAGGGTGCCGGGCCGGGAGGTGTCCGCCGCGCCCCAGGAGACGGGCTCGTCGGTCACGTCGCCGTTGGACCAGGTGACGGCCACCGTCTCGGGGAGCTCGGGAGCGCCGCCCACCCAGACCTCCTGGGCAGGCACCGCTTCGGCAGACACCATTGTCGCCGCTTCAACCTTGATCTTCGCACTGGCCGCAACGCCCGTCTCGCCAACCACGCCACTCAACGTAAACGCAGCGCCCCCACGGCTGGAAAGCGCGGCCTCCTGCTCGCCGGGAAGCGTGCTCCATGCAATGGGCTCCTCGGTCACGCTGCCATCAGACCAGCTTACCGAGGCAGTGGCCGGCAATGCCGCAAAAAGGGTGTCGGCATTCATCTCGCCGCTCGCGATATCGAGCTCCACATCCTGCCCCTCGACGCTTGCGACCTCGAGCGGCTTGACCGTCACTTGCGCCGTCACAGGGCTGGAAAGACCTTCAATCGTACCTGTGGCCGTAAGCGTCCCGGCAACGGTGGTGTCAAGCTCGTCCCAGGCCACGGGCTCATCGCTCACGTCGCCATTGGACCAGGTGACGGTTAGGGTTTCAGGAAGCGCGGGAGTGCCGCCCACCCAGATTTCCTGGGCGGGGGGCATGTCGGCATACACGGGCACGGCAGGCAGGACGGTCACCTTCACCGTGACATCCTTACCCAGGGTCTCCACGGTACCCGCGACCTCGAACGAGCCGCCCTCGCGGCTCTTCAGCATGGCAAGATGCTCGTCGGTCAAGGCCTCCCACGTCACCGGCTCGTCGGTTGTCGCACCGCCCGTCCACAGGACGCTCATCGTCTGAGGAAGCTCGAGCGTATCGCCGCTGGGAACCATCGAGATAATGGTGGCGCTCTCGCCCAGGGCCGTGGGCACTGCGACGACCTCGACCTCGGCACTGGCTACGACCTCGTCGGCCATAACAACCTGCAGCGTCGCAGGCCCGGACACAAATCCGCCCAGGGCCCGAAGCTTGCCACCCGCAATTTCACCGACAACCTTGCCGTCTTGGACGACCTGCACCGTTGCCTGCTCAAACAGCTCGGTCGGGTCGATGGCGACGCCTGCGGCACGGCCCACGGCATTTCCCGTGAGCGTCGTGGAGGCGTTGATGCCCAGCTCAACCGGCTCACCGACCGTCAGGGTCTCAGGGGCGACGAGCTCGAAAATGAGTTTGTCTTTCTGCACGTTCACGCCCTGGTAGATGGCGCCGCCCGTCGTGGGGGCATACGTGGTGCCATCCACTTCCTCGGGAGCCGCGTCGCCAAAGAGACAGACCGTATAGACTTCTTGGTTGGAAAGCATGACAGACGCCATGCCCACGGCCTTGGCCTCGTTGGACACGGCGTTGGCATAGTCGCCCGTGGTGTAGTACACCGTGCTCTGGGGACCATACCAGTATGCCTCTGACTGCACATACCAGGCGTCAAGCGTGCCCTGTATGCTCGTGAGGTTGGAAATGTTGACACCCGTGATGTGGGTGTTGGGGAAGAACGTGTTGCCTTCGCCGTTGATGACGCTGCCCGAGCCGTCCAGTCGCTCAAGCGTGGCCGGGTCGGCGCCCAGGGCAAGTTCGACGGCCAGCTCCTGGGCCGCAAATGCAAGGGAGTCGCTCCACACGAGCGGTGCCCCCTCGATGGGCTCGCCTTCGGCGTTGCAAACGCCCTTCTCGGCCGCCTGGGCACGCCAGGCGTTCATCTGGCGAATCGTGATGTCGGGATCGACCATCATGGAGGCGGCCCAGACCCACAGCGTCACGCAGTCATCGGCGGGAGCGCATTCGGGATCGACCTTGACGGGCGGCGCCAGCACCTCACCCTCCGCAGCGCCATGCCTCTTTTCGGGGGCGCCCACGGGATCCATGCCGGGGCGAGGGTTCTCACCCATGTCGTCGGGAAGCGGAGGAGGACCGCCGGCATCGTCGGGAGTCACCCAATTGATGGTGGATGCATCGTCTACAACCGTGGCTTGCGGGTCGCCACCGGAGCTGGCCAAAGCGGGGGCGGCCCATGCCAGGGTGCCGACCGCAAGCAGGGTCGCGCCGGCCGCGACAACCCTACGTCCAAGCCAGGAATTCTCCTCGCTCATTCCTTGCCTACCTTTCTCGCTCACGTACAGGCAGGCTGACAATGAGCCATAGAAGGTGCAGCCCGCACGGCAAACACAGATGGGGCTAGTGTACCCCCTGCAGCTCGGGAAAACTTCAGGAAACTGCTGTTTAAGGGGTATATTCGCCCATTCGGCTACACCGAGTTTTGCCATTGGGCGATTCTGTCCGCATTCCCTGTTTCCTTGAGCGGAAAAATCGTCTAAGATGCGCGCAGCCGACTCCCGGCAGGGAACTGAGGGAGAGAAAACACAGGAGAGAACAAAATATGGGCACCATTCACGCCGTTTGCACCAGCGACCGCAAGGGGATTCAAAAGACCCCGCAGGCCAGCGTGGAGCTCAAGGAAGACTGGGGCATCGAGGGCGACGCGCATGCTGGCAAGTGGCACCGTCAGGTGAGCCTGCTGGGATTCGAAGCCATCGAGGATTTCAAGGACCGCGGGGCCGACGTGTCCGACGGAGCCTTCGGTGAGAACCTCATCGTGGAAGGCTTCGACCTCAAGCACCTGCCGCTCGGCACGCGATTCACCACCTCGGGCGGCGTCGAGCTCGAGCTCACCCAGATCGGCAAGGAATGCCACACGCACTGCGCCATCTACTATTCCATGGGCGAGTGCATCATGCCCCACGAGGGTGTGTTCGTGCGCGTGATCAAGGGCGGCGCCGTGCATCCCGGCGACACCATCGAGATCACCCGCAACCCCACCCCTGAGCAAACCGCCGAGGTCGCGGCCTACGCCGCCGCCTGTGTGGCCGCCCAGAAAGGCGCCCCGTTCGTCGCATAGGCACATGCGCGACTCAAAACGCGCAGCGCCCCCCCACATCGTCAGCAGGCCTGGTTGGAATAGCTTTCCAACCAGGCCTTTCTCTATTACAGCTTCCAGGCAGCAATGCCTTTGTAGGAGATGTCCTTCAAGCCCAAGAAGCTTTTGAGGCCAAGCGAGACCTCGTCTTCGACCTCAAGGCCGCGCGCCAAGAACAGCTCCCCCACGGGGGCCTCCACGATGCGCCAGGTACCTTGTGCTCGCAGCTTCTCAGCCTCGGGAGCCTTCGCAAAGCGGGAGTAAAGCTCCGAGGAGTCGGCACAGCAGCCAATGGCCGAGACCTCCTGGAAGACGACGGCACAGTACCCCTTTGCCCGCATGTAGTCTTGAAGCCGCTGGTCATAGGTGACGTTCACGTGTGCCTCCGGTTACGAATTGTGTGCCGTCACATGATATGCGAAGCCCCGTGATAGCGTACAGTTGGCTCGACTGCCGTCCGCATACGGTACCCGGAATCAGACGAGCGAGACCGTCGCCGCAACCGACACAGCATCGGCGGCGCGCACATCAGCCACGATCCAGCCCGGCCGGACGCAAGCAGGCCCGGCACCCCAGAAGGTGTTTGCATGAGCATGCCCCAAGTCGTACGCGCTCATTACGAGAAGGTCGTCTGCGCCTGCTGCTTTCTGTTCCTGTTCGTCAACATGGGCTTTGCAAGCACGTCGTTTGGCGTGTATCAGCCCTACATCGTCGAAGTGGTGGGCAACACCGCCGGCTCAGTCGTGCTGGCATGCCGCACGCTCACCTCGCTTGTCTGCATGCTGCTCGTCAACCGCTACTACACCCGGCTCGACTGCAGGCGCGGCGTGCTCGTGGCCACGCTGCTCACCGCCGTGGGGTTCGGCATCTTCTCGCAGGCGCACTCCACGGCGCTCTTCTGCCTTGGGGCGGTCTTCACCGGCGCGGGATACGGCCTGGGCGGCATGGTATGCATGACGACGCTCGTGGGACGCTGGTTTCGCGACCATGTGGGCACGGCCGTGGGAATCGCCTCGGCAGGCAGCGGCATGGCCTCGCTCATCGTCTCTCCCGTGGCGGCGCGCATCATTCATGCGAGCTCGCTGTCTGCGGCGTTTCTCTGTGAGTCGGCGATTGCGGCGGCCATCGGCGCCGTGGTCTTCGTCCTTCTGCGCAATCGCCCGCAAGACATGGGCCTCGAGCCTTTCTCCTTGCCCGAACGGCCAGAAAACGGCAGCTTTCACAAACCGGGCCACCCCCATGCGGTGCAGGCGGCAAACGAAGGCGGCGTCGACCTGCCCCGTGGGGCGTTCGTCGCGATGATGGTGGCCATGACGCTTCTGGGGGTGCTTTCGGTGGACGGGTTCAACTACCTGTCCATCCTGCTCACCTCAAACGGAATCGACCGCATGCAAGCCGCCACCGTCATCGCCGTCGCAGGCGGCTGCCTCACCGCGTCCAAAGCCATCTCGGGCAAGGTATTCGACATCGTCGGCGTCTTCAAGGGCTCGGCCGTCTTCTTCTGCATCTTCATCGCAGGTTGCGCCATGTGCTGCCTGGTGGGCATCGGGGGCCCGGCAATCGCCTGGGTGGCGGCCGTACTCTTCGGCTTCGGGCTGTCGTTGGGCACCGTGGGCATCTCCGTGTGGTCGCTCAAGCTTTCCACGCCGCTGCGCCGCGCACGCGTCATCAAGAATTTCCAGGTGGCCTACTCGCTTGGCGGCTTCGCCTTCAACATCGTGCCCGGCACGCTCGCCGACCTGTGCGGCTCCTATGTGCCGAGCTACCTCATCATGCTGGGCTTTCTGCTTGTCTGCGCCGTTATCACCCTCACAACGTACTGGCGCTATGCAGTGAGAGGGTAAGCCTTAGCCACGCATCACCCAAGCCGATCAGGCACGGTCAATTCAACACGCGTCCAATCAGCAAAACGCCGAGGGGCCCGGCCGCCAACTGGCAGTCGGGCCCCTCGCATCCGAGTTATATAAGAAGAGCCACGGCCGCTTACGACTTGCTGGGCAGCAGCGTCACGGCCTCGCCGAGCACATGGCCACGGCAGGCCTGCACCAGCTCGTTTGCCCAAAACGGCGCAGCCAAATCGAGCTCGACATCGAGGGCGACGACGTGCATGGTGTAGACGTGGTCAGCATTGGGCGGGCAGGGCCCCTCGTATCCCACGCCAAACTCCGGGTCGCGCTTGGCGGCGCTGTTGTATCCCTGGAACAGCCCCGGCTGGCCAAGGCGCGACACGTCGTCGGCGAACAGGACCGTGTCGCCCTCAATCCCCGTCTGGTACGCGCACCAGTGCATCCACGGGAACCCGCACACCGGCATAGAGTCCCAGTCCATGAAGATCCATGCGAGGGTGCGCGTGCCCTGTGGCACGTCGGTCACCTCGAACGGGAACGACCTCAGGCACATGCCCGCACCCTGATCGGCTTCAGCGCTGAACTTGCCATAGGTATCGGGCAGATAGCCCTGCTCATCAAGCTGCACGTTGACCTGCACGGCCGAATCTCCTCTCTCGGACAGACAAAACTGAATCGCGTTACTCTTTGTCGAACGACTCCATCATGTCAAAAATGGCCTCGCCGTACTTCGCAGCACCCTGCTCGGAGCACCAGACGATCGTGACGCTCACGGAATCGTCCTCGAGAACCGGGGTCACGATGACGACAGCGTACACAGTCTCGTCGGGGTCTGCAACCTCATAGGAGCTGTATGCCGACACGAGGCCGTTCTTGCCGTCGACCACGTCGCGGTCGAGCAGCGTGACCTTGGACTCGGGCGAGTCACCTTCGGGCGTAAGGGCCTCATACAGCGCGGCATAGTCCTCGCTGGTCAACTCGGCAGCGCCCTCAACCACATGGCCCATGGTCATGATGAGGATGTCGCCGTTCTCATCGATCCAGGCGTAATCCTCGTCCTCATAGGGAACCAGGCCCTCAGGCAGGTCGAAGGTAAAGCCGCAGGAAGAAGTCCCCAGGTCGTCAATGTCGAGGCCGTCATCCTCAGCAAGCTTGAGGGAGTCGATGACCTCGGTCAGCTCGTCGGTATCCTCGTCGGTGACGTCGTTGGCGGAGTAACCCATCTGCATGAACGTGAAGCCGCCCTCGGCCGTAGGCACATAGAGCTGCACAATGATATAGGTGTCGTCGCCATCGGGCACGACCAGGCCGTAGGCGTACATCATCGTACCCTCGCCAAGCTCGTCGGCGCCGAGCTCCTCAACCGTGGAGCCCTCGTAGCCCGCGACGGAAATCTGGGCAAGGCTGCTGAAGAACGACGCCCAGTCGGTGTCGGCGGGGAAGCCGACCTCGCGCATGTCGTAGACGCTGATGGAAACAGAGCCCGACTCATTGGTCACGCTCAGCACGTCGTCGCTGGGATCCTCGTCGTCGGTGTAACCCTCAGGTACGTCGAAGGCAATGCCGGCAAAGTTGATATGCGTGCCCAGAGAGATGAGCGTATCAGATTCGTCGACGCCGGGGGCAGCGGGAGCCTGCTCGGCACCAGCCTGCTCGGCCGCACGCGCGACGGCATCGAGCGCGCCACCCAGGGCAGACGAGTCACCCGCCGCGAAGGCGGGGGCGGCGAGGCATGTACCCGCCACGGCGAGGGACAGGGCGGCAGAGACGAAGTGCTTGAACGACTTATTCATATGGGCGTCCTCCTTGCGTCAGCTGGCACATCAAATAAAAAAGGCGACAGCAGTATAACCTGCTGCCGCCCTTAAAGGCTTAGCGAATGACGTCGCAGCCCATGTACGGGCGCAGGACCTCAGGCACCGTGACCGTGCCATCGGCGTTCTGGTAGTTCTCCAGAATCGCCGCCATGGTGCGGCCGGCGGGCAGGCCCGAGCCGTTGAGCGTGTGCACGAGGCGCGTGCCCTTGAAAGCAGTCGGGTCGGAGTAGCGGATGTTGGCGCGGCGAGCTTGGAAGTCACCGCAGTTGGAGCAGGAGCTGATCTCCTTGTAGGAGTTGTAGCTGGGCAGCCACACCTCCAGATCGAACGTCTGGCGAGCAGAGAAGCCCAGGTCGCCGCCGCACAGGTTGATGATGCGGTAGGGCAGGCCAAGCTGCTGGAGCACGTACTCAGCCTCCTCGACCATGGCGGCCAGGCAGGCGTCGGACTCCTCGGGCTTGGAGAAGTTCACCATCTCGACCTTGTCGAACTGGTGCTGGCGGATGATGCCGCGCGTGTCGCGACCGGCGGAACCGGCTTCCTCACGGAAGCAGGGGGTGAACGCCGTGTAGTGCAGGGGGAGCTTGGCACCGTCGATGGTCTCGTCACGGTGCAGGTTGGTAAGCACGACCTCGGCCGTGGGGATGAGGTACATGTCCTCGTCCTCGCCGCGCACATGATAGAGGTCCTCGTCAAACTTAGGCAGCTGGCCCGTGCCGTACAGCGTTGCGCGGTTGGCGATGATGGGCATCCAGAACTCCTGGTAGCCGCGCGAGGTGTGCGTGTCGATGAAGAAGTTGATGAGGGCGCGCTCAAGGCGGGCACCCATGCCGGCGAGCACGGTAAAGCGAGCGCCGGACAGCTTCACGCCACGGTCGAAGTCGAGAATGCCCAGGTCGGTGCCAAGGTCCCAGTGAGGCTTAGCCTCGATGCCCTCGGCCGAAAAGTCACGCGGGGTGCCCCAGCGCTTGACCTCGACGTTGAACGTCTCGTCAAGACCCTCGGGTGCGGCATCGGCAGGGATGTTGGGAATGTGGCTCACAAGCTCGGTCTCGGCACCCTCAAGCTCGTCGCGGCGGGCGTCGAGCTCGGCGATGCGATCCTTCATGGAGGCGACTTCCTCGCGCATGGCGGCAGCCTCGTCGGCACGGCCGTCCTTCATGAGGGCGCCGATCTCCTTGGAGGAGCTGTTGCGCTTGGCCTGAAGAGCCTCGACCTCCTGAATCACCTCGCGGCGCTGCTGGTCGAGAGACAGGAAGCGCTCCTTGTCCCAAGAGCCGTGGCGCTTGGCCATGGCGGCGTCGAGGACCTCGGGGTGCTCACGAAGCAAGCGAATGTCGTGCATATCGTTCCTCCTGTGGTGTGGCGGCCCCTCGCGGGGCCGTAAAGACTGTGCCCGTCCCCTCTCAGATAGGCGAGAAGGTCGGACGAATCGCATAATTCCCTCATTTTAGCCCTTAGAGCAGCCTAATGTGGGGGTATGCTATCGCACGCATGTTACTACCACAGCTGGAGGACCCATGGATTTCTTTTTGTGGCTGTTCGGTTGGGAAACCGAGTCGCATTTCACGCTTTTCGGCATGGAGAGCGGCGTCGTGTTCCTGATTATCGGCGGTATGCTCATTTTCATCATCATCGCCTTCCTCGCCGAGCGCAAGACGCACAAGATGTTCTACAACCACCCTGTCGAAGAAGACAAGGACTGGTGGGAGGACGACGATGACGACTGGGACGACGATGATGACGAGGACGATGACGACGATCGCTAATCAGTCATCGTAGATTCCCCCTCACAATCAAGGAGGCGACCGTATGACGACCGACGACAAGCAGGTTGCCGGAGCAGTTGCTGATGCGCCACAAGCCGAGCCGGCAGCTGAAACACAAGGTTGCAAGCCCACTGAGCCCATCGTGACCGAAGGCCAAGCCATCCCGGCCAAGAAAGTGCCCGTGCCGCTCAAGGTCTTCGGCGTCCTCATGATCATTTGGGGTGCCGTCGAAATCCTGAAGCTGCTCGCCGTCGTTCTTGCCATCATCCTCGCCTTCGTCTTCGATGTCGACATCACGCAGTACACGGGCGGCACCTCACTGCAGAAACCCGTGCTGGTGCTTTTGATTTGCCTGGCCGCAAGCTCAGGACTCATCGCAGGATTCGACATCGCGCTGGGTGTGCTGCTCGTCAAAGACAAGCGCCGCCACTCTGCGCAGATTGCCCGCACCATCATGGTGTTGCTGGTGGCCCAGCTCATCCTTAACGTCCTGAACGCCGGCGTAAACCATGCCCTCGAGGCAACGGGGCTGCCCATCGTCTTCATGATTGTGCTGCAAGTCTACCTCGACCCCTCGCTTGCCGAGGAGCGTGCTCTCGAACGCAAGCTGCGCAAACTCGACGAGCGCAGCCGGGAAGAGGAGCGCCTCGAGCATCTCAAGAAGTACGGTGGCAAGGCCCCCTTCAAGCTCACCTTCTTCAACCTGTTTTGGACGTTCGTCATCTGCTGCGTGTTGGGCGTCATCATCGAGACCATCTTCTGCCTGGTGAGGGGTGCAGGCTACATGGACCGCGCGGGCATGCTCTACGGCCCCTTCTCCCCCATCTATGGTTTCGGCGCCGTGCTCATGACCATCGGCCTCAACGGCATCCGCGACAAGAACCCGATTCCCATCTTCTTCCTGAGCGCCCTCATCGGCGGCGCGTTCGAGTTCTTGGTGAGCTACCTGCTGGAGTTCGCCTTCGGCATCACTGCGTGGGATTACAGTGGCACGTTCCTCTCCATCGACGGGCGCACGAACGGCGCCTTCATGGCGGCCTGGGGCATCTTAGGCCTGGTGTGGGTGAAGTACCTCATGCCCCTCATCTTCGACCTCGTGCACAAGATCCCTTGGAACTGGCGCTACGCCGTCACAACCGTGGCCCTGGTGCTCATGATCATAGACGGCGGTCTCACCTTGGTGAGCTACGACCGCTGGTTCTCCCGCCAAGTGGGCATCCCCGCTGAGACGGCCGTGGAGGAGTTCTGCGACGAGCACTATCCCGACGCCTGGATGGAGCACCGCTTCCAGACCATGACGATGAACGCCGAGAATGCCACGAGGTAGCACCTCGACCAGTCTATGCACCAAAAGGGCGCGCCTGCAGATAATTGCAGGTGCGCCCTTTTACATGCCGCCAAACTCCCCCGGGTCGCTGTGGTGCGTCAGCCGCAAGGCGGATTGGGGCGCGGCGCATAAGGTACGCGAGCCTCAATCCAACGCCGCGGATGATGTGCCACCAACCCCAACCAAACTCCCCCGGGTCGCTGTGGTGCGTCGGCCGCAAGGCGGATCGAGGCGCGGTGTACTAAGGTACATAAGCCTCGATTCAACGCAGCGGACGGCGTGCCACAACGCGCCGACTAGCACTCGTAGACGGGTTCGCCCATAAGTCTCGTCTCATACAGCGTCGTATCAAACTCGCTCCTAAAGGCAGCTGTGCGCAAAAGGCTGCGGGCAGCCTTGATGAAAGAAGCGGTAGCAGGCGTCTTGAGAACCACAAGGTCAACGGCTTCTTCCTGCATGGGAACAAACTCCAGACCCCTCAGTTGACGAGCTGGCTTGGCTGAGGTGACAGCGACGTTTGCAAGACCGCGCGACACCATGAGGGCCTGAGCCAGTTCCGAGGCGGCAGGACGGTCGTACCCTTCCAAAGCGTCGGCACGCGCCTCGAGATACTTGAGCTTCTCGTCAAGCAGCACACGGGGACCCGCCCCACGTTCGCGATTCGCTATGACAACGCCGGACTTGAGCAGGTCGCCCCATTCATAGAGACCCAGGGGGTTGCCTGCGGCTACCGTGAAACCGACTTGGCGCTTGAACAGCCTGAACGAGATGGCAGGCACACCAGGCAGGAGCGTGCGCAAATACGGCGCGTTGTACGCACCGTCGCGCTCGCTCCACAGCCCCACAACCGCCGCATGTGCGCCGCCCGTGTACATGCGTGCCAGGCTCATGTAGTCGTTTGTATGGCAGCGCAGAGCTTTGACACCCAATCCCGCCAGGTAGTTCGCCAGCATGTCGGCCACGATTTCCTGGCCGCCCACGACGATGGAGCCGCGCGCCCACGACGGCACCTCGTCGAGCACGTCGTCCGGAACAGGCACGTCGCTCGGCTCGTCTGCCCCCGAGGCAACAGCGGCCTTCGTCTCCTGGCTGGCAGCAACGCTCTCAAGCCGCGCGCGTACGTCGTCATAGCGAAAGCGCATCTGCCTGCCCACGCGATACGACGGCAGCTCACCTGTGCGGGCCAGTTTATATACGGTGTTCCTGCTCACGTGCAGGATGCGTGTGACATCTTCCACGCGCAGGGCATCGCCTTGGGCAAAGCCCAAGTCGGTCGCCTCGATACGCTGCGCGGGCAATGCCTGTGCCTGATCGGCGGCATCTATGTTTTCAGCCACGAGCCCTCCCAAGGCTAGCGCTCAACACTGTGCATAGTTGGTACATGTTAGTACAACTTGGTATGAGTATATGGCAATTTGCGCAGTTCTATTGTTGCATATATCACACTTGCTACTATTTCTTCAGTTGCATCCAAAGGATTGCAGCTCATCGCGAGGTCATTTCCTCGCACATACATTCACCCTCCCAAGGGACGAAGGCCAGTTCGATGAGAAGTCGAGCGGCTTTCGTTTTTTTATAGCCGCTTTTACAGACGCGCGGCAGTGCGCATCAAGTATCCTATGCAAACGGCAAGTGGGAGGTGCCCCATGGTAAACGTGCTCATCAGACTCATTCGCGTGCTGCCTGTGCTGGCAGTCGTGGCCGGCGTGACGGCGCTGCTCTACGGCCTCCTTGTGGCCACGAGCACGCGCGACAAAGCCCGCCGTATTTTGATCAAGGTGCTGAGTGTCGTGAATGGCGCGCTTGCCGTCGCGTTCACCCTCGTCATGCTCTACGCCCTCTTTGAGAACAACACCTACGTGCTTGAGGTCGCCGACGTCAGCGCGGCCCTCTTTGCCATCATCTTCATCATTGTGCGCATCATCGCATGGCACATGCGCGCCAAAACCTCGTCGAAGGAAACGAAATGACCCCCACCGCACGGCTCGACCTCGTGCTTGCCAAACTCGGCAAATGCCCTTCGCGCGAAAAGGCCAAGGCAGCCATCGCACAGGGCCTCGTCTATGTGAACGGCCAGGTCTGCACCAAGGCGAGCGCCATGGTGACGCCTGTCGACAAGCTCGAGGTGCGCGGTTGCGCCATCCCCTTCGTGGGACGCGGCGGGTTGAAGTTGGCGCGTGCGCTCGAGGTGTGGGGCATCGACCTGAGTGGCCTGTGCTGCGTTGATGCCGGCGCCTCCACGGGCGGCTTCACCGACTGCATGCTTCAGGCAGGCGCGGCGCACGTATGGTCCATCGACGTGGGTCACGACCAGCTGCACGAAAGCCTTGCGGCAGATGAGCGCGTCACGAGCCTCGAAGGCCTCGATATCCGCCTGGCCACCCCAGAGCTCCTCGGCGCAGAAGCAGACTTTTTGGGGTCGGACGTCTCGTTCATCTCCCTGGGCAAGGTGCTACCGAGCCTCGCCGGGCTCATCCATACCGGGGCCCACGCCGTCTGCCTCGTGAAGCCGCAGTTCGAGGCAGGCCCCGAGCATGTAGGCAAGCGCGGCGTCGTCAAAGACCCGCAGGTCCACCGCGATGTGCTCACCTGCGTGACCGAGCAAGCCCGACAGGCGGGCTTTGCCGTGCTCGACCTCACCCACTCGCCCATCAAGGGCCCCGAGGGCAACATCGAGTACCTCATGTTCCTACAGAAAAACGCGGGCGACGAGGGGCGTGTGAACGCCGACCTCATCACCCGCGTCGTACACAAGGCGCATGCCGAACTTAATGACTAACGCTCCGCGCAGCTTCTAGCCCAAAACTGCGTCGCGCACGCCATCGGCGAAGCTCTTGGCACCTTCGCCGAACTCCTTGGCGCCGTCCACCAAATCCTGCGCCTTCTTCGCAGCCCCAGGGAAGGCCTGGTTCACGGCATCGGCCGCCTCGCCCAGGGCCTGACCAGCCGCATCGGCAATTTGACCGGCGACTTGACCCGCTGCGTCGACCGCATCGCTCGCCACTTGCTTGGCGCTCGCATAACCTTCAAGCGCAGGCGAGATTTGGTCGAGCGCGCTCCTAAGGTCGTCCACCATACCGGCAAGCTCGTCGCGTGCCTGGTTGAGCTCGTCAAAATGGAAGTCACTGAGCGCAGCCAACTGCTGGGCGTCGGCATCGAGGCTGGGGCCCGCGGCACGCAGCGTCTCAACCATGCCGTCGATGCCAGCCAATGCATTCGCCACATCGTTTGCTCCCGACAGGACAAACTCGCCCGTGACACCCATCGTCGCGCTCACAAGGCCCTTGCCCAGCGAGTCCAACACGCCGGAAGGCAGCGTCCGCGCGGCGTCGGACACCGGCATGACGATGCTTGCCATGACGTCTTGCCCCACAGCCACAAGCGTACGGGCACCGCGCACATCTTCGCCAAGCACGGGCACGCACGCCGCCACATCCCACACACCCCCATCGAGCTCGGCCGCAATGCCGTCAAGCGCGGAGTCGACCCGGGCAAGCTCCGAGGTGACCCCGTCGACGTCATAGGCCTGCGCGCGCTCCTCGATGGTTGCGGCCGATGCCTCTATCTGAGACGCAAACGGCATGATGCGCTGGTAGGACGAATACAGCATGCCCGCAAACACGCCCACCGCAACGATGAGCGTCAGCACTATGACAAGCACGACCTTGCCGACCGCGCCCGCCTTCTTCTCTTCTTGAGCCATGTCGTGCCTCCATCCCTTCGTGTCCCAACAAACCCGCGAGGCCCGCCCCCGCAGCACCCCGGGGTTCGCACCGTGTACCCCGCCGGGCACCTTTCTATCCAAGCATACAAAAAGGCGGGAACCCACGCAAAACCGCAGGTTCCCGCCTAAAAATAACCAGTCTTAATGCAGGCGCGCAGTTACTCCTGCACCTGGGGCTGCGTGCCCTTCACCATGGCGCGCAGGTATTCCAGGTTGGCGTCGACCTGGGCCTGGCACTCGGCGACCATCCACTCGTTGCCCGGCTTGAACATGTGCTTGAAGCGGCCCTGGGGCTTGAGGAACTCCTCGACCGGCTTCACGCGGCGCTGCTCGGTGAGGCTCCACACGCCGTTCTCCACCTCGAAGAGCGGCCAGAAGTTGGTCTCCACGCCCAGACGCGCAATCTCCACGGTCATGTCGAAGGGGATACGCCAGCCACGGGGGCAGGGAGCGAGCACGTTGATGAACGCGGGGCCATCGGTGTTGATGGCCTTCTCCGCCTTGCGCACGAGGTCTTGCCAGTGGCTGACGGAAGCCTGTGCGATATAGGGGATGTGGTGCGCAGCGAGGATGGACGTGAGGTCCTTGCGACGCTGCATCTTGCCCAGGCCGCACGAGCCCACCTCGGAGGTGGTGGTCCAGGCGCCGTAGGGGGTAGCGCCGGAGCGCTGGATGCCCGTGTTCATGTACGCGCCGTTGTCGTAGCACACGTACACCATGTCGTGGCCGCGCTCCATGGCGCCCGACAGCGACTGCAGGCCGATGTCGTAGGTACCGCCGTCGCCGCCGAAGGCGATGAACTTGACCTTCTTGTCGGGGTCGATCTTACCGGCGCGCTTGAGAGCCTTAAAAGCGGCCTCGACGCCCGACAGGGTCGCAGCGGAGTTCTCGAAGGCATTGTGGATAAAGGGGACGTCCCAGGAGTTGTACGGATAGACCGTCGTAGAGACCTCCAGGCATCCCGTGGCGCTGGAGACGACGACGGGCGTGTCGCCGGCACCCATGAGCACCTGACGGACGGCGATGGAGGCTCCGCAGCCACCGCACAGGCGGTGACCCGGGGCCAGACGACTGGGAAGCTCGGAGAGTTGCTTGAGGTTGGCCATCGCAGGTCCTCCTTTCTTAGCGGTTGCCCTTGTAGGTGAGGCTGGGCAGGCTTGCGGGGTCCTTGAGCTCGTTGTAGATGTCGCGCACGATCTGGCAGGTGAGGTCGGCGCCACCCAGGCCATACATGTAGGCGCGCACGGGCACGGTGAGACCCGCGTCGTACATGGAAGCCTTCACCTCGGCGGCAACGGGGCCGCCCACACCGCCGAACGACTCGGAACGGTCGAGCACGGCCACCGCCGAGCAGCCCTTGAGGGCCCCGACGATCCGCTCTGCGGGGAAGGGCCTGAACACGCGGATGTTCACGACGCCCACGCGCTCGCCCTCGGCGCGCAGCTGACGGGCCACATGACGCACGGTGCCGGCGGCCGAGCCGATGATGACGATGGCGCGCTCGGCGTCCTCCATGCCGTAGGTGTGCACGCAGGCCATCTCACGGCCGCAGATCTGCGACCAGGCGGCGAACACCTCGTCGATGACAGGCTTGGCGGCGTCCTGGGCGCGGCGGCATGCCAGCTTGGACTCCATGACGATGGTGCCGTTGGCGTAGTTGCCGTGTGCGATGGGCTGCGCAGAGGTGAGCAGGCCGTAGGGCGCCTCGTAGGTGCCCACGAACTCCGCCACGGTGGCGTCGTCCATGAGCTCGCAGCGCTCGTAGGCGTGACTCGTGGTGAAGCCGTCGAGCGTGGTGAGAACAGGCAGCATGACCTGGGGGTTCTCGGCAATGCGGAAGGCGCACACCGTGTTGTCGTAGGCCTCCTGGGCGTTCTCGGCAAACATCACGATCCAACCGGCATCGCGCACGCCCATGATGTCGGAGTGGTCGGCGTGGATGTTGATGGGCGCCGAGATGGTGCGGTTGACGTTGGCCATGACGATGGGCAGGCGCATGCCGGCGGCGATGGGCAGCTCCTCGTACATGAGCGCAAGGCCCTGCGAGGAGGTCGCGGTCACGGCACGCGAGCCGGCAGCCGACGCGCCGATGGTGGCGCTCATGGCCGAGTGCTCGCTCTCGACGTTGACGTACTCGGTGTGCACACGGCCGTCGGCCACGAACTTGTCGAACTCCTCGACGATGATGGTCTGGGGCGTGATGGGGTACGCCGCCATGACGTCGGGCTCAGCCTGGCGCAGCGCGTTGGCGACCATGATGTCGCCGGATGCTGCCAAGACGGTCTGGGTTGCCATTATGCCTGCACCTCGCTTTGCTTCGCATCCTGCTCGTTGACCATGGAGATGGCGCCGAACTTGCACTCGCGGGCGCACACGCCGCAGCCCTTGCAGTGCTCGTAGTCGATGCCCGTCATCTGGCCGTCCTTGACCTCGATGGAGGCGTCGGGGCAGTACACCCAGCAGATCAGGCAGTTCTTGCACACGGAAGCGTCCCACACGGGGCGGTCGGTACGCCAGCCGCCCGTCTGCACGAGGCGCGACGTGCCGGGCTCGGGAGCCACGCAACCCAGCGGAATCTCGTCGTACTTCCAGGAATCATACGAGGAAATGTCCCAGCTCATTAGAAGACGACCTCCTCATAGGCACGGCGAACGCTGTCCAGATTGCCGGCAACGACCTTGGCGTTGAACTTCTTGGAGAACTCGCGCTCAATGTGGGCGAGCACGTTGTCCAGCGTCATGACCCCGCAGACCCGCGCCAGGGCGGCGACGAGCGGCGTGTTGGGGATGTTGCGGCCGATGGTGTCGAGCGCGATCTGGGTGGCGTCGACGCAGGCCACCGTGATACCGGCAGGCGCGTTGAGGGCCGCGCGAATCTCGTCGGGGCTCTTGCGCGTGTTGACGATGACGGTGCCCTCGGGGTTCATGCCCTCGAGCACGTCGACCTGCCCCAGAAGGGTGGTGTCCATAACTACGACGATGTCGGGGTTCACCACGTTGTTGTGAATCTCGATGGGCTCATCGGCAAGGCGCGTGTACGCCTTGAGCGGCGCGCCCGTGCGCTCCGGACCAAACTCGGGCATGGCCTGCATGTAGCGGCCGTTGCCTATGGCAATCTCAGCAACGAGCTGGGCTGCGGTGACGGCACCCTGGCCGGCACGCGCATGCCAGCGAATCTCGGTCAACTGGGACATGTCTCTCCTCTCCTCTCCCTAGCCAGGTCCTGGCTATGATAAAAGGGCCGCCCGCATCACGGCGGGCGGCCCTTCGGTACACAATTGTTGGTTAGCGCATCAAAAGATTAGCGGTCGCCGAGGCGCTCGATGAGCTGCTCGCGCTGACGCACGCCCAGACCCTGAACGCGACGGGACTCGGAAATGCCGAGCTCCTCCATGAGCTTGACGGTCTTGGCCACGCCAAAGCCCGGAACAGACTCGATGAGGGCGGAGACCTTCATGCGCTTGGCGATGTCGTTGTCCATCTCGAGAACGTCGGCGATGGAGACCTTGCCGGCCTTGATATCGTCGCGCAGCTGGGCGCGATCGTGACGGGCCTGAGCCGCCTTGGCAAGGGCCTCGGCGCGCTGGGCGGTGGTGAGGTTGGGGACGTTGCTCTTGGTCATAACAAACTCCCTTGGGGTGCAAAGGTTGCGGATTGCTCTAGAAGCGGACATAGCATGCCATACTTCACCTGCCTATTCAATCAAAAATGGCTGAAAATCATCTCTGCGGTTTGCAATTTTTCCCTCAAAAGCAACAAGCGGCGGACGCCCATTGTTTCCGGAACGTAAAGGATGCCGCGCAAAGAGTACGTTGGCCTAAAAACACGGGCCGCGCACGGGCGCAGCACCGGCAGGCGCGGATAATGACCCTCGTACAGCGCTGGATTTGACCGAAAGGGCGCCATGACAAAGATTCAACAGCTCACCTTGGAGTTCGGTGAATATCTAAAGGACGAGTCTCGCAGCTGCGGGCACGCCGACACAATCTCGTTTCCTCGCACGACCGACGACGTTCGGCAGGTGCTTGCCGAGCTTGCCCGCCTCGACGAGGAGGGCGGCACGTGTACGCCGGTATGCGTGCAGGGCGGTCGCACGGGCCTCGCCGCCGGCGCGGTTCCGGCAAGCGGGCACGTCATGAACCTTTCGAAAATGAACGCCTACCTGGGCATGCGCGCCTGCGACGACGGTCGGGGCGCCACCAGGCTCTTCGTGCGCGTGCAGCCCGGCCTGGTCCTGTCGCAGCTGCGCAGCGACCTTGCCGACAAGAACATCCCCTGCGCGGGCTTCGACGACGCGTCGATGGCCGCCTGGCATGCCTTCCAGGAGGGTCCGGAGGTCTTCTTCCCCACCGACCCCACCGAAGTGTCCGCAACAATCGGCGGCATGGTGGCCTGCAACGCCAGCGGCGCGCGTTCCTTGCGCTACGGCGCGGTAAGGCCTCACGTGAGCGCCCTTCGCGTCGTGCTGGCCGACGGCCAGACGCTCGCCCTCACGCGCGGGCAGGCCAAGGAGCACGACGGCGTCCTCAGCCTCACGACCGAGCAGGGCGGCCACATCGAGGTCCCCGTGCCCACCTACACCATGCCCTCCGTGAAGAACGCCTCGGGTTACTACGCCGCGCCCGGCATGGACGCGGTCGACCTGTTCGTGGGAAGCGACGGCACCCTGGGCGTCATCTGCGAGATTGAGCTCGAGCTCCTGGCAGCCCCCGCCGTGACGTGGGGAGTGAGCTGCTTCTTTGAGCAGGAGCAGCAGGCCATGGACTTCACCTGCGCCGCTCGCGAGCGCATCACCTGCGCAAGCGCCATGGAGTTCTTCGACGAGGCGGCTCTGGCGATACTGGCACACCAGCGCACCACCTCGCGCGCCTTCGCGACCCTGCCCGTCACGCCCGAGGGAGCCCGCTGCTGCATCTTCGTGGAACTCGTCTGCCAAAGCGAAGACAAGGCCTACGAGGAACTTTGGGAAATCGCCGACCTCATGGGACAGGTGGGCGCCGACGAGTCGCGCACCTGGGTTGCCCGCACCGACCTCGACCGCGAGGCGCAGCGCTTCTTCCGCCACGCGGTACCCGAGAGCGTGAACATGCTCATCGACGAGCGCCGCAAGACCGACCCCACCATCACCAAGCTCGGAAGCGACATGTCCGTGCCCGACGCATGCCTGCACGAGGTCGTGCGGATGTACCGCACCACTCTGGCCGAGGCGGGTCTGGAGAGCGCCGTGTGGGGCCACATCGGCAACAACCACCTGCATGTCAACGTGCTTCCGCGCGACGCCGCCGACTATGCACGCGGCAAGGAGCTCTTCAAGTCGTGGGCCGGCGAGGTCACCCACATGGGCGGCGCCGTCTCGGCCGAGCACGGCGTGGGCAAGATCAAGCGCAACTTCCTCGAGGTCATGTACGGCACGCAGGCCATCCACGAGATGGCGCGCGCCAAGGTCGCCCTCGATCCCCGCGGCATCCTGGGGCAGGGCAACCTCTTTGGGCCCGATGTGCTCGACGCCGAGGTTGCCGCCCATGCCGCGGCCGCCCATGACGGGCAGGACTGTGCCCCCGAAAGGCAGGAATAAGCGATGAACACCGTCGTTTGCATCAAGGCGGTCCCCTCCACCACCGAGGTGAAGATGGACCCCGTGACCAACACGCTCGTACGCGACGGGCGTCAGAGCGTCGTCAATCCCTTTGACCAAACCGCTCTCGAAGTCGCTGTGCGCCTGAAGGAGCAGCTGGGTGGACGTGTGTGTGCCCTGTCCATGGGCATCCCCGATACCGAACGGCTTCTGCGCGACTGCCTGGCACGCGGGGCCGACCGCGGCCTTCTGCTCTCCGACCGCGCCTTCGCGGGAGCCGACACGCTTGCCACCTCGTATTCCCTGTCGTGCGGCCTGGCCGACCTGACCAAAAACGGCTGGCACGCCGACCTGGTCATATGTGGCAAAATGGCCGTGGACGGCGACACCGCTCAAATCGGCCCCGAGCTTGCTTGCGTGCTCGGCGTCCCTTGCGTGACCGACGTCTTGGAGGTCGTGGAGGCCGACGAGCAGGAACTGACCCTTCGCCGCGCGACCGACGCCGGAGAGGCGATCGTGCGCGTGGACCTGCCTTGTGTCATCACCGTCGCCAAGGACGTGTGCACACCGCGCATGCCGAGCATCTCTGGGGTGCGTTGGAGCTGCGAGGGACCGGTGGAGGTGCGCAATGCCCAGGCAGTGGGCGCCGACCCCACGCGCATCGGCCTTGCAGGGTCGCCCACGCAAGTCGTGCGCTCGTTCACCCCTGAGAGGTCGGGCGGCTGCACGCCCGTGGAAGGCGACGCATCCCAGCAGGCGGCCAAGCTCGCCGAGATGTTTGAGGAGATGGGACTGTGACGGGACTCGTTATCGACGCGCAAGCTTGCCGCGGTTGCGGCAGGTGCGTGAGGACATGCGCCTCAGGGGCGCTTCAGATGGACGGCAGGCTCGCGCGTGTGAATGACGCCTGCGTGCTGTGCGGCATGTGCGTGGACGCTTGCCCCTTCGATGCCATCGAAATCGTGCGCGAGTCCGCACAAGACGACGTGAAAGCATGTCAGGACGTATGGGTGTTTGCCCAGGCCGCCGACGGGCAGGCGCTTCCTGTTGCCTTCGAGCTTGTGGGCGCCGCCCGCGGCCTGGCCGATGCGCTGGGCTGCAACGTCGTGGCCGTGCTGGGAAGCAGCGCAGACCAGGAGACGCTTGAGGGACAGGCGCACCTGCTTGCGGGAGCCGGGGCCGACCAGGTCCTTGTAGCCAGCGACAAGCGCCTGGCAGATGGGGCATGCGAGCCCTTCGCCACCTGGATGGTCGACCTCATCGAGGCGCACTCCCCCGAGATCGTCCTATTCGGGGCCACTGCCTTCGGCCGCGAGCTCGCTCCGTGCGTGGCGGCACGCGTGAGGTGCGGGCTCACGGCAGACTGCACCGGCCTTGCCATCGACCCCGAGACGCGCCTGCTGCAGCAGACCCGACCCACGTTCGGCGGCAACCTCATGGCAACCATCGTGTGCCCCGACGCCCGCCCCCAGATGGCGACGGTGCGCCCCGGCGTGCTCGCGGCGCCCGTCGTCGACCCCGAGCGCACCGCGACAATCGAGCAGGTAGGCGTACCTGCCAAGGTGACTTCTCACGTCGAGGTGCTCGAGCGCCTCGCCGCACCGCAGGACGACTCGGTTGCCGACGCCGAGGTTCTCGTCGTGGTGGGCCGTGGCATCGGCGCCAAGAAGAACCTGACGCTTGCAAGCAGGCTCGCCGAGCTCATCGGCGCCAAACTTGGCTGCTCGCGCCCCCTGGTTGAGCAAGGCTGGCTCGAATACCCCCACCAGGTGGGTCAGACCGGCGTGTCTGTGGCCCCCAGGCTCCTCGTAAGTGTGGGCGTCTCAGGCGCCATCCAGCACCTGGCCGGCATCGGCGGGGCGCAGTGCGTCGTCGCAATCAACTCCGACCCGGAAGCGCCCATCTTCGGGCATGCCACCTACAGCGTGGTGGGCGACTGCGTCGAAATCCTGCGCGACCTCGTCTCGCGCCTCGAGAACAGGTAACTCAATCATGCGCCCCTGGCCTCTCGTACTGGCAGCAGCAATCGCACTGGGCTTCACGCTCATCGCACCCGATGAGCTGCACCACATTGGCCAGACGTCGCAACGCCTGGCAGACGACGTGTCTGACGCTGCCGCGCAGCTGGCGGGCGACGCGGTGGACGTCACCGCACAGCTGATGGGCGACGTTATCCCCGCGGGCTGCTCGCTTACCGAGGCGCCAGACAACAGCGTCCTGCCGGAGTATGACGGCCTGAGCGACGAGGCACCCGCTCCCGCCGAGCAAACCGAGCCGGACGAGGAGACTGCCCCGCCGACCAGTCCAGATGGCAACTCAGACGACGAGGCGCCCGCATCCACTGGCACACAGGCCGAATCGGCCGAAGAAGACGGCCCCTCCGAGGACAGCAGGCCGAATGCCGAGCTCACCTCCGCCCAGTCCGAGGCGCTCGATTTGCTTACGCAAGCCGCCGGGGACTTCTCGGGCAAGGTCGACGGTCTCTCCGACAAGGGGCTCACCGTCGGCGACGTTCTGGTGGCCTACGACCTGCTGCTGCAAGACGCCAAGCTCGACTATGTGAGCGGCATCGAGTACTACTACCTCGACAACGCCGATGACGAGGATGCATGCACACTCACCGGTTTTGAACTGCGCTACCTCATCGACAACGACCTGCAGGCCACCTACGCCCAGAGCGTAGACGCCGCAGTTGACGAGGTCGTCGCCCAGGTACGGGCCAGCAGCGCGGTTAGCGACGAAGAGGTGGCACTTGCCGCAGCACAGGCCCTGCAGGCCCGCTGCCTGGGCGTATCGGGCAGCACATCTACGCTCTTCTGCGCCTACGGGTGCCTTGTGGAAGGCAACGCCGTGGGCAAGGGCTTCGCCGACGCCTACAAGCTTGTGCTCGACCAGCTCGGCATCGACTGCTTGGCGCTCTGTGACACCGGTGCGCCGGAGGGCGAGGGCACGTATTGGAACCTCGTGAATGTCGATGGCTCCTGGTATCACGTCGACCTGTACTGGGACTCGCGCACCAAGGAAAGCGAGCAGGCAACGCTGCTTTACTTCCTGTGCAACGACGACGCCATGCGCGCGGGCGGCGTTTCCTCTTGGGACGCCCCCGCCCAGGTCCCGCAAGGCTATTACGACAAAATCGCAGGGTCAGACGAAGCCTCGCGCCTGGCGCTGGCGCAAGACCTCTGGAAAAAGCTGCTCGACCAGGGAACGCCGAGCCTGGACGGCATCGAGCGCTATCGCCTTACCTATCGCGAGGTCAGCCAGGCCTTCGACATGCTCGATCCTGCCTGGTATGGGTATGTGGCGAGCATGGGCGCGACGTTTCTTTCCAACACCGCCTCAAACGACGAGGACTGCGTCGTGTGCTCCCTCACGGCAGAATACCGCCTCTCTCCCAGCGAGATTGCCCAAAACAAGCAGCTGCTCACCGACGGCGCGGCATGGGCATGCGATTGGGTGGACCCGCAGACCGACACGGCGACGCAGGTGCTCGCCGTGCACGACTGGCTCGTGCGACACGTCGCCTACGATCAGGACGACATGCGTGCCTCACATACGGCATACGGCCTGTTCGCCAATGCGACGGCGGTCTGCGAAGGGTATTCGCAAGCCTTCATGCTTGCAATGGAGCGACTCGGGGTACCCTGCGTCATTGTGCGCAGCGAGGACATGGCACACCAGTGGAACATGGTGTGCATCGACGGCACTTGGTACCACGTTGACGTGACCTGGGACGACCCAACTCCCGACCAGGGCACGCACGGCGAGGTAGGCCAAAAGCACTTCCTGCGCAGCGACGATTCCATGCGCGAGCTGGGATATTACGGCTGGTCAGCCGAACACGAGGCGCCCTCGGATTACGCTCTCTAACTTTTTGTTGTAAAAGTTTAACTAACATAACTCGTCTGCTATCCTGTGAAAAATTTATCCGGAGTTTACCTTTTTCATGAGATAGCAGAGGAATCGCCGTGTTTGATAAACGCTTGTTTTCCCTCGTTCCCGGTGTCATGCGCCACATCGCCGGCAACGTCGCCCTGCAGTGGCTGGCCCTGCTGGCCAACGTCGTCCTGTTCGTGAGCGTAGGCAGACTGTTGCAATCCGTGCTTGCAGGCGGCGCCACAGGAATCGACCTGGCTCGCACGCTTCTCGTGGCCGTCGTGGCCGTGGCAGTGAGGCTCGTCTGCCAAGCCCAGGCAACCAAGCAAGGCCTTGCAGCGTCCGCCCTGGCCAAGCAGCGCGTGCGCACGCTCGTGTACGACAAGCTCGTGCGCATGGGACCGAGCTATCGCGAGACCGTCGCCACGAGCGAGGCGACGCAGCTTTGCGTCGAAGGCGTCGAGCAGCTTGAGGCGTATTTCGGCAACTACCTGCCGCAACTCTTCTACTCCCTCATTGCCTCGGTTACACTCTTCTTCTGCCTGGCCCCGCTGTGCACCCCGGCTGCAGTGGTGCTCCTGTGCTGCGTGCCGCTCATCCCGATCTCCCTCATGGCTGTCATGAAGATCGCCAAGCGCATCATGGGCGACTACTGGCACTCCTACACCGACCTGGGCGCACTCTTTCTGGAAAGCATCCAGGGTCTCACCACGCTTAAGGTCTTTGGGGCCGATGAGGGGCGTCATCGCAGGATGAACGAGGAGGCTGAGAAGTTCCGCAAAGCCACGATGCGCCTGCTCACCATGCAGCTGAACTCCGTGATCGTCATGGACATCTTTGCCTTTGCGGGTGCCGCAGCCGGCATCGTCGTGATGCTCAACTCCTATGCGGCCGGCACCGTGACCTTTGCCGGCGCGTTCGCCTTCGTGTTCCTCGCAGCAGACTTCTTCATTCCGCTGCGCACACTGGGCTCGTTCTTCCACACGGCAACAGGCGGCATGGCCGCAGCCGAGCGCATGTACCGCATCATCGACGCCCCCGAGCCTGCCTGCGGCACTCAGGCCGTCACCTGCACTTCGGTGGGCATCGAATGCCGCAACGTGTCCTACTCCTATGACGGAACCCGCACCGTGCTTCAGAACGCCGACTTCACGGCAAGGCCCGGCGGCTTTGTGGGCATCACAGGCGCAAGCGGGTCGGGCAAGTCGACCTTGGCCAGCATCCTCACAGGCGCCAACCGCAGCTATACCGGCAGCGTCACGATCGGCGGCATCGACCTGCGCGACATTTCGGCCGAAAGCCTGCGCGACACGGTGACCTACGTGGGCTTTCGCAGCTTCCTCTTTGCCGGCACCGTGCGCTCGAACCTGTTGATGGCACGCGCCGGGGCAAGCGACGATGAGTTGTGGGAGGCTCTCAGCCGCTGCCGTATCGACGATTTCGTGCGTCGCAGCGGCGGCCTGGACGCCCCCGTCAACGCCGAGGGCACGAACCTCTCGGGCGGCCAACGCCAGCGCCTCGCCATGGCACGCGCCCTGCTGCATGACACGCCCGTCTACATCTTCGACGAGGCAACTTCCAACATCGACGCAGATAGCGAGGCCGCAATCATCGACGCCGTGGCCGAGCTTGCGCGCACCAAGACCGTCGTCATGGTGTCGCACCGCCTGGCTGCCCTGCGCGGCTGCGACAGGGTGTACGTCTTCGAGGCTGGCCGCGTCGTGCAGACGGGGACCCACGAGGAGCTTGCGGGCCAGGACGGCCCCTACGCACGTCTTTGGGCACGTCAGGCAGAGCTTGAGGACTTCTCGGCTCGCAGCAACGACGTCGCGGGCACGCAGATCAGCGGGCAGATGCACCAGGCGGCTGAGGGCGCGGGCGCAGTAGCCGGCGAGCAAGTATGCCAGGTGGCCGAGGGCGTGGGCGTGAAGGTCGGCGAGCAAGTATGCCAGACAGCCGAGGGCGTAAGCGCAGCAGCCGGCGAGCAGGCATGCTGGACGGTCGAGGATGCAGGTACAAAGGCCGGCGAGAAGACGCGCGTCTCCGAGAACGCAGGCGCAGAAATCGGCGAACAAGGGTGCCGTACCGCTGAGAATGCGGCGAGCAAGCCCGCAGACCCCTCGTTTGAGTTTGCTGGTGACGCGCTTTCTCAACAGGCATATGCGAACACGGATGCCGCGACCCCCAGACGTGGCAAGGTTCGCATCATGCTCGAGCTCGTGAAGCTCACCCGTCCCCTGCTGGGTGTGCTCGCTTGCGCCGTCGTGCTCGGTGTCGCAGGTTTCCTTGCCGCAATCGGCATCACGGTCCTTGCCACCTCGGCCCTGCTCGACCTTGAGGGTCAGGCGTGTTGGGTTGCTGCGAGCGTCGCAACCGTGGCCGCCGTCGTGTGCGGCGTTGCACGTGGACCCCTGCGCTATGCCGAGCAGCTGTGCAACCACTACCTGGCCTTCAGGGTGCTGGCGCTTGTGCGCGACAAGGTCTTTGCCGCCATGCGCCGCCTTGCCCCCGCCAAGCTCGAGGGCAAGGAGAAAGGCGACCTCGTCTCCCTGGTCACCGCCGACATCGAGCTGCTTGAGGTCTTCTACGCACACACCCTCTCACCCGCGGCGATTGCCCTTACCGTCAGCATCATCGTGCTCATCTTCATCGGTCTCCAGGCTCCGCAGCTTGTTGGCTTCGCCGCACTCGGCTTCATCTGTGTGGGCGTCGTCGTGCCGTGGTGCTCCTCCCGCTACACCGCAACGGGCGGCCTCGAGCTGCGCCAGCAGGTGGGCAAGATGAACTCTTTCGTGCTCGACTCGCTGCGCGGCCTGTTTGAGACGCTCCAGTTCGGCGCCCAGAAGCAGCGTGCCCGCGAGCTGGACGAGCGCATGACATCGCTAGCCTCAACCGAGCGCACGCTCAAGGGCCGCGGTGCCAACGCCATGGCCGCCTCAGGCGCCGTGGTGCTTGCGCTCGACGTCGCAATGATTGCCCTGGCGATGCTGTTCGTCATGCAGGGAACGCTCGAGTTCGGCCGCGCCGTCATGGCGGCAGGCACCTTCATGGCCTCCTTCGGACCGCTCTTGGCCGTCGCCGCCCTGGGAAGCACCCTGCAGCAGACCCTCGCCGCAGGTTCGCGCGTGCTCGACCTGCTCGAAGAGGCCCCTCAGACACCTGAGGTGACCGACGGCGTCGACGTCAGCAAGTTTGAGGGCATGGCGATGCGCGAGGTGAGCTTCGCCTATCGCGACAAGAAGATTCTCTCCGACATCGATGTCGACATCCGCCCTGGGCGCGTCGTGCGCATCGCCGGGCCCAGCGGCATAGGCAAGTCAACCCTGCTCAAGCTCCTCATGCGTTTCTGGGATCCCCAGAGCGGCCGCGTGACCATCTCCGGTCTGGATCTGCGCGATGTGAACACCGCCAGCCTGCGCAGCCAGCAAGGCCTCATGGAGCAGGACACCTTCCTCTTCGCAACCACCATCCGCGAGAATCTCCTCGTGGCCAAGGCAGACGCGAGCGACGAGGAGCTCATGACGGCGCTCGAGAAGGCCGCCTTGCGCGAGCTTGTGGAGCGCCTGCCGCAGGGCCTCGACACGCAACTTGCCGAGCTGGGCGACTCGCTCTCCGGTGGCGAACGTCAACGCCTAGGTCTTGCCCGCGTCTTCTTGCAGGATGCGCCACTGCTCCTACTCGACGAGCCCACCAGCAACCTCGACGCCCTCTCCGAGGCAAGCGTCCTTAAGGCACTGCAGGAAAACCGCGCCGACAAGACTGTCGTCATCGTGACCCACCGCGCAAGCGCGGGAGCTATAGCCGACGACACCTACGCTCTCTCCAACGGCACACTTTTGGGATGATGCGGAACCTCGTCCGCCGCGTTCTCCAGAGGCTCACGTACTCCAGTAGGCCAAAGGCCCGCACCGCGCGCATCGCCTCTGGACGCCTTGCGGACGAGAACCCGCGTTTTAGTGGGAAGCGGAACCTGATGTGCCGCGTTCCCGGGAGTCTCATGTACTTCAGTAGGCCAAAGGCCCGCACCGCGCGCATCGCCTCCCGGCGCCTTGCGGACGAGAACCCGCGTTTTAGTGGGATGCGGAACCTGGCTTGAGGTAATCGGCGAGCAAAGCTTAGCTACAAAAGAGGGCCCCTTTCCTTGGCGTCAATGCGCTGGAAAGGGGTCCTCTTTACGTCGCGAGAAACTACGCAGGGATGCGTGCTACCTTGTCGACTTCTTGGCAGCAGCCTTCTTCTTTGCAGCGGCCTTCTTCTTGGCCTCGAGCTTTGCCTGGCGCTCAAGCTCGGCCTTGTAGCCCTTGTAAATGGGAATGACGATGACGGCGATAACAGCGACGATCACGACAGCGACGATTACCCAAAACAGCGGTTCGGGAATCTGGAAACCAAAGAGCTCTTTCATGCGGCGGTCCTTTCTTTTGAACCCCGTACACAAAGACGGGGCAGGCTCGACACCCACAGGTCGAGTCTACCCCGTCTGACAAGAACAGATACCGGCGTTTCCGGTCAAAGGTCCTTACAGGAAGTACGAAACGCCACCCTCAAAGATGGGCTGGTACTTGTCGCCCGGCACGTTGGCGTAGAGGCCCTTGCCGGAGCGCTCGGAGTGGCCCATCTTGCCGAACACGCGGCCATCGGGGCTCGTGATGCCCTCGATGGCGAGCAGCGAGCCGTTGGGGTTCACCGACAGGTCCATGCTCGGCACGCCGGCCTCATTCACGTACTGCGTGGCAACCTGGCCGTTTGCGAGCATGCTGGCAAGCACCTCGTCGTTGGCGACGAAGCGACCCTCGCCGTGGCTGATGGCCACCGTGTGGATGTCGCCGACCTCGCACTTGCTGAGCCAAGGCGACATGTTGGAGGCAACGCGCGTGCGCACCAGGCGGCTCTGGTGACGGCCGATGGTGTTGAACGTGAGCGTGGGGCAGCCGGCATCCATGGGGCGAATGTCGCCGAAGGGCACAAGGCCCAGCTTCACGAGTGCCTGGAAGCCGTTGCAGATGCCCAGCATGAGACCGTCGCGGCTCTGGAGCAGGTCGCGCACAGCCTCGGTCACCTGCGGGGCACGGAAGAACGCGGTGATGAACTTTGCCGAACCGTCAGGCTCGTCACCGCCGGAGAAGCCGCCGGGAATCATAACGATCTGGCTGTCGCGAATGGCCTGAGCGAGCTTCTCGGTGCTCTCGGCAACGGCGGCAGGCGTGAGGTTGTTGACGATGAGCGTCTCAGCCTGAGCGCCGGCGCGGTTGAAGGCGCGAGCGGAGTCGTACTCGCAGTTGTTGCCGGGGAACACGGGGATGATGACGCGCGGGCGCGGCGTGCGACCGCCGAGGAACACGTGCGGGGCCTCGGCATGGAAGCTCACGGTCTGAACTTCCTCGCCGGCGGCACGATACGGGAAGACGTCCTCGATGCCGTGCTCCCAGGCCTCCTGAAGCTGCGTGAGGTCGATGGTCTCGGCGCCGACGCGCTCGCCCGAAGAGGCCACGTGGCCGGGGTAGGCGATCGTGTACTCGGCCGTCGTGGCGCCAAGGCGCGTGACAGCGATGCTCGCGATGCGCTCGTCAACATGGGCGTTCTCGGCAAGCTCGACGATAAAGCTGCCGTATGCAGGCACAAAGAGCTCGTCGATGTCGAAGTTGCGGTCGAGCGCAACACCCAGCTGGTTGCCCACGCACATCTTGAAGAGGGCCTCCGCAAGGTCGCCGTAGCCGGCAGTGGAGACGGCCAGCGCCTGGCCCGAGCCAATGAGCTCCTCAACCAGGTCGAAGGCCTCAAGCAGGCCCTTCTTGCCCGGCACGATGCTGCCGAGCTCGCAAGCGGGCTGGATAAGCACGAGCTCGTGACCCGCACCCTTGAACTCGGGCGAGGTGGCACGGGCGACGTTGCCCACAGCGGTGGCAAAGGAGACGAGTGTGGGCGGCACGTCGAGGTCCTCGAAGGAGCCGCTCATGGAGTCCTTACCGCCGATGGAGCCAACGCCCAGGTCGATCTGGGCGTCGAGGGCGCCGAGCACGCTGGCCACAGGCTTGCCCCAACGCGTGGGCTCGTCGCGCAGCTTCTCGAAGTACTCCTGGAACGTGAGGTAGGCCTTCTTGTGCTCGAAGCCGGCGGCAACGAGCTTGGCGAGGCTCTCGACCACGGCAAGGTAGGCACCCTGGTACTGGTTGGCCTGCGACAGGTAGGGGTTGAAGCCCCAGGCCATGCCGCTCATCGTGGTGGTCTCGCCAAAGACGGGCAGCTTGGCCGCCATGGCAAGCGACGGGGTGAGCTGCGTTTTGCCGCCGAAGGGCATAAGCACCGTGGAGGCGCCGATGGTGGAGTCAAAGCGCTCGGAGAGGCCCTTGTTAGACGCAACGTTGAGGTCGGTGAGAACCGAGCGCATGCGCTCGGCAAGCGTGGCGCCCGCCCACTCCTGGGTGTAGGCACCGCCCTTCTCAACGCTGGCAGCCTGGTGCTTGGGAGCGCCGTTGGAAGCGAGGAACTCGCGGCTCACGTCGACGATGGTGGCGCCGTCCCACACCATGCGCACGCGGGGCTCCTCGGTCACGCGCGCGATGGGCGTGGCCTCGAGGTTCTCCTCGGTGGCATAGCCGATGAAGGTGTCAACGTCCTCGGGGGCCAGGGCAACGGCCATGCGCTCCTGGCTCTCGGCGATGGCAAGCTCGGTGCCGTCGAGGCCCTCGTACTTCTTGGGCACGCGGTCGAGCTCGATGAACAGACCGTCGGCCAGCTCGCCCACGGCGACGGACACGCCGCCGGCGCCGAAGTCGTTGCAGCGCTTGATAAGGCGGCAGGCGTCGCCGCGACGGAACAAGCGCTGGATCTTGCGCTCGACGGGGGCGTTGCCCTTCTGCACCTCGGCACCGCAGGTCTCGATGCTCTCGTGGTTGTGGGCCTTGGAGGAGCCGGTGGCGCCGCCGATGCCGTCGCGGCCCGTGCGGCCACCAAGCAGCACGATAACGTCGCCGGGGGCAGGCGTCTCGCGACGCACATGGTCGGCAGGCGTGGCGCCCACGACGGCGCCAATCTCCATGCGCTTGGCAGCATAGCCGGGATGGTAGAGCTCGTCGACCTGGCCGGTGGCCAGACCGATCTGGTTGCCGTAGCTGGAGTAGCCAGCGGCAGCCGTGGTCACAAGCTTGCGCTGGGGCAGCTTGCCGGGGATGGTCTGGCTCACGGGCACCGTGGGATCGGCCGCGCCAGTCACGCGCATGGCCTGGTACACGTAGCTGCGACCCGACAAGGGATCGCGGATGGCACCACCCACGCAGGTGGCTGCGCCGCCGAAGGGCTCGATCTCGGTGGGGGGGTTGTGGGTCTCATTCTTGAAGAGGTAGAGCCAGTCCTGGTCC
>JAHZHK010000001.1:61870-73766 GCA_019420325.1 Coriobacteriaceae bacterium | reverse complement strand
TGTTCCTGCGCGCCCTTGCCGACCTTTGCGAGGAGAACGGGGCTCAGTTCGTGCTCGCCGCGACGCCCCACACCAGCGACTGGAACTACGCGCGTCACAACGGCTGCGCCCAGATTGCGCAGGACCTGGGCATCGGGTTCATCGACATGAACACAGACCCCGTTGCCAGCGAAGTGGGCATCGACTGGACGAGCGACGCCCGCGATGCCGGCATCCACCTGAACTTCCACGGCATGAACAAGGTGAGTGACTGGATCGCCTCGTACCTCTCCGAAACCCTCGGGCTGCCCGACCATCGTGACGACAAAGCTTACGCCCGATGGAACGAGTGCCTGGAGGAGTACGAGGACTACATGGCGAAGGTCGCGAAGGACCCTGAGAAGTACGACATCCCAGGCGTGCATATGTATTAGCATGCGACGCCCCGCGGCAGCGCATGTGGAGTCACAGCTGAGGATACCAACGGGAGGGGCTTTGTCCCTCCCGTTGGTATATACTGCCCTCTTGGCGGAGTGGGCCAGACGGCCGCGCTGGAGATGCCATGGCATCTCGGTGAGGAAAGTCCGGGCTCCACAGGGCAGGATGCCGGCTAACGGCCGGGCGGGGTGACCCGACGGACAGTGCCACAGAAAAGAAGACTCCCGCTGGGGGCTTGCCCCGAGCGAGAAAAGCTGAAACGGTGCGGTAAGAGCGCACCAGCGCGTCGGTAACGGCGCGGCTTGGCAAACCCCATCCGGAGAAAGGGCAAATAGGAACGCCATGGGTCGGCCCGGCCCGCGTTCGGGTTGCTCGAGAGTGAGGCCTGCGGCAACGTAGGCAGAAGATAAATGGTCGTCCAACGACAGAACCCGGCTTATCGGCTCGCTCCGCCAACGCGCAGGTTGATACAGGTTGATGCGTCGCATCCCTGGGGCCCCGAACATTACATCCGTGCTCAAACAGCTTCGAAAAGAAAAAGGCCCCGGTTGGGGCCTTTTTCTTTTCTGCAGAACTGCGCGCGGATGTAATGTTCGGGGCCTTGCGCGGCTTTCAGCCTGTTGGGAGACACCTGTCTTTCCCAACGCAGATGAAGGGTTGAGAGCGCAGGCTGGCTGGGTGTGGGCGCGCGAGTCAGACGCGGCACGCGGGTCCAACACCCGGGGCCTTGCGCGGCTTCCGGCATATTGCGCGCTAGGCGAGAGACTTGAGGGCGGAGATGAGGGTGTCGACGTCGGAGGTGGTGATGGTGAGCGGGGGCAGAAGGCGCAGGACGTTGTTGTTGCAGGCGTTGGCGACAATGTGGCGCTCCATAAGAGCATCCACCACGCCGTGGGAGTCATGGGCAGCGTCGAGGGTGGCGCCCACCATGAGACCCTTGCCACGCACCTCGGTGACGTAGGGCACGCTCGCCAGCTGCTCGCACAGGTAGGCGCCCACGGTCTGAGCGGCCTCGTCGAGCTTGCGGTCGCGCAGTTGCTCGAGCGTGGCACGGGCCGCTGCCATGGCGAGCTGGCCACCGCCGAAGGTCGAGCCCTGCATGCCAGGCTTGAGCACCTGGGCGGCCTCGCCGCGCGCCACACAAGCGCCGCACGGCACGCCCGAGGCGATGCCCTTGGCCAGGGTGAAGATGTCGGGCACGACGCCCTCCACCGTCTGGAAGCAGAAGGGCTTGCCGCAGCGGTACAGGCCCGTCTGCACCTCGTCGAAGATGACCAGGCAGTTGTTGGCGTCGGCGAGCTCGCGGACATGCTTCAGGTACTCATCGCTCAGCGGCCACACGCCGCTCTCGCCCTGGATGGGCTCCATCATGATTGCGCACACATCCGGGCCCATGGCTGCGTCGAGCGCGGCGCAGTCGTTAGCGGGCACGGCGCGGAAGCCCACCGGCAGCGGCTGGAAAGGCTCCTGAAGCCAGTCCTGCGCCGTGGCGGCCAGCGTCTCCATGGTGCGGCCATGGAAGCTGCCCTTGAGCGTGATGACGGTCTGGCACTCCGGACCCTTGTGCTCGATGGCCCAGCGGCGCGCTGCCTTCATCGCACACTCATTGGCTTCGGCGCCGGAGTTGGCGAAGAACGTCTTCCAGCCATACTCCTCCCCTGCCAGGCGGCAGATCTCCTGGGCAACCTCGCCACGGTTCTCGGCATAGAAGTAGTTGGATGTCTGCAGCAGCTTGCCAGCCTGCTCGGCAATGGCGGCCGTCACCACGGGGTCGGCGTGACCCAGCGGGCACACGGCAATGCCGGCGAGAAAGTCGAGGTATTCGGCACCCTCGTCGTCGTAGAGATGGACGCCCTTACCGCTCACAAAGAGCTTCGAGCGGCCATAGGTGTGCATCACGTAGGTAGCATCGAGTTCGCGGGCCTTGTTCAAAGCTTCGCCCATGGTAGTTCTCCCATCTCAAAAGTGTCATTGAGGCTGGCTGCAGCCGCAATGCGAATGTACCCGCACGCTTTACCGCAGCCAGCCCCATATGCATGCTATTTGTTAACGACAGTCCTCTTCACGCGAGAGAGGATGTCGTGACGGTGCAGGTCGGCCTCGGTGCGGGCGATCATGGTGCCCACGCCGCAATCGGTGAAAAGCTCGAGCACGAGCGAGTGCTCCACCGTGCCGTTGAGGATGTGGGCGCGCTCAACGCCGCCATCAATCGCATCGAGCACAGCGCGAACCTTCGGGATCATGCCCTTGCTCAGCGTGCCGGAGTCCACAAGCGCCTGGGCGTCTGCGGCGGTAAGGCGGCTGATGAGCGAAGACTTGTCGGAGAAGTCGCGATACAGACCGTCGACGTCGGTGAGGAAGATGATCTTGGAGGCATTGCAGGTCTGCGCCAAGGCGCTGGCAAAGGTGTCGGCGTTGACGTTGACCGCCTGACCTTCGGGCCCGATGCCCACGCTTGCGATAACGGGGATGTAGCCCTTGTCACACAACTGGTTGACAAGCTCGGGGTCGACCATCTTGACCGAGCCCACCAGGCCCACCGACGGGTCGGCGATTTCGCAGTGCACCATCGACCCGTCGACGCCCGACAGGCCCACCGCAAGATTGCCGTGGGCGTTGAGCGCCAGGACAAGCTCCTCGTTGACCTTGCCCGACAGGACCATGCTTACCACGCGCATGACCTCGGGCGTCGTCACGCGCAGGCCGTTCTTGAACTCGACGGGCAGGCCCAGCTTCTCCACGAGGGCAGAGATGTCCTTGCCGCCGCCGTGCACGATGACGGGACGGGCGCCCACGAGCTTCATGAGCATGATGTCTTCCATCACCGACGCGCGCAGGGTCTCGTCGACCATGGCCGCGCCGCCGTACTTGATGACGATCGTCTTGCCTGCCAGGGCCTTCACCCAAGGAAGCGCCTGCGTGAGAATGAGCGCATGCTCCTGGGCCACCTCAAGGCTCGAGCGCTGCGCCTCTGTCTTCGTGTCTGACATAGTTCGCTAGCTCCTGTAGTCGGCGTTGATGGAGATGTAGCCGTGCGTGAGGTCGCAGGTCCAGATGGTGGATTGGCACTCGCCGGCACCCAGGTCGCACACGATGTCGACCTGCGGCTGCTCGAAACGGGCCAGGGCCTCGTCCTCGTCGAAGTCTACCACCAGACCGCCGCGGCACACCGGGATGCCCAGGATGTCGATGTCGACGTCGTACTGGTCGAACTTGGCGCCCGAGCGCCCCAGGGCGGCGGCGATGCGGCCCCAGTTTGCGTCATGGCCGGCGATGGCGGTCTTCACAAGCGGAGAAGTAGCCACCGTGCGGGCAGCCGCGTCGGCATCGTCCTGCGTGGCGGCGCCCATAACGGTGACGCACACAAGGCGCGTGGCACCCTCGCCGTCGGCCGCAATCTGACGGGCAAGGCCCGAGCACACCTCGAACAGAGCCGCCGCAAAGGCGTCGTAGCGGGTACCCCGGGCGAACTCGATGGTCTCGCCGCCGGCCGCACCGCTTGCCATGATGACGCAGGTGTCGTTGGTGGAGGTGTCCGAGTCCACCGTCACGCGGTTGAACGTGGCGTCGGCGGCGGTATGCAGGGCGCAGTCGAGCACCGCGGGAGCAACGGGGGCGTCGGTGGTAAGCATGCAGATCATCGTCGCCATGTTGGGGCTGATCATGCCCGAACCCTTGCACATGCCGCCCAGGTGATAGACGGCGCCCGACTCGTCGCGCCAAGCGACAGCGCAACGCTTGGGCTTGGTGTCGGTCGTCATGATGGCGCGGGCGCACGCGTAATCGTTGATCTCAAGGTCGCGCCCGAGCACAGCGGCGACCTTCGGAAGGCCCGCCTGCATCGTGTCCATGTTGAGATGCTGGCCGATGATACCGGTTGAGGCAACAAGCACCTGCTCAGCCGGGCAGTCAAGGATAGAGGCGACCATGTCGGCCGTCTTGTAGGCATTGCGCAGGCCAGGCTCGCCGGTCGCGGCGTTGGCGTACTTGGTGTTGGCGACAAAGGCGCGCGCATAGCCCGACTGAGCGATATGCTCGCGATCAACCGTGACGGGGGCGGCGCAGAAGACGTTGGTGGTGAACACGCCGGCAACGGCGGCGGGCTCGTCGGCCACGACCATGGCCAGGTCGAGGCGGTCGGGGTCGGGCTGGAAACCTGCGTGCACGGCGCCGGCCTTGAACCCAGCAGCCACGCACACGCCGCCCTCCACATGCGAACCGGTGAAACCCGCGCTTGCGGGCACTTGCAGGGGCTTGTACTCCATGGGCAGTCCTTAGTCGAAGTACCACTGAATAAAGTACGGGTAATATACTTTTTGGTGAGTGGAACTGCTTTTAGAATACAAATTAGTTGCGGAATACACACAACAGCGGCATAAAAAAACTGCCGACCCGCAAAAGCGAATCGACAGTCTCAATGTCGGTGGTGGAGATGAGGGGAGTCGAACCCCCGACCTCTGCCATGCGAAGGCAGCGCTCTCCCAACTGAGCCACATCCCCAAAACAAAGTGCAACGGTTATTTTTACATTGTGCGCAAACGCTGTCAAGAACCGAAATCAAAAAAGGCGCGATGCAACAAGCCTGCACCACGCCCTCACATTTACGGTAAGGTCCAACCCCCACAAAGTTGCAAGTTGGCCCACCTCATCGAGGTGGGTACCCTCCTCGTGCATTTTGGCTTCCCCAACGAAGAAGGATATCCATAGGGCACGCAATCCTGGGTTCCCTGCAAATTAATGTCGGCCGACCGCAGCTGGATAGCGGAGGCTGGACGGTCAAACTATAGCAATATTGCCCCCGCGCGTGAAGAGAGAATCTTGCACAGTTTTCAACATTCTTTGCACTCTGACATGAAACTCCTGACAAGAGCCCTCAAACCCTCTGGTAGAGCTGTGCAGTGTGGCCTCCCATCAGCCCTACTTCAGTTCTAACGGGTAAAATTGCATGTGATTCTATTGAGCCGCCCCATGCCGGCACCTTATCGGCAGGGCGGCGAATAAAGGAGCAACTATGCGCCGCAACCACATCAGCGCGCCCCATCCGTGCGCGCAGACTTTGAGCGCCCTTGCCCTGCTGGCATCCCTTGCCGTTCCAGCAGGCTTTGCCGCACCCGCCTTTGCAGATGAGGCGCAAGACGCCGAGCAAGGCGCACAGGCCGCCGCCGATCAAGACACGCAGGCCACCGAGCAGACCGCACAGTCCTCCGGGGCCGCCACGTCCACCTCGACGCAGGCTTTGGCCCAGCCCCTTTCGGTAAAGAGCCTCTCGTGGGATTCAATTGAGGCAGACGAGGCGCTGCAGGGTCTCGTTGCACAGAACTCCCTGGCAGTTGATGTGTCCCTCACCAATGACACCGCCGCCGTGCAAGCGTTCTACACCGCCCTCAACGACATGCGCTCCCAGGTTGGGTCTGCCGCAATCGCACAGGACGCCGACCTCGAGACTGCCGCCTGGCAGCGCGTTGCCGAAAGCGTGCTGGCGCGCTCGGACATCCGCCCCGATGGGACGGCCTTCAACACCGCCAACGAGCGCATCGCCGCCGAGGTGCTCGTTTGGGGCTCTGCAACCGACGAAACCGACGCCAAGACGGTCCTCGCTACGCTCGTCAGCAGCGACGACTACGCAACGCAGGCCGGCTGGCTCATGGATGCCACGAACATCGGCTGCGCATGCGTGCGCGATGCGGACGGCAACGTCTCCTGGGCAATCGAGCTCTCCTTTGACGGCGCCGCCCAATCCCAGGCACAGGTTGCCTCGGGCGAGGCGACCTACACGGTCAATGTCGCCGCCGCCAACGTCACTAACGTCACGCTGCCCGAGAAACTCGAGATGAAGAGCGGCGACGTCGTTCAGCCCAGCGTTGAGGCCACCGTCGAGGGCACCCTGTGGTTCGGCCCGGCGGGCTATTCCTACGACTTCACCGGAGCCAAGGTTGCCGTGAAGACGGGCGGCTTCATCTGGAACAGCGCAAACACCTCCATCGTCTCGGCCACTGCCGACGGCACGCTCACGGCGCTCAAGGCCGGCACCGTCACCATCAGCGCCACCGACGCCGACGGTTCCAACCCACGTTTTGGCGTCGTCGTTGTCGACGGGGGCGCCCCCACTGCCGCCTACGACCTGGGCACATGCACCATCGTGGGCATCACCGGCGAGGACGGCAAAGGCAACTTCTACCTCAACGACCAAGGCACCGTCACGATGCCCAACTTCAACGTCATGGCGCCCGACGGCACCGTCATCGACCCGGTGAACTACACCGCCACCATCAACTACAACGAGCGCACCTCGATAGCCGTGCTCACGGTGAAGGCGAACTCCAAAAGCGAACTGTGCTCGGGCATAGTCACCCGCCAACTCAACGTCGTGGACCCCGCCAAGCTGGCCGCACAGCAAGCGGCCGCCGAGGCCGAGGCCCAGGAGGCACAGCCGAGCGAGGATGCGGCAGGTTCTGAGGGCGAAACGAACACCCAGGACGACCAGACCGGCGAGGCAGGCAGCGAAGGCAGCCAGGACACCGAGGGCAGCGTGGGCCAAGCGGACACCCAGGATGGGCAGGCAGGCGTTGATGGCACAAACGAAGAGGGAGCTGAGGATAGCCAGAACGGCGAGGGTGACGCGGGCGAGGCAGGCGACCAAGGCAGCGAGGGCGAGATAGGCTCCGGGGACGGCCAGGAAGCCGAAGACACCGACGCAAGCAGCACCGGTGCTGATGGTGAGACCGATCAAGGCGAAGCCGGAACGGCTGACGAGAGCACCCAGGACAACTCCGCCGCAGACGCCAGCAACGCCGAGGCAGCTGGCCCGGATGCCGCCACCCTGCCCGAGGGTACGGGCGATGCGCAGGGTACCGGTGACGTTGAGGCCATCACGACCACCAAGGACATCTCCCAGGGCCAGCTCACGCTCAGCTTCTCGTCGCTGACCTATACCGGCTCACCTATCCAGGCCACAGGCGCCACACTCACCGTCGGCGGCGCGACACTCACTGAGGGCACCGACTACACCCTGAGCTATTCCGACAACGTGAAGGTCGGCACGGCAACCACAACTGCAACCGGCATCGGGGCCTGTACCGGTTCGCTGAAGACGACGTTTGACATCGCACCGGCAGACATGAGTCTCACGAGCGTCACGATGCCGAACCTGCCCTACACCGGGCAGGCAATGTCTCCTCAGCCCAAGTCCGTCACTTACGAGGTCGACGGCGTCACCACTGAGCTTGTCGTGGGCGTGGATTACCAGGTCGTAGGCTTCACCAACAACACGAACATCGGCGACGCCACAATCGTGCTGCAAGGCATGGGCAACTTCACGGGTACGCTGATTGCCAACTGGAAAATCGTGCAGCAGGGCACGGGGGACGCAGGCACCACGCTGACCATCCCCCAGACGGCCGACCCCACCGACCTCGCAAGCATGGCCGCCTTCGGAATCGCAGGATCGTTGTTCTTGGCTGCAGCGGGTGCGCTGTTCGCCCGCATGCGCCGCGATGCGGCGAGGGCCGGGAGGTAAGCGCGTGAACCCGACCGAGCATTATCCCCTACTCTTTCTTGTGGCGTTGCTTGCGACGCTCCTGGCAACCCCTCTGGCCAAGTGCATCGCCCAGCACCTGGGTGCTATCGACAAGCCCGACGAGAGGCGCATCAACAAGGTCCCGATCCCCCGTATGGGCGGCATCGGCATCGCCCTGGGACTTGTGGCTGCCGTGGCGGTGCAAGTGGCGGGGACCAAGCTGCTTGGGTGGCCCACCGTTTTCGTCCCGCATATGCAGCTGCAGGGCGTCGACTACAAGCTGCTGACCGTTGCCGTCGTCATTGTTTTCCTCACGGGTGCCATCGACGACGTGCGCAACCTCAAACCTCGCCAGAAACTGTTGGGGCAGATTCTCGCTGCATGCGTAGCCGCTGCCTCCGGCCTGGTCATCGGCAATGTCGCCAACCCCTTCACGGCCGAGCTCATTCCCATCGGATGGCTCGCCTACCCCATCACGGTTGTCTACCTTGTGGCCTTCACCAACGTCATCAACCTTATCGACGGACTCGACGGCCTTGCAGCCGGCATCACAGCCATATCCTGCGCCGCAATGTTCTACCTGTCCTATGAGGCCCATCAGATTGACGCTGCCGTGCTTGCCTGCATCCTCGCTGGCTGCTGCCTGGGCTTTTTGCGCTACAACTTCAACCCGGCATCGATCTTCATGGGTGACTGTGGCTCGAACATGCTGGGTTTTTTGCTCGGCGTCATCGCGTTGCTGGGCGTCAACCGCGTCGCGGCAGCTACGACCCTCATTGTGCCGCTCGTCATCGCCGGCGTGCCCATCATCGACACGTTCGCCGCCATCGTGCGTCGTCGTCGCGGCCATACGGCCATTTCGCAGGCCGACACCGGCCACATCCAGCACAGGCTTATCAAGCAGGGCTTCGACCAGAGGCAGGCCGCGCTCATGATCTACGGCTGGTCGATTCTTTTGGCAGCAGGCGCCATCGTCATGACCAAGGTCGCGCTCCCCTTGCGTTTTATCGTGTTCATCCTGCTTGTAAGCGTCTCGGCTGTCTTCATTAGGAAGCTGCACCTCTTTAAGCCCGTGCTGCTGCACCGTTACAACCCCAAAACGCATACCGATGAGATCGTAAGCGCCGAACAGGTAGAAGAGGAAAGCGCAAGCAAGTAGATTGACAAGCGGGCAAGTCGCACGCTCCACCATACACACGACGCCCCATGTGCACGAGATGCAACATGGGGCGTTTTTGTATGCACCGGCAGCGCAGTCGTCTGCATGTACCAGCACCACACTCATCGTCTGAGGGTGCGACCCGTTCAACGACGGGCAACGGGGCGCAAAGGCCGTTTGTGCCTACTAAAACTGTTTGCAGAGGTTAGCGTCCCAACAAAACGCCGTAGGCCTTGCGTCTGGCATACGTGACCACACAGGAAATGGCCACACATGCAGGGGCCGGACGCTCATGCAGGCACTCCTCTGCATGCAAAAGGGGCCGCCCTCCTTTCGGAAGACGACCCCTTCATGATTCAAGAAAACCTTGAACGCAAGAAAACTTAGGCGTTCTGGGCCAGAGCGGCGCGAGCCTCAGCAACGGCGTTCTTGGCAATGGTGCACAGATCGGCGAAGGAGGCAGCGTCCTCGATGGCCATCTGAGAAAGGACCTTGCGGTCGAGCTCGATGCCGGCCAGCTTCAGGCCGTGCATGAACTGGGAGTAGCTGATGCCATTGATGCGGCAGCCAGCGTTGATACGGGCGATCCAGAGCTTGCGGATCTCGCGCTTCTTCGTACGACGATCGCGGTACTGGTACATCAGGGAGTGACGTACCTGCTCCTTAGCCTTACGGTAGCAGCGCGAACGGGCACCGAAGTAGCCCTTGGCCATTTTAAGAGTGCGACGACGCTTCTTCTTAGCATTGAGAGAACGCTTAATGCGAGCCATAGTTAGTCACTCCTTGTGACGAGGGAACGATAAGGAAAGAATCGGCCTTAGTGATCGAGAACCGACTTGACGTACTTGCACTTCTCGGTCTTGTCCAGAGCGACCTGGCCGCGCAACTGACGCTTACGCTTGGCAGTCTTCTTGGTCAGGATGTGGCGCTTGTTGCGCTGCACGTGCATGAGCTTGCCGGTGCCAGTCTTACGGAAGCGCTTGGCGACCGTCTTGTCGGTCTTCATCTTAGGCATTGAAGTTCTCCTTATATTCTCGTACCCGGACACGGCGCGTCCAGGTTGGTACCAATGGGAATTACTGCTCCTGCTCGGCGGGCTTTGCAGCAGGCTTGGTGCTGGGGCGAAGGGGTGCCACCATCATGTGCATGTTGCGGCCCTCAAGCTTCGGGGGAACCTCCACCGTGCACACGTCCTTTAGGTCCTCAGCAAGCTTCTCGAGCATGTTGAGGCCAATCTCGGGGTGAGCCATCTCACGACCGCGGAACATGATCGTGATCTTGACCTTGGCACCGCCTGCAAGGAAGCGCTCGACGTGGCGCTTCTTGGTCTCGTAGTCGCCCGTGTCGATCTTCGGGCGGAACTTCATCTCTTTGACGTCAACCTTGGCCTGGTTCTTACGGGCGGCCTTGGCCTTGATCTCCTGCTCGTACTTGTACTTGCCGTAGTTCATGACACGGCACACAGGCGGTTCAGAGTTGGGGGAAATCTCGACAAGGTCGAGGCCCTGGTCATCTGCCACGCGCTGGGCATCGCGAATAGCAAAGATACCGAGCTGACTTCCGTCAACGCCGATCAAACGGCACGTCGCACAACGGATCTCTTCGTTGATGCGAGGCTCATCGGACTTAGCTATGCGAAACACCTCCTTCGAATCCCGCAGTGCGGGAGGACTGAACAAAAAAATCCCGGGTGCCTTCTGGAAGACGCCCGGGAGAATACGATAGCAACAACCGAAATGGCTGAGATTATCATGTTCAACCAGACAGCAACCTTTACGGCGCCGCAAGGTGGGGCTCATTGCCCGCTTGCAACTTTGTCAGGGACGACAAAGCCTGGTGTATACTACGCGCCTTTTTGCATCAGTGCAAGGGCGCTCGCTCAAACGCATTGCATCTCGACAAACTACCCACATGGGCACCGCGTGAGGCACCCGTGTTGGCACCGGTGGAGCGACCGGGAAGTCGCACACCACCCGGACGACCTCCCGTAAGGGGGCCACACGTTGGCGCCGGTGGAGTGACGGGGCAGCCCTTACTTGCCAGGCACCCACTGGGCAGCGGGGCTTGCGGCAAAATCGGCCTCAGCCTGGGCATCAAGCTGCTCCAAGGTCTCAAAGATCGGCTTGCTCGTAACGGGCGAGAGCTCGGCACCCTCAAAGCCCAGCGTCGCAAAGTAGTCGGCCGGGATCTCGGCACGGCGGATGAGCTTGTGGGAGCCGTCCTCGCACAGAAGGACCTCCGCCGAGCGAAGCTTGCCGTTGTAGTTGTAGCCCATGGCATGGCCGTGGGCGCCTGCGGTGTGGATGAAGAGGTAGTCGCCCATGTCGATCTTGGGAAGCGCGCGGTCAACGGCGAACTTGTCACAGTTCTCGCACAGGCCACCTACCACGTCGTAGACATGGTCGCAGGGTGCGTCCTCCTTGCCAAGCACGCTCACATGGTGATAAGCGCCGTAGATGGCAGGACGCATGAGGTTGGCAGCGCAGGCATCCACGCCGATATATTCCTTGTAGATATGCTTCTCATGGATGGCCTGGGTGATGAGGGCGCCGAAGGGTGCGAGCATGAAACGGCCCATCTCGGTGAGAATGGCGACGTCGCCCATGCCCGCAGGCACCAGGATGCGGTCGTAGGCCTCATGGACGCCCTCGCCGATAACGGCGATGTCATTGCAAGGCTGCTCGGGGCGATAGTCAACACCCACGCCACCCGACAGGTTGACGTAGCCAATGTGCACGTCGGCAGCCTTCGCCACGCGCACGGCAAGCTCGAAGAGCTCGGCGGCAAGCGCAGGGTAATAGGCG
>JAHZHK010000001.1:0-61860 GCA_019420325.1 Coriobacteriaceae bacterium | reverse complement strand
TTGGTCACGGTGTTGGAGGCGAGGAACGCGTGAATGCCGAAGTTCTTGGCACCCATGGCCTTCAGGCGACGGAAGGCCTCGATCATATCGGCCTCGCCCATGCCGTACTTGGAGTCACCCGGGTTGTCCATGATGTCGTTGCCCAGCTCGTAGACACCACCGGGGTTGTAACGGCAGAAGACGGTCTCGGGCACTTCGGCCACCTGCTCGAGGAAGTCCACCATAGTGACGTCGTCGAGGTTGATGAGGGCACCGAGCTTTGCCGCCTCGTACATGTCGAGTGCGGGAGTCTCGTTGGAGGAGAACATGATCTCGTGGCCCTCAAAGCCGCAGGCTTGGGAAAGCAGAAGCTCGGTGTAGCTGGAACAGTCCACACCGCAGCCCTCCTCGTGCAGGATGCGCAGCAGCGTGGGGTTGGGCGTTGCCTTTACCGCAAAGTGCTCCTTGAACCCGGGATTCCAGGCAAAGGCGGCGTTGACGGCACGGGCGCGCTCGCGAATGCCGGCTTCGTCGTAAAGGTGGAACGGCGTGGGGATGTCTGCGGCGATCTCCTTGACCTGTGCAAGGGTCGCAAAGGGCTTCTTTTCCATGGGATGCCTTTCATGACGTGAGACTGACGACAAAAGACTACGGTACATGCGTTTCGTTCGTGTTGAGAGCCTAAATTTCTTCATCTTGGCTTCATCAACGAGGCCAGCGTTGTGGTATCCTTTGCCACCAAGCCCGAGTGGCGGAATGGCAGACGCGGAGGTCTCAAAAACCTTTGTCGCAAGACGTGTGAGTTCGAGTCTCACCTCGGGCACCATTCCAAGATTGATTGCAGGCCGGTCGCCCAAAGAAGAGGTGGCCGGCCTGCTTTCGTTTTGGCGCGTAGCCATGAATGCGCAAGCGCAACATCCCTGCCCAAAGCATGCAGCAAAGACCCGCTGGAAATCTCCGATTTGCCCCAGGGCCACTTTCGACACGACGGTCAACTCAATGAAGCCATAAACGCAAAAAGGCCGAACGGCTTTACCCGTCCGACCTCGTTGTTTGCATGGTGGCCAGTTAGGGATTCGAACCCCAGACACGAGGATTTTCAGTCCTCTGCTCTACCAACTGAGCTAACTGGCCGCAAGTGCAGGGATAACTATACGTCCGTTTATAGGGTGGCGTCAAGAACAATTTTGAAAAGATTTCAAGTTGTGTTCAACTTGTGTACATGACCGAAAGGCTCAGATGCGCAGTCGCACCGTCTCGCCCACGGCAAGCCATGGGGAACCGTCACTGGGGCGCTCCAGCACGCACGCCGCTTGGGGGCTACGAAGCACGCGGCACGGCGCCAACCTTCGGAGCGACGCAACAACGATGCCGCATTCGTCCAGGAAGGCAACATCTATGGGGTAGGCCATGCCGAAGGTGTGTATCGAGGTACATGGGTCAAGACAGATCACGCCGCCCCCAAGGCAGTCGCGACCGCTGCCGAGCAGGCCTTTGAGTCGCGCCCAAAACGAGCGAGCATACAGGCACGGCACAGCGCGACCGTCGGGAAGGTCGACTACAACAAGATCGGTTGCGGACGTCTGGGCAAATGGGAACATCGTCATCCTCGCAAATCGTTGCGACGGCTCCACGCGCTGCGTCAAAACAAGACGCCCGAGCGGTAGCGGTCGACAGTCAGTGACTTTGTGTGCGTAAGCTGGGTGGGAATGCCAGCCTCGACGCCGGCAACGGTGAAGGCCGAAGGCCAGGGTTCATAACGCATCGTGCACTCGTAACGCGTGAGGTGGGGCGCCATGGTGAACCCCGCCCCACTGGACACATCGTCCCACAGGCTACGGGAGACGACCGTAACGCTCACACCTCGCAGGTCAGACATCGCCTCTTGCAGCGCCTGCGTCACGGCATGCTCTTGAGTGCCGCCCTCCCCTCCTGCCGGCGATACCGCAAGCGCCACCACAATGTCAGGGGCCAAGCGGTCAAACCGTGCACATGCCTCCATGAACCACATGAGGTTCACCGCAATGATGGCCACGACGATCATAACGGGCGCAACGACAGCCATCTCCACCACCATCTGCCCGCTCTCATCTGAGAAGACCCTCGCGGCTCTCATGCGGCACCCGCCAACCATGACAAGTCGATAGTGAGGTCGCGCACGTTGCCCGTTCCTGGAATCTCAAGCTGTCCGAGCGTGATGCTGCCCTGGCCGTCATATGAGATGGCGCCGCCGGTAAGCTCCGAAAGCAACCCCACCGGACCCGACTGGCCGCTCATGGACGATACGATCGAGCGAATTGCGCTGTACCAGGCACCGCCCGCCTCGCTCAGAATGTTGGAGCTGTTGGTAAGCACCGGCTTCTTGGCCGACATGTCCGCAGGCTTTATCGCCAAAAGGTCGACGGCGTCGGTGAGGGCGTCCTTGAGCCACGACGAGATGCCGCCCATCCCCCATGACGAGAGCGTCTGGAACGACGTCTTCATCGCACCAGACAAGGCGTCATAGCCGTTGCCGTATGCCACAAGCACATTGCCCCACACCGTGAGCACCGAGTCGAGCACTCCCGAGACCCCCGAGCCAGCGCCGCCCTCAGCTACGAGCGCGTCGAAGAAATTCGCTAGGATGTTGTTGCCACTCTGGGCCTTGTCGGGGACAAGAACTGCTGCCGACAAGGCGGCGCGGGAAGGAATCTCGACGCCTTCGTCGAAAAGGGCAAGCAGAGATGCTGGGCTTGCATGGGAAGTGGGATCGACGCAGACGCACACGCACCCTTTGGCGCCGGGCGGATTGAGCGTGACGCGCGTGGCCGCGACCTGTGTAAGCGCATCCCGAAAAAGCTCGGAGGACCTCTCCCCTTCTTGGCGGGCAAGCTCGAACTTCTCGTTGGCCGCCTCCTTCGCAGCCTGATAGGCTTGCGATTCATCGACAACAATCTTCCAGTAATACTCGAATCCGTTGTCGATGGAAGTCGAAGCGGCAGGAACCCGACCGAGCGTCGAGGCACTGAAGGAGCAGACGGGGCACACGACGAAAGAGCCCGCTTCGAGCTGGGCCAGGCTACCTGTGCCGCTCGAAGATCCCGAAGCCCCGGGACATCCCGCAAACGCATGTATGCGGGTCGTCGAGCCCTCGCGGCTCAGCGGCCATACGGCTTGGGTGTACAGGCTTGTGGCGCGCATCTCTGCCGTGTTGCGGGGCAGGGCATGCAGGTCACACACGACGCTGCCGTCGGCATTGTGCACAAAAGTGGACGAAGAAACCTGCTCGTAAGCATACGCATAGAAAACGCGACGGGCCTGGGAGCGGGCGCGTTCCTCGACGCTTGCGGACTCGGGGGCCTCAATGGCCGCGCGCTGGGCGTAGTAGGCGCTGGCGCGGCGTATGGCAACGCCGAAGTCCCAGCCGGCGGCGGAAGGATAAGTGGGGTTCTGCGAGCCGGCAAGGCCCGCCAGAGTCGAGGCGCGCTCCCGCATGCTCACTGCTCCCCCGCAGTCCGCCATCCACGCACGCTCGAGCGCGTCGGCGGCATCTTGCTCGTCTTGCGCCGCTTGCTTGGAAAGCTCGTCGACCCGCTCGCCGGACTTCTCGAGCTCCTCGGCGCTTGCCTGGGCATCGTCGGACTCAAGATTGCCGAAATCGCTTGAACCCTGCACAGGATAGGGCAGCGCAAAGCCGACATAGGAACCCTCGGAAGACGCATTTGTCCTGATAACAGCTGCAGAATTGGCAAACACCGCATAGGGGACGACGCTTTCAAGCTTCTGCAGGCCGGCCGCACAGGACCGAGAGAGCTTACTGCGGGCAGAAAAGACGTTTGAGGCGGCACTGAGCACGGGCGGCCCCGCCGCATCGACCACGGGAATGGCGGACAACACGAGACCGACCGCCATGGTGAGCAGCCCGATAAGGCCCATGCTCAGCACAAGCGCGTCGAGTATCTGGGCGATGGTGACGTACGCCGCGACGACGTTGGCCCCGGCAAGCGCCCCGGCATCGGCAACCACTTGGACGTCGGCCGCACGCGATGAGGCCCACTGGACGTTTGCCAGGGAAAAGACGAGCGCGAGCGACACAAGAATTGCAACGGCGGAAGCAACCGTCGTGGACCCCTGCTCGTCGCAGAAAAAGCCGATGCCTGCCTCACGGGGTCGCCTGGCCGCCCTATGCGCTACCCCATATCGACGTCCAATCACTGTATCCCCCTTCCACCCAGCCGGGTCGAGCACAACGAGTGACACTGACTTTGAGCTCGACGTTTCCCGCTTGGTCGACAGGCCCCAACAGGGCAGCCGCGACCCCTACGAGCGGCAGGGGCCGGGCATGTCCCACAATCTGCACGCCCACCTCGTCGCTCTCAGCGTTGCCTTGAAGCTCCACCTGCCAATCTCCTGCAAGAAAGACGTCCGTCTGCGGCACAGCCGACAAACGCCGGCGGACATACTGCTCGCAGGCAGCGTCATCGGTGTCGCCCGTCGCCGTGGCAAGAAGACGGCACCCCTCAGCGGCGGCCGACTGCATGACACATCGCGTGTATAGAAGGCACATCGGCTGCACGAGAAGCGCCAGGCATACCATGAGCACGGGAAGGAGAAGAGCCGCCTCCACGCTGGCCTGACCCGAGTCCTCAGAACAGAAAGATCTCGCTGAGTGCGGCGATGGGGTCGGAGCCGCCCGTGACATGGGAGAGAGCCTGCGAAGCAAGCCTGCCGAACACGCCCCGCTTGGCAGCCGCAAGAAGGCTCGCAAGCCCCACGACCACGGCGGCGATGCCGACAAGGACCGCCAGATACTCCACCGTCGACTGGCCCGTCTCATCGCGCGCCCTCCTTTCAAGCCTGGCCCTCGGCGTCTTCAATCGCTTCCTGACCCAGCCGCATGACACTGACAAGGCACGGCCCATTTTGCGAATGCGACCCAACATAGGCCTCCTCCCCGCCTTGGTCCTGCACGACGACAACTTCGACCCATGACGGGCAAGACGCGGCACAAGCCCAAACGTTTCCAAGAAAGTCCAGGTAGCCACCGTAGTGGAGATCGACGTTGCTTTGCCCCTCATATGTCTGGAGCACTTGGGAAGCCACATCGGGCAACCCGAGCGCCACCTCCCAGCTCGCCCGTACGCCCAGGGGGCTCCTGGCATAGGAAGCAGGTCCGACCTCGACGTCAGCGCAAAAAGAGAACACCGTGGGGAGGGGCCCTGCAGGAATCACAGCAATCGGCCACTCATCCACCTGCCCCACTGCCTGTCCCTCGATACCCTGAGCGGGGAGCGCCGTCGAATCACCGACGGGTCGAGGAAAGAGCACGCCGACAGCAGCAAGAATCACCGCACCGACGACAAGAACGACGCCGACTACAGCCGCCTTATGCAACTGGCCCCCACCCGAAGAAGGTCCTTTTCCCTGCTCCCGATGGGCAAACACGGGCATTACAAGCCGTTGATGGCGCTTGCGATGGAGTCCCACAGGCTCTGGATACGACCCCTGAACGCGACGATGGCCACAATCGCGATAACGACAAGCACTCCCACGAGGATGGCGTACTCCGTGGTTCCCTGACCACGCTCCTCATCGCGCAACGTGCGCATACCCCGCCGCGCAGCAGCCCCAGCCCGCAGGGCTGTGACGTGCACCCGTGCCAAAACGGCCGCCCCGCCCTGCGTCGGAGCCTGGCACATCGCACCCATCCGCTCATTCTTCTTCAACATGACGCACGCTCCTTTCCGGCGCACACAGCGCCGCTTGGTTTATCAATACCGAGGCCTCATCCCGTAAGCTCGGAAAGCGATGCGAGAAGCGGCCCCAAAACCGCCAGCAGCATCGCCGGGAGGATGAGCGTCCCCGTGGGGACGAGCATCTTGATGGGCGCCTTCTCGATGCGTTCCTGCACATCGGCGCGCCGGGCACGGCGCACTGCCTGGGCTTGTTCTCCCAAAGCCTTCGTGAGAGGCGCGCCGAATGCCAGCGACTCGGTCGCCGTGTCCACAAAGGTTGTGAAGGCAGGGACGTCCAGGCGACTCGCCAATACGCGAAGCGCCTCAGAGCGCGTCGTGAGGCTCAGCTCCCATGACCGCATCGCATCAGACAGCTCGTCTGCCAACATCGTGTCGTACTTGTCGCAATAGATGCCCAAGGCGGCGTCGAACGAAATGCCGGCCGACATGCCCAAGGCTACGACGTCGATAAGTTCGGGCAGCTCATCGAGACAGCGGCTTCTGTCGCCCGCCCTTGCACGCGCCTCCCCTCCCCGTCTCATGTCAAAGCGGATTGCCTTGCCCAAGCCAGAGAGGAGTTTTCCCAGCGGGCCTGTCACCCCTGGAGGCCCTTTGGACGCAACCCCGCCACGCCCAAGGCCCTCTATACGCACGCGAAGCCGTCCGAACAGGCCGCGCACCAGCGAAAGACCCGCAGACGAGGTCACCGTCCACACCGCAAGGGCCGCCGACAAACAGGCAAGCGCCGCGCCCAGCCACATGAGCGCGCTCACTTGAGACTCCTCGACATGACGCGCCTCACCAAAAGCAACGCAGACAAATCGAGAAGCGCAGCCACTACCAGGCATGTCTTTCCTGCCTGCAGACTCAGTCCCGCCCGATAGTCACTCGACAGCAACGTGAGGGCCCCGCAGAGCACGACGGGCATGGCTGCGACGACCTTCGCCGACAGGCGCACCTGAGAGGTCTTGACCTCGAGCTCGCGGCGCAGCGCCACGCTGTCCGAGGCCATCTGGGCCGTTTGGGCGAAGAGGTCGTTGAGCGAAGAGCCCGTGCGCTGGGATATCTGCAGGGCCGTGCCGAGCAGCGCGATGCCCGGTGCATCGATGCGCTGGCACAACCCCTCGACCGCCTCTTCGACGCTACGACCGGAGGCAATCTCAAACGACGCCTGAAGGAACTGCGGCCCCATGGGCTCGCCTAGGGTGCGACCCACGTGCTCTATCGCCTGGGAAAGCGACTTGCCCGCTCCAAGTGCCCCTGAAAGCGACCTCAAAGCATCAGGCATCTGGGCGGCAAGCTCGTTTCGATCCTTGCGCGTCTGCGACCCCAGCGCGGCACTCACAAGTGCGCCAATCGCCGCCAGGCCCACTGCCCCGCCCAGAAGCGAGGTGCTCACGAGCACACCCGTCAGGCAAGCAGCAAGAGAGGCCATGCACAGCACCGCAAGTGTCCCCTGTGGCGTGGCTGCAATGCCATGCGCCGCAAGCAGCCCTCGCAGTTTTTCGGCCAGGGTCGCGGCACCCGGCAACCCAAAAACGGCACGGCCCGCCCTTCCATGACCCAGCAGCTCGGCCACAGCAAGAAGTCGCTGGGCCACCCGCAGGTCACGCTTGACCGAGACCCTCCCAGGGCGCAGGCGGCCTACCGCGTCCACAAGCAGACCCGTCGCAAATGCGGCGCACACAGCGGAACACGCCGCTAAGACGGCAGCCATGCGTCGGCCTCCCGTCTCGATATCACGCCCGTGCGCACGCCTTCGGACACGAATGGCGGCTCCTCCACCATCTCCCAGGTATCGGACACGTCATCGTAACGCACGCATTCGCGCAGGCCAACCCGCCCATCGTCAGAGAGATTTACGCACGTGAGACCCCCGACCCTGCGCTCACCGCCCGGCAGGCGGTGAGTCATAACAATGAGGTCGAGCGCCGTCGCCACCTGGCCTTCCAAGATGTCGGCGGGCAGATCGATGCCGAAGCGCGCCATCATGACCAGGCGCAGGACCGCCTCGCGCGCCGAACCTGCATGCAACGTGGTGAGCGATCCGTCGTGCCCTGTGTTCATGGCCTGCAGCATGTCAACCGCCTCACCGCCGCGTACCTCTCCCACCACGATGCGATCGGGCCGCATACGCAACGCATTGATGACGAGCATGCGAATGGTGACCTCACCTGTGCCCTCGATGGAGGCGTCACGGGCCTCAAGGCGGGCGACGTGCGCCTCGGAAGCAAACTTGAGCTCAGCAGAGTCCTCGATGGTCACGATGCGCTCGCCCGGATCGATTTGGCGCGACAGAGCGTTGAGCAACGTCGTCTTGCCCGATCCGGTTCCCCCCACCACAGCGATGTCCTGCCGAGTGCGCACCGCCGCTCCCAAAAGGCCCGCATACCAGGCAGGAAGCGACTTCAGGCCCACCATTTCGTCCAATGTGGTGATGCCGCTCATGAACTTGCGGATGGTAAGCAAGGGGCCGTCCACCGCCACGGGGGGAATCACGGCATTGACGCGATATCCGTTTTTGAGGCGCGCGTTCACGATGGGACTCTGCTCGTCAAGTCTGCGACCTAAGGGGGCGATGATACGATCGATGGCGGCGCGAATCTGCTCATCGGTGTCGAAGACACGCTGCGCCCTGTGCAGGGTGCCCGCGCGCTCAAAGTACAGCGACTCCGTCCCGTTCACGATAACCTCGCTCACGGTCTCGTCGCCCATATATGCCTCAAGCGGACCCAGGCCGACAATGTCGTCGCAGGTCTCTCGCGCAAGAACGTCGCGCTCCGAAGCCCCCAGCGACTCAAAGCCGCCTTCGTTCATAACGGCCGTAAGCGCAATGGCGAGCTCGGCACGTGCCTTTTGAACGTCGGGACCCTCCGCTATGCGAGCAAGCTCGCGATAGCCCAAGTGATCGACAAGGCCCTCTTTGAGCTGGGCGCGAAGTCGACGCATGTGTTGAGACGTGGGGCCGGCCACACCTTCGTTTTGTCTCACGCGTTCTAGAACGGACATGGCGCCTCCTGTTCGGCGACCTTACCCTTGCGCCTGCGCGCCTTGCCCGGCACCGCACCCGTCTCAGGTGGGGCCCACCCCTCTTGGGCTCCCTCGAAACCTTGAATCCCAAGGCCGGAGCAGACCTGTGCCATGAGCGCGTCCACCGACAGAGCAAACTTGTTCTGTATCCTGATGAGGTCGGCAGCATGGCCGATGGAGAGCATCTGCGTCACATCGGCACCGCCGTCGAGCACGCGCACCACCTGCGGGGCCTGCGTCTCAAAGGTTGCCCGTTGGAGAAACCCCTCGTCACGGTGGCGTGGGTCACAACGGTTCATCACAGTGATGAGCTTGGTGCGCGGAATCCCCAAACGGGCGCAGAGCGCCTGCTGGGCACTGACCGACTCCAGCGACAGAGCCCCTTGATCCGCCACGAACAGGCATCGGTCTGAAAGCTCGATCGCCTGAGCCACCGTCTCGTTGACACCCGCGGGCAAATCCACCACAGCCACGTCGCTGCCCGTCCGCGCCGCCCGCACCAGCTGCGCTGAGACCCCGAACAGAAGCTCCGCCTGTTCGGGCATGCGGCAGAACTCATATGCCGCAAGACCCCGACACGGCGTACAGCGACACCGGGCAAGCGTGCGGGCGTCGACCGACACGGTCTTATCTGTGCATCCTGAATCGATGAGGCCGTCGGTCTCGCCGCTGCCGAGATACCCCAGGCAGGTGCCGAATTGAAAATCAAGGTCGATGAGCGAGACATTGAGGCCTCTGTGCGCAAGCGCAAGGGCCGCCATCACGGCAATCGCGCTCTTGCCGACGCCGCCGCGCGCCGAAGCGACACACACCGTAGGCACAGGGTCGTCCATACCCGCAACGAGACACTCGATGTCCTGTGAGAGATGCACGACCGGGGCAAGCACGATGGGTTCCCTGATGGCGTTGATAATGTCGGTGTCGCTTGGCGTATGGAGCCGCCCCTCGCAATCATGCGACGGCACGCCGCCCTGGCTGCGCACCTGTCGCGGGGCAGCGTGATCCAGGGTGTTCTGCGCCCTCGCCTGAGGCTCGGACGTCGCAACCTGATCGGTCCCGCGCTGCTCCGCACAAGCACGCAAGTCCTCGGCATGCAGGGCAACAAGCAGCCGCACGAGCCCTTGCGGCTCAACCGTCGCAGTCACCCCACGCGCAGCACACGCTTGTGCATACCCTGCTGCCCCGCCGACACACAGCACCGTGCGACCCTCATGCAGCCCAGCCAAGGCGCATGCCGCCTCGCAGGGATCCTCCCCTACCATGCCAGCGGCCACAAGCACGCCCAGATTCTGGTCGTGTGAGGAAAACTGCAGGATATCGCGTATATCATGGGATGTCGGCGCCCACTGGATAGATGTTGCGCATGCCCCAAGCACAAGCGCCGATGCAAGCCCCGCAAACTCAAGCGCGCCCGAACACACGAGCCAGCGCGCGCACGCCTGCCCTGCCATGGGGTCACTCCCCCTCGACCGTGGCCACAGGCGCATCCGCCGCATCGCCGGCCATCCCCGCACCCGCTTGCACTCCATCGTCGGCCGCAGCCGAACTCGCAGGTACCGCGTCGCTCGCAGACGCCGTCTGCACGGCATCCTCAGGGGTGCCATAGGCTTGCACGAGCCCGTCGGCCACGGCCTGCTCCGCTCGGCTCACCCGTCCCTCACCGCGCTGCGTCAACTCTTCTTCGGAAGGAAGCGTGAGGTAGACCTTCTGTACCGCGCATGCCGCAACGAGCGACTCAACCTGATCGGGCGCAACGGCCAGCACAGCCCACGCCAGGCTGCCCAGGCCCGAAGCAACGTTTGTCTTGAGGACCTGCACCTCCTGCGCCACAGGGCGAGCCGAACCGTCACCCACCACATAGACGTCGACGATCGACCCCGCCGCAAGCGTGCCTCCCACCGCCGCGTCAGCCGTGCAGGGCACCGAGAGCGCCACGAGGCCCTCTGGCACGTTGATCGGCTCCGTTGCCGATTCCACAAGCACACGGGACAAAGGCGTGTTCTGCGCGATAGCGCATGCGGCGGTCTTACCGATGACTTCGTCGGGATCTGCCAAAGCCCCCTCGGGCAGAAGGTCGACAAGCCACTCAAGGACCTCCACGTTGCGCTCGCTGAACGTCTCACCTGCGGCAATGGGTCGCGATGCGACGCAGACCAGGGCGGTCTCCCCTCCATAGCGCTCAAGTGCCTTCTCACGCTCGCCCGACGCCTGGCCACGCACGCCCGCCGCGTACGCGAGCATGCACACCGCCGCCAAAACGGCGAGAACAACGGCTGCAATCGTGCGCACTTTGGCAGACATAGGCACCCCTCTCCCCTAGGCCCCGACGCGAAACCGGGGTCGATTGACGTGGATTGAGGGGGTGCCTCACAGTATGAAAGACCCGTGGCCAAAGCCGCATGTGAGGTCTATGGATTTGCACCTGTATGTCACACAGACATAACGTGCCTGCTACATGGCGTTATTAAGCCTATTTGTCACACCAGTGTGATAAATAACTCACTCATATATCGCCAGACCGCTCCATGCGTCCTTCTCTACTTGGTGAGCGACGCCTTGGCAGCCGGGTCAAGGCCGCGGCGGTTGTTGAGCATCTCGGAGACGAGCATGCGGTACTCCTCGAGCCTTTCGGGGTCCACCGCGCCCTCTCGCACACCTTCCTGCACGGCGCACCCAGGCTCGCTGCCGTGCGTGCAGTCACGGAAACGGCAGCCTCCCACCAGCTCGTCGATCTCGGGGAACGTACGCGCAAGACCGACCTCCTCGTCGAGCAGCGGAAGCGACCGCAAGCCCGGGGCGTCCACAAGCACACCGGCGTCGGGCACCTTCACCATACGGCGGGCCACAGTGGTATGCCTGCCCTGGTCGTCGCGGCCACGTACCTCGCCCACACCAAGAACCTCGGCTCCTACCAGGGCGTTGACGAGCGTCGACTTGCCGGCACCGCTCTCACCGAGCAAGATGGCGCAATGTCCGGGCTCGATGAGCCGGCGCACCTCTTCGACGCCGCGCCCTTCCGGCACGCTGAGCGCCACAACGGGCACGCCCTGTCCCACGGCGGCGCGCACCTGCGCCATGATGGCACCGAGGCGCTCCTCCCCGCCGCAGCGGTCGGCCTTTGTCAGCAGCACGCACGGTGCAATGCCTCCCTGACGCGCAAGCACCACCGAACGCACGAGGCGGTCGCACACCAGGTCGCGCTTGGAAAGCGGCTGAGCCACGAGCATGGTATCGACGTTTGCGGCAAGCACCTGACGGGCGCCCCAGGTGCCGCCATCCCAGCGGGAGAGCTCGGTAGCGCGGGCAAGAACCGTCTCGATGACCGCCTTGTCGTGCCCCTCCGGCGTGTCGAGCACAACCCAGTCACCCACAGCAGCGCGAAAGTCGCGAAAACGATCCTTTACGAGCGATATCGCATGCTCGGCACGGCAGGGCCCCTCGGCCGTCTCCACAAGGGGGTAGCCCCTGTCAAGGCGGATGACACGGCCCAGACGCGGCCCGGCAAGCTCCTCGCCCGCTTGCTCGCGCTCTTCAACGAACACCCTGAACTGCTTCTCTACGCGCTCCTCGACCGTGAAGTCCCCAAAGGAAGGCTCGAAGTCGAGCATCCCGCCCTCATCGGGCCCCTCAGGGCAGGCGGCGTCATCCATGCGGCCCGCACGGACCTCCCCCGTGCGGCAACCCTTCTTAGCAGGACGGCGCGAGCTGCGGCTTGGCTTAGCGCTCATGAGCGGGACCTTCTCCTTTGATAAACGTTGACACCAGTGAGGATGCCCCCTAACACCACCAGAGAGGCACCAGCCACCACAACGTGGGTGTTGACGGGCTCAGGCTCAAGCGGGCCGCCCTCGTCGACCACGCGCACGACATATGCGGTGACATCGAGTGTGCCCGTGTTGTTGGCATCAGCGACACGGTAGATTCCCGTCACGCGAACGGTGGCGCCTTTTACCTGGTAGCTACCCCAGTTTTTGATCTGTGCCACCTGCTCGTTGGTCATGAGGACCTCAATGGAACTCGTGCGGGCGCCGCTGGACTGCACGAGAACCCACTTGTGTGAGCTGCTCGAAGAGTTCACCGGCTCACCGACGACTTCGCCGCGAAACGACACGAGCGAGTCGTCGCAGGAAGCGTCGCCCGACTCCAGGCGCGAGATCGACACGTAACTCGCGTCGTCCTCGGAAAGGCCCGTGGGCAAGATGCCGCTACCGCCTCCCAGAGCCGCGTCGTACACGGGCATTTGCGCGGGCTGCGAAGCCTTCGAGCCGGTCGCCTCGTCGGCCTTGCCCACCGAGGGCGCAAGCAGGAACAGGGCGAGGGCCACCAGGTAGAAGGCGACGGTCAGCCCCACGGCGTACACCGTCACGCGTGCAAACACCTTCAGGGTGTCGCAGAAGCCCCGCCAGGCGCGCTGACGCTTGTCGAGCCTCTTCTTGATTTGGGGGTTGTCAATGGGGGCCACGGCGCCTACCTCCTCGGTCCTCGACGTGCGGGCAGGCCGCGCCAGGCACGGCGGGCGTTTTCGGGCACAAGGGAGCGCAGGCCACTTCCGACGGGGCTGTCTTGGAAGCCGCGCACGCACGACACGGCGACGCTGGCGAGCGTTGCCAGAAACGTCACGAACTCGAGACGCCCGGCAAGCATCTGCACCAGGTAGACCGTCTTGAGCGCGGCCGGCAGGTCGGGCGATACCACACCAGCCGAGATGCCGCAGTTGTTGGTGCACGAGACGCTCTCGAACATCGCCGAAAGCGGGTCGATTCCAAAAAGCACACCCGCCATGCCGCCCACCAGGTAGGTAAGCATAAACAGCAAGAAGACGATCATGGCGTTGCGTGACAGCTCGCTCGTGAGCGTGCGCTGGCCGAGGTGATAGTACCGGATGACTTCGCGGGCGCTCGAGGGCATGAGCACGCGGCGGACCTCGCTGACGAACGTCTTGATGGCAACGACCACGCGAATGGCCTTGACGCCGCCGGCGGTGGAGGACGTGGCACCGCCCATGGCCATGCCCAAGATGAAGCAGAAGAGCACCGCGCGGCTCGCCACGCCGGTGAGCTGGGCGCTCGACAAGGTGCAGAAGCCCGTGCTCGTCAGGGCCGACACCGCGTTAAAGACGCCCTTGTCTAAGAAGGTGCCCAAATCGCCAAAGGCGTCGTCTTGGGCAAACGACACGGCAAGGAGTGTGAGCACCACGAAGCTCCAGGCCAGGATCATGCGCGTCTCAACATCGCGAAGAAGCTCGCGGGGGCCCTTGGTCGACATGCGCAGGTACACGGCGAAGCTGAACGTGCCGGCAAGCATGAGGCAGATGAGCATGGCATAGATGGCGGGCTGGTGGTAGTAGATGGCCCCCACGTCCATGACGGTGATGCCGCCCGTAGCAGCGGCGGCAACAGCCAGGCTAAACCCATGGTAGATGGCGCGCAAAGGCTGCATCCCGCACAGAACCAGGCACATCAGGCTGCAAACGAGCGTTCCCAGGGCGATGAACGACCCCATGAACAGGATAATGAAGCGGGACGTGTCGGCCATGCCGGGCATGAGCTTGTCCTGATGACCCTCGGCCTCGAACAGCATGCTAGCGCCGGAGAACTTGGAGATGGTTCCAAGCGCCAGGGCCATAATGACGATACCCTGGGCGCCAATGGCAAGCATGATCATGCGCCACACGCCAAACGAGTACGGCAGGTGCGACAGACGCTGGATGAGCGACATGCCCGTGCCCGTATAGCACGACACCGCGTCGAAGAAGGCGTCGAAGGGCGAGGCGTACAGGCCTTGCACCACAAACGGCAGAGCACTGACAAGCGACGCGGCAACCCACGCCAGACCCGTGACGACGAGCGCCTGCGTGCGCGACAGCCCGCGGGTCTTGGGACGCACAAGGCGCATGGCGCTACCGAGGGCAAACGTCGCCCCGAAGGAAAGCAAGAAGCTCGCGGCGGGCCGGTACTCCCCCGCAGCAAGTGCCACGACAAGCGGCACAAGCATGGCCGCGCCGATGCCGCTCACCAGGGTGCCCAACGTATTCACGATGGCGCACACATCATTTATGCGAAGTCTGAGCCACATGTGTGCCGAACACCCCAAAGACGACGAAGATACGAACCTTCATTGTAAGATACCTGCGATGACTCAATCACTCAAACGCCATTGAAAGGGCTGGATTCATGTATAAGGCGATTTTCTTCGACCTGGACGGGACGCTTCTTCCCATGGACCTCAAGGAGTTCCTCGAGCACTACCTGCACCTGGTGGGCGCGTTCTTCCAGACCAAGGGCTACGACGGCAAGCAAGTATGCGACGGCATCATGAAGAACCTGGAAGTCATGCTCGCCGGAAGCGAAGGCCACACCACCAACGAAGAGCGCTTTTGGGCGGGTTTTCCCGACTACATGAGCAAAACCTACGGACAGACGGCCCCGTGGGAAAAGCTGTTCGAGGAGTTCTACACGACTTGGTTCGGCAAGCTTGAGGAAAAAACGCAGTCGGCACCCCTCGCGGCGAAGGTTGTGACGCGCCTGCATGAGAAGGGTTACCGCCTCATACTGGCGACGAACCCCGTCTTCCCCGCGATGTGCACCGCGCAGCGCCTTGCCTGGACGGGCGTGGACCCCTCCTTCTTCGAGCGCGTGACTTCTTACGAGAACAGCCGTTTCGCCAAGCCTGACCCCCGCTACTACCAGGAGAATCTTGAGGTCTGCGGTCTTCGTGCCAACGAGGTCCTCATGGTGGGCAACGACACGCGCGACGACGGCATGGCCAGCGCCGTGGGCATGGACGTCTATATCGTGACCGACTGCCTCGTCGAACATGAAAAAGGCAGCGTGCCGCTCGACACGCTGCCCCATGGCACGATGGAAGATTTCGCCGCCTACGTCGAGACCCTGCCCGAGGTCTAGCACAGCCGCCTTAAACCCTACTTGTTGTCCACAAGCTGGATGGACTTGGCAAGGCCGCTCGTCACATGCACAGCGTCGTCCTTGTCGATGATGATGCCCTCGAGGTTGGGGTGCTCTTCCAAGAATGCGAGCGCACCCTCCACGCCCAGGGCAAAGAGCGTCGTGGAGAAGCCGTCACCGTCGAGCGACAGGTCGCTCACGATGGTGGCGCCTCCCACGTCGGTCTTGACGGGCATGCCGTCCTCGGGGTTCAAGATATGGTGGTAGAACACGCCGTCCTTGGTGAAGTTGCGCTCGTACAGGCCGCTCGTCACGATGGACTTTCCCACTACGGGCAGCACGGCGCGCATCTTCGAGGGGGCCTTGGGGTCGCGCACGCCGATGCGCCAAGGCGTGCCGTCGGGACGCGAGCCCACGGTGAGCACGTTTCCGCCCAGGTTCACGAAGGCGCAGTCGCAGCCGTGGGCCACCAGCTCGCCGGCGAGGGCGTCGGCGATGTAGCCCTTGGCGATGCCGCCCAGATCGATGCGCGCGGCGGGGTCGGCCAGACGCACGGCGCGGCGCTGCGGGTCGCACTCAATCATCTTCCAGCCCACATGCTTGAGGGCCTCGTCGAGCGCCTCGCGGCTCGGCACGACGGCGTTGTGGAAATCCCACAGGGGCGTGACGGAACCCATGGTGACGTCAAAGACGCCGCCCGACTCCTCGCAATAGGAACGCGACTTCTCGATAAGGTCGTAGGTGCGCTCGGAAAGCTCCACCCACTCGCCGTGCGCGTTATTGAGACGCGTCACTTCCGAATCGGCGCGGGTGCGGGAAAGATTCATCTCAAACTCAATGGCCAAGTCACGGGCGGCGATGAGCGCCTCGTCGAGCTGGGTGTCGGTGAGGTGCTTTGAGCCGGGGAACGCCTTGAGGCTCACCTGCGTGTTGTACACGGGCAATATGAGCTGACGCGCGCCATCCGGGGTCGCGCTCGGCTTCATGATGCGCACAAGCGCATCCATGTCGATGTTCTTCAGAAGATCGGCGACATTCGTTTGCTGCGACACGGTAGCTCCTCACACCATGGTTTCGACACATACGTCATCAGCATAGCCCGCCTGGCGCATCCTGGTACGCAGAAGCGCGTTTTACCCATAAAACTGCCGCGCATCATGCAAGATATGCATGTACGCCTGGCCACACACAGCGACTCAGCATCAATACTCGATGCCCTCACGAGCCGCGACGCCGCACTGATAGGGGTGGCGTTCACAAGAGAAGCGCGTGAGGTAATCGGCCGCCTCAGCCATAAAATCAGGCAGACTATGCCCTGTGACAACCACCTCGCAGTAATCGGTGCCTGCCGCCCAAGCCATGACGGAGCGCACGAGGCTCTCGTCGAGCAGGCCTGCACGCAGGGCATCGAGTGCCTCGTCGAGCACGAGCAAGCCACCCTCACAGGCTGCCGTCCCCTCGGCGGGCGTACTCACAAGCTCGAATGCATGCCTTAGATTGTCGTCGTGCAGGGCGCGCGAAGCCGCCTTCTCCCCATCACTCATCCGAAACGTGAACTTGGCAAGCGCCCCGTCACTCAGCACCGCCTCAACGCCCGGCAGCCCTTTGAGCAGGGAAATCTCTGAAGAGGAGCCGTCCTTTAAGAACTGCACGACAACAACGCGCCAGCCGGCTGCCGCAGCACGCATCGCAAGGCCCATCGCCGCGCACGTCTTGCCCTTGCCGTCACCCCAGTACGCGTGCAGCATCGCCTAGCCTCTCTCCCCTGCGTGTGCGGACACCTCGTTGCCAGCGTCCCCCGCACAAGCATCCTTGCTAGCCGCGAGGGCCCCATGGCAAGCACCCTCACCACAGGCGTCCTCGCCAGCCGCACCGACGCCGTAGCAATCGAGCTCGCCGGCTAGGTAAGCGCAACCGCCCCAACGTGCGCGCACACACTCGAGCAAGTCCTCCCGGCGCCCGTAAAACGGCAGGTGGGTGAGCACGAGCGTGCCAGGATTGACCCTGCGTGCCAGCTCGGCCACGTCGTCGGCGTTCATGTGGCCCGGAGCCTCGCCCGAGGTGGGCGGATAGAGGCTGCACTCGGCAAGCAGCAGGTCAGCGCCCTGGCTGAATTCAACAAGGTCTTCCGTCAACGCGCCATCGGCCGTGTACACGAGTACGTCGCCCGTGCGCCTGCCCACAAGGCGCATGGCAAGGCACTCGACAGGGTGGCGCGTACGCATGAAGTCGATGTCGATGTCGCCAATCACAAGGTGCCCTCCCGCCTCGATGGCATGGCTGGCACAGCCGTTGTCCGCCTTGCCAACGCGTTCCAGATCAGGCGTGCTTGCCGGCGCATAAAAGTGCAACGTGTTCGTTGCGGTACCGAGAATCCGCTGGATAATGCGGCCGTGCACGAGCACGCCGGCGTCACTTGCATGATCGGGATGCCAGTGAGAGATGACCACATGGTCAAGCTCTTCAAGCGCACAGACACGCTGCAACGACGAGGCGACCCCGGCCCCGCAGTCAAGAAGAACGCGCGTCTGACCCTCCTGCACGAGATATCCCGAGCAAGCCTCGCCCACACGGCCCACACCCCCGGCTCGACCGATGATCGTCAGTTCCATGCGAATTCCTCCTCTTTACCCCATGAATTGCAAGTATCGCCAGGCGCACCCAGGCGCCTGCACATGCGAGACTGCGACCACCCGCGCGACACGCGCAACGCCGCCAGGCCCACACAAACTCATGCGCATACAGAACCGCAGAAACCCTTGCGATGCGCGTCACCACCCGCCGCGTGCATCCATACAAACAAAATTGCAGGCAACATGCCTTATCCGCGCGACGCCGCCAGCAACTCCTGCGTATAGGCGTCAGTCGGCGCGGAAAGCACCTGAGACGCCGGGCCCTGCTCCACCAGCCTGCCTTCGTGCAGCACCGCCACATCGTCGGCCATATATGCCACAACACCCATATCATGGCTGATAAAGAGATATGAGCACCCCAGGTCGTCCTGAAGTTCGCGCAAAAGGTTGAGCACCTGGGCTTGCACGGAGACGTCCAGGGCACTCGTGGGTTCGTCGCACACCACCACGGCAGGCCTTCCCACCAGGGCGCGTGCAATCGCGACACGCTGGCACTGCCCGCCCGACAGCTCGCCGGTCTTGCGGTCGGCGATGTCAACTGTCAGGCCCACGCGCTCAAGCATCTCAAAAACCGCCTGTTCACGCGCCTTCGCATCGAGACCGGCTGGCAGGGCGTCAAGCGGCTCGGCAACGGCGCGCGCAACGGTATAGCGGGGGTCGAGCGAGGCGGCGCAGTCCTGAAAGATAAACTGCACATCGCGGCGAAATTCCTTGAACTGTCTGCGATCGAGGCGCGGAAGGGCGCGACCCTTGTAGAAGACCTCGCCCTCACCAGGCACGAGCATGCCGCCCAGGATGTCACCCAACGTCGACTTGCCCGAACCCGACTCGCCTATGACGCCCAGGGTCTTGCCGGGATGCAGCGCCACGCTCACGCCGTCGAGCGCACGCACGCTGCGGGCGCCGTGGCCGAAAACATGCCCGAGGCCGACTCCCTGCACGATCGGATCGTTCATCGCCCCTCCCCTCTTGACTCTGAAGGCGTGCCCGCCTCGTCATATTCAGGCAGACGCACGTCTCGAGGCATGCCCACATGCGGCACGGCCGACAAAAGCGCCTGCGTGTAGGGATGGCTGGGATGCGCGAGCACCTCGGCTGCCTGCCCGCGCTCAACCACACGGCCCTTGCGCATGACGATTGCAGAGTTGCAGGTACGACGCACAAGCGGAAGGTCGTGACTCACCATGAGCAGGGCGGCGCCCCTCTCGGCACACACGCGCTGCAGCAAGGAGGCGACCTGAATGCGCGTCACGGCATCAAGCGCGGCGGTGGGCTCATCGGCCACCACAAGCTCAGGGGAGCTCATGAGCGCCATGGCGATGTTGACGCGTTGGCGCATGCCGCCGGAAAGCTGCCCCGGGTAGCTTTCGAGCACCCGAGCGGCATCGGCGATACCCACGGCGCCCAGCAGCTCGACGGCGCGCTCTTTTGCCTCGGCGCGGCTCACCTTGTGCCAGGTACGGTACCCATCGGTTATCTGCGCCAACACTTTGAGGCCGGGATGCAGGTAGCTCACCGAATTCTGAGGCACGTAGCCCACATGGCACCCGAGAAGACCGCGCAGCTGCGCCGGCCCGCATGTCATGGGATCTTGACCAAGAAGGGACACCTTGCCTGCGGCCATATGCACGCCTTCGGGCAAAAGGCCCAGGCAGGCACGGGCAAAAAGCGTCTTGCCGGCACCCGACTCACCCACGACGCCCACACGTGCGCCAGCCGGCACACACACGTCCACGCCATCGACGAGCACGCGGCCGTCCCTGTCGAGGATGCGTACGCCCTCGGCCCTTACAACGTCGTCACTCACAGCGACCCCCTCCCGAGCATGCGGTCGTTCAGAGCGTCGCCCACAAGGTTCCAGCCAAGGGCGGCCGCCATGAGCAGCGCGCCGGGCGCCACCGCGAGCGCAGGGTGCAGCATCTCGGAGAGCATGTAACCCCAGCTCGCCATAGGAGGCTGCACGCCCAGACCCAAAAAGGACAGGGACGCTTCGAGCAGCATGGCCGAACCGATGCGCGCCGTAAGCTGGGTGAGCAGGATGGGAGCCACATTGGGCAGGATGTGACGCACAAGCACGGCAGGCGTGCCGAGCCCCGCCACACGCGCGGCCTTGACGTAGAGCCCTGAGGCGACCTCGAGGGTGACCTGGCAGGTAAGGCGGGCAAAGACCGGCACCATGAACACGGCGACGGCCACGAGCACGCTCGTGAGGCCGCGCCCCAACACAAGCACGAGCACCATGGCAAGCAGGATGCCCGGGAAAGACATGAGCGCATCGGTTAGGCGCATGATGACGGTGCGCACCCTCGATGAGCCCATGGCGGCCAAGGCGCCCAAGCCCGCGCCCACGAAAGCCCCGAGCACGACCGACCCCACGCCCACCGCCAGCGCAGGCACCGCTGCCGCCATGCACCGCGACAAGACGTCGCGCCCGAACTGGTCGCACCCAAAGGGATGCTCAAGGCTGGGAAGCGCAAAGCGGGCGGTCAGGTCCATGGCAGAGATGTCGTAGGGGGTCCACACGAGACTTATGAGGCCCATCGCGGCGACAGCGCTCACAAGCACCAGACCCACGACAAGCGAGATGAGGCCGCGACGGCCTCGGGGGCTCCCCACAGACTTGCCCGCCCCCGAGGTGGCAGACATCCCCCTGCCTGCGGCACGCACAGTAAGGAGGTCGACAAGCAGGTTCACCACGACAACGGCCACCGTCACAAACACGACGATACCCTGCACGAGCATGACGTCGCGCTGCTCGACCGCCCCGAGGAGCAAGTTGCCCAAACCAGGCAGGGCAAACACGCGCTCGATGGCAGCCGTGCCGCCCACGAGCTTCGCCATCTGAATGCCCGCGACCGTGATGGGCGCCGACAGCGAAGCACGCAGCACGTACGTCACGATCGCACGCGCACGCGTAAGGCCCTTCACCTGCGTCGCAAGCATGTATTCCTGCTGCAGCGCGTCCATGACGGAAGAGCGCACCGTGCGGATGAGCACGCCGAGCTCCCCGCAGGCGAGCACAAGGGCGGGCAGTGTGAGGCTGCGGACGCAGCCCGCTGGATCTTGAGTGAGTGGGACATAGCCGCTCACAGGGAACCACCCCAGGTTGGCGGCGAAGAACAGCATGCACACAACGGCAAGCCAGAACCCCGGCACGGCGCTTGCCAGCTGCATGAGTGTACGCGACACGACGTCCACCACGCCTCCGGGGCGCATGGCGCTGGCAACGCCGAGCACGCACGACACCGCAAGCGCAACCGCGGTGGCATACACCGCAAGCAGCAGCGTCACGGGCAGCGTCTGCGCAATGACCTGCCACACGGGTGCGCCGTACGTGCGCGAAATACCCCAGTCGCCCGTGAGCACCCCGCATATCCAGGAGACATATTGCTCGGGAAGGGAGCGGTCAAGACCCATTGACTCGCGGAGCTGCTGCAAGGCTTGCGGCGTGGCGTCAGTACCCAGCACAAGCGTCGCGGTGTCGCCAGGCACCACATGCAGCGCCGCAAACGCGAGCAGCGACACGACAAAGAGCACGGCCAGTGCCGCTCCGCACCTTCCTGCCAGCGTCTTGGCCATGCTCGCCTCCCATAGAGTCTCTCAGCTCCGCACGATTGCGCGCGAGAGCCCGGTGCGCCTGGCGCACGCAAGCCCTCGCACTACAACGCGACAGCTGTTAGGCCTGCAGCTTCACGTCTTTGAACTCGTAGATGTCAATAGGATACTGCACAAAGCCCTCGAGCCCGGCGTCAGCCAGATACACCATCACGGGAGACTGGATGTACAGTGCCGGCACGTCTTGGGCAAGCTGCTCCTGAATCTGGCGCACGTCCTCGGTGCGCTTGTCCTCGTCGAGCTGGCCGCGATAGTCGGCAATGAGGCCGTCAACCACGTCGCTGGAGTAATTGAAGTAGTTCTCCGAGCTCTCCGAACCATAGCGGGCCAGCAGCGTGATGGGGTCGAGACGCCCGGTGTGACCCACAACGGTGAGGTCGTACACCCGGCCCGTGTACACCTCGTCGAGCCACGTGGCCCACTCGACGATCTCGACGTTGCAGGTGATGCCAACCTTGCCCAGGGCGTCGGCGATAATCTGGCCGGCGTTGACGTACTCCTTGTAGCTCTTGGGCAGACGCATGGAGAACGTCAGCTCGTCGGAGGAATAGCCGCACTCATCGAGCAGGGCCTTCGCCGCATCGGGATCGTAGGCATACGTGTCGTTGCAGTCCACGTATCCCGTGAAGCTCGGCGGGAAGTGCGAACCGATCTTCTTGCCGTAGCCCCACCACACGGCCTCGATGAGGGCGTCCTTGTCCACGGCCATGTTGATGGCCTGACGCACGCGCACGTCGGCGAGGACCTCGTTTGCGCAGTTCATGGCCATGAGCTGCACACCGTTCATGGGATACTGCATAATCTGGAAAGCCGTGTCGCCCTCAAAGGCAGCGACCTGCTCGTTTGCCGCAAGGATAAGGTCGACGTCATGGGCGCGCAGCGAGCTGGCCTGCGTCGTTGCCTCGGGCAGCACGCGCAGCTCGACGTTTGCGATGTGGGGTGCCTCCCCCCAGTAGCTGGGGTTTGCCTCAAGCACCACGGACTGCTGCGGGGTCCACGAGACCACCTTGTAAGGGCCCGTGCCCACAGGCTGGTTGGCCAGCGTGTCTGCCACCGTCGTGTCGACCACGGCGCTCCAGGCGTAGGCAAAGTCGGTGAGCATGGCCACATTGAGCTCAGCGGAGCTCACCTGCACGGTGCGCTCGTCGACGGCCTCAAAGCTGTAGCCGGCATACTCGCTCTTGCGCGGCGCGGCGTCGTCCCGCAGGCGCTGGAAAGACGCCACGACGGCCCGGGCGTCGCAGGCGTTGCCATTGGAGAACACGAGGCCTTCGCGCAGCTTGAAGGTGGCGACCATGCCGTCCTCGGAAGTTTCCCACGACTCGGCAAGGCCGGGCACAAGCTCGCCGGACGTCGTCACCTTGAGCAGCGGGTCGTACACGTTGTTCGTGACCTGGAAGGTCGCCGCCGCTGCAGTGCGCTGGGGATCGAGGCCGTCAGGGTCGACCGTGATGCCCATGATGAGCTTGTCTGCCTGAGCAGGCGTATCCTGCGAGGGGGCAGACGTATCCTGCGTCTCATTCGCACTGCCCGCCTCAGTCGTGTTCGCGTCTTGCGAGCCGCACCCGGAAAGCGCGAGCAGACCGGCGCCCGCAAACAGGCTGGCACACGCAAACGCGCGTCGAGACAGGGGCGTACGCGCAGATTCAGAAGCTCGGGACATCACAACACCTTTCTAAAGAATGAGGCGGGGGCATTAGCTTATCCACAAACGCCCTCTGCTCGGTCAAGTCTTCGCAAAACCGCCCTCACCGCACCTAATCACCGCTTTGATAGACCTTTGGCGGCACGCAAACGGTTGTCTTACCCGTCGTGCGTGCCGCCAAAGGGTCAGCGTGTCATATGCGCAAAGGCCTTGCGAAGCCTACTCCTGCGAAGCGTCCTCTTCGGCAGCTCCAGGCTCTGCCTTCTTCTTCGACGAAGCCTTCTTTGCAGGGGCCTTCTTCGCCGGTGCCTTCTTGGTCGAAGCCTTCTTCGAGGAGGCCTTCTTGGGCTCGTCGCCCTCGCCTTGCGCCTCTGCCTCCGCCTTTGCGGCGCGGGCCGCGGCCTTGGCGGCCTTCTCCTCCTCGGCGCGCGCCTTGCCGGGGCAGTCCATGTTCACGCAAATGCGCCAGGGACCGCGAGTGGTCGTGACCTCGACGATGGGGGCGCCACAGTCGGGACACACTTCGCCCGTCGCCTTGAGCTCGCCTCGCTGCGGAAGCGGGTAGCTCGTGGAGCACTCGTCGTAGTTGGTGCAGCGGATGAAACGCTTGAGGGTGCGCTCGCTGCGATGGGCGATGAGCAGTCCCTCGCGTCCGGCGGCGGCGCAGGTGGGGCACACGCCCACGGTAACGTCAGGTTCCTTGTTGGTGGGACAAGCCGGGTCCACGCACACAACGTAGGGCTTCGAGCGGAACGGCTGCACCTTGATCTGCGGGCATCCGCACACGGGGCACAGCTCCTCCACCGTCTGGATCTTGCCCTGGGGCAAGGGATAGGTAACCTCGCACTCAGGCCAGGCAGAGCACCCGATGAAGCTCGAGCGCGTCTTGGCCGACTGCTTCACAAGCAGGTCATGGCCGCACTTGGGGCACACGCCGATCTTGGCGTCGGCCTGCACTGCGTCGCTGATGGCCTCGCCGAGGTCCTCCTTGTGCTCGATGAGGCCCTCGAGCAGCGAGGCAAGCAGCTCGCGGGAGTGGTCGACAACGGCGTCCTGGCTTGCCTGACCCTCGGCCACCTTCGTCATGTCGCCTTCGAGCTCGCTTGTCATCTCGGGCGTGGTGATGTGGGCAGCGTAACACTCAAGGGCGTCGATGATGGCCATGCCGAGCTGGCTGGGTTCGATGGGATCGTTCTTGAGGTACTTCACCTCGTAGAGGCGCTCGATGATGGAGGCGCGGGTGGACTTGGTGCCCAGACCCAGGCGCTCCATCTCCTGCACGAGCTTGCCCTGGCTGTAGCGCGCCGGCGGCTCGGTCTGCTTGGCCTCGAGGTCAAGCGAGGTGAGGTCGACTTCCTGGCCCACAGAAAGAGCAGGCAGCTGCTCGTCCTTCTTGGAGCCATACGGGTAGATGGCACGATAGCCGGGCTTCACGAGCACATCGCCGCTGGCGGCAAACGTCTGACCGCCCGCGTCGAGCGTGACCTTGGTGCCCTCGATGACAGGCTGCTCAGACAGGGTCGCGAGGAACCTACGGGCGATGAGGTTGTAGAGCTTCCACTCCTCGGGACGCAGCTTGTCCGGGTCGCCGACGCCCGTGGGGTAGATGGGCGGGTGGTCGGTCGTCTCCTGCTTGCCGCGGGTGGCCTTGAGGGGCTGCGCGGCCAGGAGCTCGTCGCAGTAGTTGGCGTACTGGGGCACACCCTTGAGCATCGTCACAACCTCGGAAAGGTCGAGCGTCTCGGGGTACACCGTGTTGTCAACACGCGGATAGGAGATGAGGCCGCTCATGTAGAGCGACTCGGCGATGCGCATGGTACGCGCCGGCGTAAGGCCCTCTGCGGCGGCGGCCGTCTGCAGGCTCGTGGTGTTGAACGGCGTCTGGATGGTGCCCTTGCGCGTCTTCTTCACCACGTCGGTCACACGGGCCTTGCCTGCGGCCTTCGCGTCCTGGTAGGCGCACGTGGCAGTCGCCTCGTCCTTGAAGCGGGCCGTGGCATGGGCGACCTTGAATTCCTCGCCTCCCTGCGTGGCGGCGGTGCCGCGCACAACCCAATAGTCCTCGGGAACGAAGGCCTGGCGCTCCTTCTCGCGGCGGGCGACAAGAGCGAGCGTGGGGGTCTGCACGCGACCGGCACTGCGTACGTTGCCCAGGCCGCCAAACTTGGCCATCGTGAGGTAGCGCGTGAGCACGGCACCCCAGATGAGGTCGATGAACTGGCGCGACTCGCCGGCAGCCGCCAGGTCGTCGTCCACGGCTACGAGGTTCTCGCGGGCAAAGGCGTGCTCGAGCTCAGGCTTGGTGAACGACGAGTAGCGGGCACGCACCACGGGCACGTCCTCGTTGACCTGGCGCACCATGGACACGGCGTCTGAGCCGATAAGCTCGCCCTCACGGTCGAAGTCGGTTGCGATGATGACCTCGTCGGCCTTCTTCGCGAGGTTCTTGAGGGTGCGGATGATTTCCTTCTCCGCAGGCTCCTTCACAACGGGCGCCCACACAAGGTACGGAAGGCTCGGCACCTTCCAACCCTTGATGTCCACGCCCTCCTTGGTGAAAGGCTTGCGGACCTTCTCGAAGGGCGGGTGTGCGAGCGTCGAAGGCAAGCTGGCGGGAAAGACCTCGCCTTCCTCGTCAACGCCAAACCAGCCCTGGTCTTCGCGCCACTGCAGCTCCCGGGGAAAATCGACCGCCAGGATATGGCCGCGCAGACCCATGGCGACCCACTCCTCCCCCTCACGGGTGAAGCGGCACACGGGAGTGTTGTAGACCTTGTCCTTCTTGGTGCCAACACCGAGCTCTTTGGCGATGTTCTCGGCGGCGTTGGTCTTCTCGGCAACTACAAGCTTCATGGCGCTACTCGGCCTTCTTGCTGCGAGCTGCTTCAATGCGCCCAGCGAGGAAATCAGCCCAGACGTCGATGCCCTGGCCCGTCTTGGAGGAAATGCGGAACACCTCGGCATTGGGGTTGAGGTCGGAAATCTCGGCGTCAAAAGCCGCCTCGTCGAAGTCAAACACCGGCAGCGTGTCGACCTTGCTCAGGATGACAGCGTCGCTGGCCTGGAAGATACCTGGGTACTTGAGGGGCTTGTCGTGTCCCTCGGGCACAGACAGAATCATCGCCGTGAGGTCGGCACCCAGGTCGAAGTCAACGGTGCACACGAGGTTGCCGACATTCTCGATGATGATGAGGTCGGCCCAGTCCAGGTCGATGGCGCCCAGGGCGCGCTTGACCATGTCGCCCTCAAGGTGGCACAGGCCGCCCGTGTTAATCTGGACGGCAGCGGCGCCATGCTCCTTGACCTTGAGGGCATCGACGTCGCTGGCGATGTCGCCCTCGATGACGGCCACGTTGTAGCGGTCCTTGAGGGCCTCGATGGTGGCGATGATCGTGGTCGTCTTGCCGGCACCCGGGCCGGAGAGCAGGTTGACGCAGCAGATCCCGTGCTTCGCATAGACGTCGCGCAGCTCTGCGGCGATGCGGTCGTTGCGGTCGAGGATGCCCTTGGAAACCTCGATGGTCTTCTCTGCCATAGTGCTCACCTTTCCTTTTGAGCCAAAAAGCCCGTCTCGCGGCACAGGCGGGACGGGCCTAGGGTTTTATTGAGCCTTCTCAGCCTGCTCGGCGGGCGCGTCATCGGGGATGTCCACGTCCATCGAGGCTATCTCGAGCTCGCGGCCCGAAAGCAGCATTGTCGAGGCGCTGCCGCATTCCGGACATTTGAGATGAAAACGGTCGTGCTCGAACTCGTGCCCGCACTTCAAGCATGCCGAGCGCGGGTAGACGTACTCGACCTCGAGCCTACATCCCTCGACCATGGGGCCGCGCTGCTCGCAGCAGATGCCCCACATGAAGTCGAGTGACTCCTGCACAACCTCGGTCATGTCGCCCACACGAAGGCGCACGCACACAATCCTGTCGGCACCCGCCTTTTCAGCGGCAGGAATCACCGAGTCGAGGACGCCCTCTACGATGGAGTACTCGTGCACAGGTTATTCCTTGTCCTCGTCTTCATCATCGTCGTCGTCCTCGTCCTCGTCGGGGTCGACCCAGGTGCCGTCGGCCTTCTGCTTGGCGATGCGCTTGGACAGGACGAAGCGGGCAACGAGCATCGAGATTTCGTACATGGACAGCAGAGCCGCGAACATGAAGAGCATCGTGACCGGGCTTGCGTCAGGCGTGACCATGGCGCACAGGACAAGCAGCACGCAGTAAATGGTACGCCAGTTCTTGCGGAACGTCTTGTACGGCACAAGGTTGAACACAATGAGGTAGAACACGATGAGCGGCAGCTCGAATGCGATGCCGAAGGCAATCTCAAGACCCAGGATGGCCTTGATGTAGGTCTCGGCGTCGGGAAGCACTGTACCGATGGCATCGGATTCGCCGGTCATCCAGCCAAAGGCAGCACCCAGGATGACGCAGTAGCAGAAGACGATACCGAAGATGAACAGGAACACGCCGACCGCCAGGGTGGGCACGACCCAGCGACGCTCGTTGGGCTTAAGTGCCGGAAGGAAGAACGCGAGAATCTCCCACAGCACGATGGGCGAGCAAACGCACACGGCCGCGAAGATAGCCACGCGGAACCTGATGGAGAAGCCGCCCAGAGGAGAGCTGACGTAGAGTCCCGAGGCAACGTCGCCGGCCAGCGACGGAGGGATGAATTCCTGCACGGGGGCCATCAGGAAGTTGATGAGCGAAGGAGTCGCGAAGTACAGAATGATGGCCGTGACAAAAAGCGACGTGACGATGATGGTCAGACGGCGACGGAGTTCGCCGAGGTGATCCATCAAGGGCATGCGTGCGGGTCCGATAGGCATGGTATGTCTCCAGGCCGCCCTTAGGCGTCGGCCTGTTCCTCCTTCTCAGCCTTCTGGGCAGCAGCAGCTGCACGGGCGGCTGCGATGCGATCCTTGTCGATACCATAGAGCTTGGCAGCCGAGGATGTGCTCTTCTTAGCCGTGGTCGCCGGCTTGGCGGCCGCGGCAGTGGGCTTCTTCTCGGCGGCGGCGGCCTTCTCGGCCTCAAGGCGCGCCTTGCGCTCGGCGAACGTCTCGGAGGCGCCGGCCTTCTTGACGGGAGCGGCCGGCGTCTCGGCGGCGGGAGCCATCTCGCCAGCAGCCTTGCGCTTGGCAACGGCATCGGCCTCAGCGGCCAGGCGCGCCTTCTTCTCGGCAAACGTCTCAGGCTTGGCCGAAGCGGCGGCGCCGGTGACCTTCTTCTTGGGACCCTGCTTCTTGGCAGGCTCTTTCATGGACTCATTGAGCGGGTTCACGATCTCGGTCTGGACCATCTTGTTCATCTGGTCCTGGGCCTGACGGAACTGCCTCAAAGCGCGGCCAATGGTGCGACCCATAGCGGGAAGCCGGTCCGGACCGAAGATGAGGAAGCCGAATATGAGGATGATCGCGAGCTCGGTACCACCGATTCCTAACACCGTGGGACCTTTCTGTTGCATGCGGGCATTACGGTTTGCGCCCCTGTGGTGCGCGCAAGTCTTGACAGTATAGGGCAAGACATGCGCCGAGACGCCCACAAAAATCGCACCAGTTTGCCAAGTCGGCAAAACCAGGACGGTTTTTGTCGTTCCAAGGATTAGGACTCTTTGAGTCCGAGCACCTCGTCAACGCCAAGCAGGCCCAAAATCCTTAGGACGTTGGCCTGGGGATTGAGCACCTGGAAGACACGACCGGAGTCCTGGGCCTTGTGGGCCGAACCCACAAGCACGCCGATGCCCGTCGAGTCGATGTAGGAAACCTCGGCCATGTCGACCTCGACTTCCTGCACGGTCTCGTCAGACAGGCCGGCGTCGATCTGGGCGCGCAGGTCCTCGGCGTTGCTCACGTCGACCTCGCCGCTCACGACGACGCGCAGCCTCCTTCCCTGCGCCATGCTCTCTACCTGTAGGTTCATAAGCAAATCCTCCTTGGGACTGTCGTCGCGACTGCCCTTGAATACCCGATTGGCACACCTTCCAAACACCAAGATTGCCAAACTTGTCCATAAAGGCCGTGCAAGCGGTTACTTCGTGGCCGAATCGGCTTCCTTCTCCGTCTTGGCAGAGTCATCTGCCTTGTCGCCGGAAGCGTCACCCGCCGCCTTCTCGTCGTCCTTCTGAGCGTCGGCAGAGTCAGCGTCGGCAGAAGTCTCAGCGTCCGCAGAGCCAGCGTCGGCCGCGCGCTCAGCGCTCGAGGAATCGGCGTCTGCAGCGTCCTCGCTGTCGGAGCTCTGCCCGTCGAGCGCGTTCTGCGCCAGCTGGGCGTAAATCTGAGCCGTCATGGACACGCCGGCCGAACCGTCGGAATCAAGCTCGGCGGCCTTGTTGAACGCCTCGACCGCGGCGGCGTAGTCGGGAGTCTCACCGGTGTAATGCATGACGCCCAGGTTGAACCACGCCATGGCGTAGTCGGCGCCGTCGCCCTCAACGTAAGCGGTCAGCTCGGCGAGGCCCTCGTCGGCCTTGCCGCCGTAGAAGAGGCACACGGCATGATCGACGCTCACGGCCTGGGAAGTCTCCTTGGCCAGGTACTGACCGTAGTAATCGGCCGCCGTGGCGAAGGCCTCCTCGACCTGGTCTTCGTTGCCGGAGTAGTCAGAAGCCGCACGCATGGCGTTGGCCATGTCCATGTAGTTGTTGCCCAAGCTCGCCATAGCCGTGGTGTTGTCGGGGTTGTCGGCAAGCTTCTTCTCGAGGTTGGAGATGACGCCGGAGTACTTCTGCTTGACCGTGGCGACCGTGGTGGTGGTCGTCGCGGAATCGGCCTGCTGGTCAGACTCATCGGCCTGCTGGGAGGCATTGCCGGAGTTGAACGAGCAGCTGCTGAAGAACGGCAGGCACATCGAGATCACCAGGATGACAGCAAAGGCAACGATGACGGCCTTCATCCAACCCGGGGTGTTGTTCTTATCAAAAGCCACGAGATTCTCCTACTCAGTTTTCGCCGCTGTTGCGGCTGCTCCATTGGTGAGACCGTCGGCTGCGATTTGCGAGTTCGAAGCGACGTACATACCCGCAAAATACCCCACGCCCAAACCAAGCAGCAACGCGACGATGGCGATGGCGACAGCCATGCCGAAGGTCGGCGGCTTGATGGCACCCTTCTCGCGCTGAGACGAAGGGTTGGCCGTGGGGGCGACGTCCCCCTGGGCTCCGCCCTCCTCGGGGAAGAACTGATCGGCAGAATCTGACATGGAAAACGACCTTTCTAGCTGGAGTTACGACCTCAGGCGACGACGCACGGTCTCAAGGCTCTGGGTAATCCTTCTCATCTCGTGCGTGTCGGCGTTAGGTACCTGGCAGAACTTGTCAGCGGCATCATAGACGATATTGCCGTCGACCATCGTCATCATGACATCATCCCTACTGGAGGTATGCACAACGGCGGAGGTGGGGAAGTGCGTGGGGGCCTGACGCGAGTCGGACAGGTCGACGGCGATGATGTCGGCCTTCTTGCCCGGATCGAGCGAACCCACGAGGTCGTCGAGACCCAGGGCACGGGCAGAGTCGAGCGTGGCCATACGAATCATGTCGGGGCCCTCGATGAAGCCGTCCTTGCCGTGCGTGGCGCGCAGAGCGAGCATGGCGAAGCGCATCTCGGCAATCGGGTCCATGCTGTCGGAAGCCGCCGGCGAGTCGGAGCCCAGGCCCACGGCGATGCCCGCGCGGCGCATCTCGGGGATGCGTGCCAGACCCTGGCCGAGCTTGGCGCAGGCGCGCGGCGTCACGGCAACGCTCACGCCATGGTCGCGCAGAAGCTCGATGTCATGGTCCTCAAGCTTGACGCAGTGGACGGCGAGAAGCTGCGGCACGTCGAGGATGTCCCAGTTGAGCGCATACTGCACCGGCGTGCAGCCAGCGGGCAGCAGCTCCACCGACTGGCGCGGGGCAAACGCCTGGTGGTCGGAGGAGTCGTTGGCGATGGAGAACACCGACGAGCCGTAGCGAATGAAGTCGCACTCCTCCTGTGAGCCGGCCAGGTGCATGGCCACGGGCGTGCCGGTGGCGTTTGCGAAGTCCGCGACCTCCTTGAGGATCTGGGGGTGGCAGCTGAAGAGGTTCTCGGGGGCGATGCCGATCTGGATGCGGTCGGTGTCGGCAACCTGGCCGCGCCACTGCCCGATCTGCTCGACGGCACGCCCCATCTCCTCCTCGACCTGCTTGCGGGCCGGCGCACCGACGCTGCGGTACACGATGCCGCGCAGGCCCAGCTCAGCGATGGCGGGCAGACACGCACCCGTGAAGGTGACGTCGGCCACGCAGGTAATGCCGGCGGTGAGGGCCTCATAGGCGCCGATGTAGGCGGAGTCGAACCAGTCCTTGATGCTAAGCAGGGCCATCTTCTCGTTGATGAAGGCCTTCCAGCTCGCATAGGGCGTGTCGTTGAGAATGCCGCGCATGAGCGAGAACTCCAGGTGCGAGTGGCAGTCCACGAAGCCAGGCATGATGGCAGCCATGCCGAAGTCGCGAACCTCCTCGCCGGGGTGGCGCGCCATAAGGTCGGCGGCGGGGCCAACCTCGACGATGCGGTCGCCCTCAACGAGCACGGCGCCGTACTCGATGTAGGTGTCAAACGCGCTGGACACGGGAATCACATAGCGGGATGTGAGCAGCATAGGACCGGTCCTCCTGTCGTTTAGCCGAGCTCCTCGGCGGGTGTGGTGGCGCGAGGCGCCTTGTGCGCCTCGTACACGGCGGCGATGCCTCCCGTGCAGTCGTGGTAATCGGCCCTTTCAAAGCCCGACTCAAGCAGTTCCCGCACGACGGTGCCCTGCGGGGGGAACTCGCGGATGGAACTCGCCAGGTACTTGAAGCCCGACGAGTCCCCGCACACCGCCCCGCCCACGGCAGGCACGACGTGCATGAGATACACGTGGTAGATGGCTCGCCACACGGCATTGGAAGGCGTGCCGAACTCCAGGATGACGGCGCGGCCGCCCGGCTTGAGCACGCGAGCCGCCTCGCGCATGGCACGCTTGCGGTCGGAGAAGTTGCGCAGGCCGTAGGCCATCGTGAGCACGTCGAACGACTCGTCGTCGTAAGGCAGGTTCATGGCGTCGGCAACCTTGAAGGCGCAGGGCACCCCGCACGAGGCGCCGGCCTCGGCGCGGCTTCGCGCCACCTCGAGCATCTCGGGCGTGAAGTCGGAGACCTCCACGCTGGCCGGCGGGCAACGGCGGCACAGCTCGAACGACACGTCGCCCGTGCCACCCGCCACGTCGAGGACGCGCTCCTGGGGCGTGCAAGCGGCGGTGAGCGCCACGCGCTTGAGCCAAGCCTTGTAGATACCCATGCTCGACAGCGCGTTGAACGTGTCGTACTTGCGGGCTATTTTGGAGAAGATGCCCTGCACCATCTCGCCCTTTTGATCGAGGTTGAGCTCGGGAGTCTCCATGCCCATCCCCTAGGCCCTTGCGGCGCGCGCCAGACGTGCGCTCACAAGCTTGACGCAGGTCACGAACACACCCAGCGCCTCGTCGAGCTCGGCGAGCGTGGGATAAGTGGGCGCGATGCGGATGTTGGAGTCCTTGGGGTCGACCCCGCCCGGATAGGTGGCGCCGGCACCCGTGAGCGTCACGCCGCACTCGGCGCACAGCTCGAACACCGCCTTGGCCGAGCCCTCGGGGCCGTCGAACGACACGAAGTAGCCGCCGCGCGGATGCGTCCAGCTGGCGACGTTGAGGTCGCCCAGGCCCTCGGTGAAGCGCTTCTCAACGAGTTCGAAGCGCGGGCGCATAATCTCGGCCTGCTTGGCCATATGGACGCGCAGGCCGTCGAGGTCGCGCAGGTAGAGCACGTGACGCAGCTGGTTGAGCTTGTCGTGACCGATCATGCGGTGCTTGTACTCGCTCTTGAGGTCGTCGAGGTTGGCCTTGCTCGCCGCCATGGCAGACACGCCCGCGCCGGGGAAGGTGATCTTGGAGGTAGAGCAGAACTGGTACACCAGGTCGGGGTTGCCGGCGGTGCAGGACAGCTCGAAGACATTGGCGATGGGAGCGGCGCCCTCGGGGTAGAGGAAGTGCTCGCAGTAGGCGTTGTCCCAGTACACGCGGAAGTCGGGTGCGGCAGGCTTCAGGCGCGCGATGCGCTCGATGACCTCGTCGGAATAGACGCAGCCCGAGGGGTTGGAGTACTTGGGGACGCACCACATGCCCTTGACGTCGGGGTCGGCCACGAGGGCCTCGACGGCGTCCATGTCCGGTCCGTCCTCGCCCAGCGGCACGCAGACGCACTCGAAGCCGAACTGCGAGACGATGCCGAAGTGGCGGTCGTAGCCGGGAACGAGGCAGATCCACTTGAGCTTGCGGGCCTGCATCTGCAAAAGCATCGGGTCAGCGCCGCAGACACCCTTGACCATGGCGTGGCTGACAGCGTCGTACATGAGGGTGAGCGAGCTCTCGCCGCCGATGAGGACGTTGTCGGCGGGCACACCCAGGATGTCGCCGAAGAACTTGCGGCACGACGGGATGCCCTCCAGGCAGCCGTAGTTGGCGCAGTCGACGCCGCCGTCGGCGAGAACGGCGTCGGACTTCAAGACGTCAAGCATGGGGCGAGACAGGTCGAGCTGCTCGGAAGACGGCTTGCCGCGCGCCATGTTGAGCTTCAGGCCGCGCGCCTTGATTTGGGCGATGCGCTCCTCGAGTTCGGCAGTCTGGCTTGCAAGCTCGGAGTCGGAGAGAGACTCATAGTATGACGCGGACATGGCGGCACCCTTCGTTTGTGACATGTTCGGAGCGCGCGACGCAGAACCGGGGACCCAAGGCCCCCGCTTCTCCCCTGTCGCGACAATCCGACGGTTTCGCTGCAACCATAAATGATAGCCTGCCGCACGTTTCACGCTCGTGAAATGCCCGATATCTACGCAACGGGCAGGACATGTGGTGCAAGACGGCGGGCCCTGCGGCCGGCGCGGCATGCGCTATAGTGTGCCTGCGCGATTCACAAAACCAGCCGCACACCCCCGGAGGCCCCTTTGTCCTACGACTTCAACCCATTTGCCGCCACTTTGCCCAGCCACGACGAGACCAAGGCGCCCAGCGGCCCCATCAACGTGCGCAGCGAGGACTACGGCGTGTTGCAGGACCTGGTAAACACCCTCTTTGCCCGCAAAGAGCAGGCAAGCCGCCTGGACCTTGTCCTTTTGGCCGAGGCCTGCGACGTGTGCGACGACATCATGGAGGTCTGCACGCTCATGCCGTCCGGCACCTACACGAGGGCACGCCTGTGCGACCAGATGAACTCGATCGTCACCGCCCACGGCTGGGGCCTCACCTACGGCACCGTGGAGTAAGCGCGGGCAGGCCACCTTGAGCCGCCCCATTGACGCCTCGCGGCTCTATACTTGCCTCACTTGAAAAAGACCGACGTACGACAAAAAGGCAGGAACATCCTCATGTCCAACGCTTGTGAGCGCCCCCATTTCCCTAAACGCGCCGTCGTGACCAGCGGCATGCCCTATGGCAACAAGGACCTGCACTTCGGCCACATCTCGGGCGTCTTCGTGCCCGCCGACTTCTACGCGCGCTTCCTGCGCGACCGCATCGGCGCCTCCAACGTCGTGTTCGTGTCGGGCACCGACTGCTACGGCTCGCCCATCATGGAGGGCTACCGCAAGAAGGTCGCCGAGGAGGGCTACGAGGGCACGATCGTCGACTACGTGAAGACGAACCACGAGCACCAGAAGCAGGCGCTCGAGGCCTACAACATCTCACTGGACATCTTCGCCGGCAGCGCCCTTGAGCCCGCCGCGAGCCACCACGCCGCCCTCACCGCCCAGATCGAGGAGCGCCTGCATGAGACGGGCACCCTGTCGCTTCGCTCCACCAAGCAGTTCTACGACGTGCAGGCGGGACAATTCCTCAACGGCCGCCAGGTGAAGGGCTTCTGCCCCGTGAAGGGCTGCAAGTCCGAGAAGGCCTACGCCGACGAATGCGACCTGGGCCACCAGTTCGAGCCCGAGGAGCTCATCAACCCCGTCTCGCAGCTCACCGGCACCACCCCCGAACTGCGCCCGGTGGACAACTGGTACTTCGACCTGCCCTCCAAGCATGACTTCATCGCAAGCGAGGTCACGCGCCAGAAGGACGACGAGCGCGTACGCCCCGTGGTGACCTCCACGGTCGCCGAGTGGCTGCTGCCCCCCGTCATCCACGTGACCGCCCCCATGCGCGAGGCGCTCGACGCCGCACTGCCGACGCTGCCCGCCCACGAGCTGACCGAGACCGACGGCAAGGGCGCCTGCAGCCTGACGTTTGCCGACTGGCAGGCCCGCGACGAGGCCCGCGACGCCCTCGTGGCCGCCGGCGTGCGCTTCCGCACGGGCAAGACCCTGCTGCCCTTCCGCATCACGGGCAACATCGAGTGGGGCGTGCCCACCCCCGTCATGGACGACGTGGAAGGCCTCACCACCTGGTGCTGGCCCGAGAGCCTGTGGGCGCCCATCTCATTCACTCAGACCGTTCTCGACCTCGACGCCGAGAACGGCGGCGGTCGCTACTCCAGCGATGACTGGCACGACTGGTGGTGCAGCGAGGACTGCGACCAGTTCCAGTTCATCGGCCAGGACAACATCTACTTCTACTGCGTGGCACAGCCCGCCCTGTGGGACGCCCTGGGCTGGGGCCTCAAGCAGAGCGTGCCCGTGGCCAACTACCACATCCTCTTCATGGGCGCCAAGGCCTCCAGCTCCGGCGCCGTGAAGCCCCCCATGGCGCTCGACCTGCTCGATTACTACACGCCCGAGCAGCTGCGCGCCCATTGGCTGTCGCTTGGCTTGGGCGACAAGCCCGTGAGCTTCTCCCCCAAGCCCTATGAGCCCGACCCCAAGAAGCGCGAAGACCCCCGCATGGCCGACCCTGCTCTCAAGGAGTCCGCGCTGCTCACGAACGTCTTCAACCGCCTTGCGCGCTCGTGCTTCTACGGCGCGACCTCGCACTGCGCAGGCAAGCTGCCCGCCGGCGCCTGCGCCCCCGAGGTCAGCGCCGCCTGCGAGAAGGCGCTGCTTGCCTTCGAGCGCAAGATGCACGTGCTCGACTTCCCCGGTGCCCTGCGCGTGGCCGACGACTTCATCCGCGACGCCAACAAGCGCTGGAGCGACGCGAGCAAGGCTGCCAAGAACATGGACGACGAGGCTGCCACGGCGAGTGCCATGCAGGCGGCGCTGCGCGACGCGTTCGCGGCCCTGCGTGTGGCCGCCCTGCTCATGCACCCCTGCGTGCCCACCGGCTGCGAGATGATCCGCGACTACTTCCAGTTTGACGAGGAGCTCTTCTTCAGCTGGGACTACGCCTTCATGAGCCTCGACGAGCTCACCGTTGCCGCCGGCGAGACCCCTGGCGAGCATGTGGTGCGTGAGCTGCCCTCCAGGACCGACTTCTTCTCCAAGCACGAGTCCCAGTACTAGTTCCTGCACAGCAAGGCAAGACGACAGAGGCCCCCGCGACGCGCATTGTGTCGCAGGGGCCTCTTGCTTGCAGGCGCTTCTGACAAGGCAGGCGTTACTCCTTTGCCGGCGTCTCGGGGAACATCGACTCAGAAAGCGTCTCGCCCTCGGAGTTCATCACGATGACGTCGCAGCTCACAGGCAGGCCCGCAATCTGCTGGTAGAGGTTCGCGGCGTGCCCCAGGTTGGTGGCAAGACCGGCGTCGCTGTCGGGAATCGTCTTGGAATCAAGCACGACCACGACGGTGGCGAACGTCTCGTCGTAATCGACCGAAGTCACACCAGTGTAGGTACCGTCAGTCGTGCTCGACTTGATTTTGTCTTGAATTGCCTGGTAGGCATGGGAGGCGAACGCCGCAAAATCCTCGCTCGAAAGGCTCACGACATATGAGCCGTCATCCTGGGCCGCAATGTCGGTGGCGCCCAAGCGCTCGAGGAACTTCTCACGACCGCGCTCAGAGATGCCGAGGATGTCAAAAAAGTCGACGGGGACGGTGACGGCACTCGTGGTTGTCTGCAACGTGGGAGCGCTCTCCTGCGCGGGAGCAGCGTCGCCGGTAGAAGGCGCGGATTGCGCAACGGCCTTCCCTTGGGAGGAGCTTGAGGAGGAACTTGATGTGGCGTTTGAAGCGTCTTGGCAGCCAAGCAGCGGGATTGCCACCAGGCACCCCGCCAATGCAAGCGAAGCGACCACCGTAAACGCCTTACGACCCATCATTTGCCACATCCCCTTTCGCGTTCTGCCCTGGCATCCTTTTATACCCCCGAGTCGCCCGGCGCACAATGACAAAAAAGGCGCTGCACCCGCTGACTATGACCATGAACGGCTTTCAGCGGCATGCAACGCCTTTGACACAAAGATGAGAGCGCCTTGAAACATCAGCGGTTAGCTTCAACCGCAGGTACGTACTTAACCCTCGACAACCTCCACGTCCTGGGCCTCGACGACCTCGGCGGCGTCGAGCCGGTACGTGCGGGCACTCTGGGCTGCGAACAGAATGGTCGAGCCATTGTGCAAAAGTCCCGAGGTCGCAGGGGCAATGATGCCGGCGATACCAAGCGCCAAAAGCCCCGTGTTGAACGTCATGACCTCGCGGAATTGCAGGTCCATGCGATCCATGAGGTCGCGCGACAACTGACGCAGGCGCACAATGCTCGCCAGGTCCGCCTCGGTGAGCGTGATGTCGGCGACCTCCTTGGCAATGGCGGTACCCATAGCCATGGCGATGCCCACGTCGGCCAAGGAGAGCGCCGGCGAGTCGTTCACGCCGTCGCCCACCATCACCACACGCCTGCCCTCGTTTTTAAGCTTCTCTATATATGAGTGCTTCTGTTCGGGAAGCATGTTTGCGCAGAACTCGGTGATGCCCGCCTGAGCGGCCACAGGCGCAGCTGCGCGCTCGTTGTCGCCGGTGAGCATGACGATGTGCCTGAAGCCCAGACGGCGCAGCTGCGCCACAGCCTCAGGAACGCCCAGCTTGATGGGGTCATGGATGCCGATGACGCCCACGAGCTTGCCGTCCACCGCCAGGTAAAGCGAGGATATTGCGCCGAACGCCTCGATGATGCGGGCATGGGCCGCCTCATCGATGACGACTCCCTCGTCCTCGACGACAAAGTGCTCGCTGCCAATGACGCAGCGCTTGCCGTCGAGCGAGCTGGCAATACCGTGGGCCACGATGTACTCGACCTCGGCATGGCGCTCGCGATGCTGCAGGTTGCGTGCGGCGGCGGCGTTCACCACAGCGCGAGCAACGGGATGCGGGAAATGCTCCTCCAGGCAGGCCGAGAAGCGCAGCACCTCCGTCTCGTCCCAGCCGTCGAAGGCAAGCACGCCGGCGACCTGGGGTTCGGCGTTGGTGAGGGTGCCCGTCTTGTCGAAGACGATGGTGTCGGCATTGGCCATGGCCTCGAAGTACTTGGAGCCCTTGACCATGAAGCCCTCGCGCACACTTTGGTTCATGGCCGAAAGCACGGCGATGGAACCCGTGAGCTTGAGGGCGCACGAGTAGTCCACCATCATGGATGCAGCCGTCTTCACCAGGCTCTTTGTGGTGATGGCGACAATGCCGGCAAGCAGGAAGTTCCACGGGACGATCTTGTTGGCAAGCGTCTCGCGGCGTGTCTGCACGCCCGCCTTGAGGGCTTCGGACTGCTCGACGAGGCTCACGATGGAACGCAGGCGCGTCTCGCCGGTGCCGGAGTGCACCCGCACAAAGATCTCGCCCGACTCAACTGCGGTGCCTGCAAACACATCGTCGCCCACCGTGCGCTCCACGGCGAGGGGCTCGCCGGTAAGCGCCGCCTGGTTGACCATCGCGCAGCCCGCCTCGACCGTGCCGTCGACGCTGACGGGCATGCCCGTGCGGATGACGACGAGGTCGCCCTCGACAAGTGACGTGGTGGGAACGCCGACCTCGCGCTCGCCGTCGATGAGCTGGGCCGTCTCAGGCGCGTCGAGAAGCGAGCGAATGAGCTCGCCCTGCGAACGGGCGCGGGTGTATTCCTCGAGCGTCTCGCCAAGGTTGAGCAAGAACATCGTGGACGAGGCGGTTTTGGGATCCTTGCAGATGAAGGCCATGCCGATGGCGGCGGCGTCGAGCACGGGCACGTCGAGCCTGCCGTGCGCAAGCGAGTCAAGCGCGGCGGCGAGGAAGTGCCGATAGCTCCAAACGGTCCAGGCAGTGCGCAAGGGGGCAGGCAGGAACCACCTGCGGGCATAGTGGGAGCCCACCAGCCACAGGATGTCCCGCACGAGGGCGCGCGTCTGGGTCGAAGGGTCGTAGGCCGCAAGCTCACGGGCCGCCTCGACATCGGCGGCCTTGATGCCCACGAGGTGGCAGAACACGCGCTCCTTGGCCCCCTCGCCGGCGGCGTAGCTTATCGCCACCTCACCGTTGCGCGGGTAGACCGTCGCCTTCGTGACGTCCGGACAAGCCCGAACCACCTGCTCGAGGGCGGAAACGTCACCCTCGGGAACCGGGCCGCGCAGCTTGACGCGCACGCGTCCCGGAAGTTCTTTGACAGGTGCGAAGTCCATGAGTCTTCCTTTGTGCGCTAGGCGTTGGCCTTGGCGGCGTCTTCCGTGGTGATGTAGCTGGCCTCAGCCACAATGTCGTCCACCTCGGCCTTTGCCTGCTCGCAGATGTCGAGATAGGCGTTCTTGGCACGCATGCCGGAGGCAACGACCTTGACGTAGCCCTTCTTGGCGGTCTGGGAGGTGACGGCCTTCACGCCGGCGGTACCCAGGACGAAACCACCTGCAACGAGCAGGCCGTTGTGATGCTTCGAGCCCCACTTCTTGATCTTCTCGAATGCCATGATGCAAAACCTTCCTCTCTTGATATGCAACGCCCCTTATGGACGCTGGACAACTGGTTTAAGGCCCTGGGGCGCGCGACGCCCTAAGCCGTGAGCTCAAGGGTGCGTCCAGCGGGCACAGAGCAGCGAAGCGCCCGTCCCGGACACACCTCGAGCGTGTCGAAATCGGCCGAGTCATGAAAATCGATGCCGCCCACGATCTGGTCCCAATGGGCAACCACGAACAGCGCGATGTCGGGGTCGTAGGCGGCACCCGCCCCCTGCTCAATCTGCTCGCGACATTCTTCCTGCGTCTTTCGCTTGGAAGAAAGACGCTTGCCCAGCATGGAGTCAATAGAGTCGCACACGGCGATAATGCGCGAGCCCAAGGGAATGTCGGTGCCGGCCAGACCATCGGGATAGCCTTGGCCATCCCAGCGCTCGTGGTGATGGCGCACGATAAGGGCGATGGGCTCCAGGCTCGCGCAGCGCCCCAGAATCTCGGCGCCCATACGCGCGTGGTCGCGCATCACGGCATGCTCCTCGGGAGTTCTGCGCCCCTTCTTGAGCAAGATGGAATCGGGAATGGCAATCTTGCCGATGTCGTGGACGTGAGCCGCCATGTGGATGGACATCACCTGCTCGGCAGGCAGGCCCATGGCCAGACAGGTCTGCTCCACCATGTCGCCCACGCGCAGCGAGTGCTCGGCCGTATGTGGGTCGCGCGCCTCGAGCGCCGAGACGATGCCCTGCACAAGGTCGTGCAGCAGCTCAGCCGATGCACACAGGTTCAGACAAGCGTCCATCTCGCCCTCTTCCCAACTCGCCTGCGGAAACAATGCGTTGCTCATTTTAGTAACATGGTTCTAACTTAAACGCTGAACAGAAAAGTTTTATAAGGTGTACTCGTAAGAACCATAGATGACTGTGCCATACTCTGAGCCACGTATAAGGCATAGAGTTTGGCATCGATTTTTAAAAGGATGGTTACCGCGCATGGAAGTCAAAGAACGTTCACAAGTGCCCGAACACTACACTTGGGACCTGTCGAGCATGTACGCAAGCGACGAGGACTTCCTCAACGCCTTGCAGCTCGCCCAAGACATGCCTCAGCGGCTGGTGCGCTTCCGCGGACTCGCATGCGAAAGCGCCAAGGCCCTTCTTGCCTTCCTGGAAGAGCAGGACGCATGCAACACCGAGCTTGCACGGCTTGCCAACTATGCCGAGCGTAAGTGCGACGAGGATACGCGTGTCGCCCTCTACCAGGACTTCTGTGCGCGCGTGACAACGCTTTGCGTGCAGGTCTCCTCGGCGACCTCTTGGTTTGAGGCAGAACTGCTCGCCTGCGAGGAGGCCCGCGTGGAGGGCTTCTATGCCGACAAGCCCGCGCTCGAGGGCTGGAGGCGCGCCATCGAGCGCGTGCTCGCCCGCCGCTCCCACACGCTCTCGAGCGCCGAGGAAGCCCTGCTTGCCAGCGCCGGAGAAATCGCACGCCAGCCGGAAAATGTCTTCAGCATGTTCAGCGACGCCGACCTGACGTTCCCCGAGGCGCTCGACAGCACGGGCGCGCGCCATCAGGTGACGCACGGCACGTTCGTGCCGCTCGAGCGAAGCGGCGACCGCACCCTTCGCCAGGGCGCCTATGAGAGCCTCTACGGGGTGTACGACCAGTTCAAGAACACTGCTGCCGCCATGCTCGCTTCCCAGGTCAAGCAGCTCAAGTTCTTCAGCGACGCACGGCACTACGACTCGAGCATGCAGGCGGCACTCGACGCCAACGAGGTGCCCGAAGAGGTCTGCACCAACCTCATCAACGCGGTACGGCGCAACCTGGGCGCCATGCACAGCTACGTTGGCCTGCGCAAACGTCTGCTCGGCGTAGACGAGCTGCACTTCTGGGACGTCTATGTGCCCATGGTGAGCAACTTCGAGATGAAGTTCACCTACGAGGAGGCCTGCGACCTCATCCTGCGCGCGCTTGAGCCCATGGGCGAGGACTACCTCGCCATCGTGCGCCACGGTCTGGAAAGCCGCTGGGTCGACGTGTACGAAAACCCCGGTAAGCGCAGCGGCGCCTACTCGGCCGGCGGATACGGCATGCAGCCCGTCATCCTTCTGAACTTCCAGGGCACGCTCGACGACGTGTTCACGCTCGTGCATGAGATGGGTCACTCGGTGCATACCTACCTGAGCTGCTCGCACCAGCCCGCACGCTACTCGGACTACCCCATCTTCGTGGCCGAGGTGGCTTCCACCTGCAACGAGGCGCTCCTCATGCGCTACATGCTCGAGCACACGCAAAGCGACGCCGAGCGCGCTTACCTGCTCGACCATCACCTCGAGCAGTTCAAGGGCACCATCTACCGCCAGTGCATGTTTGCCGAGTTCGAGCTGGAGGCAGGCCGCATGAACGCACGTGGCGAGGGCCTCACCGCCGAAGCACTGAGCGCGCTGTACCGCAAGCTCAACGAGGACTACTTTGGGCCCGAGATGGTCGTGGACAACCAAATTGCCCTGGAGTGGGCGCGCATCCCGCACTTCTACTACGACTACTACGTCTACCAGTACGCCACGGGCTACGCGGCCGCCATCGCCCTGTCGCAGCGCATCCTCAACGAAGGTGCCCCTGCCGTGGCCGATTACCTGGGATTCCTGTCGGGCGGCTGCTCCAAGCCCCCCATCGAGCTTCTGCGCGGGGCGGGCGTGGACATGGCGACGCCGGCACCGGTGGACGAGGCGCTCGCGTATTTCGGCGAGCTCATCGACGAGCTGGCGGAGCTGACGAGGTAGGGAACGCGAGGGCAGCAAGCCCTGCAAAACCCGGGGGCACGGGCGTGCCGCGCGCCTGTGCCCCTTTTCTTGCCAACGCGGCGGGTCTGCCCCCGCACGCCGGAGAACCTCGTCTGTCTAGTACCTCAACCTCTTCGCCGCATCGCCGAGGAGCTGCTCCCAGATCGCCTTCAGGTCCTCCTCGTCGGTATAACCGCCCTCAAGGTAGCCGCCCTCGATGGCATCGAGCATCGTCTGCTCCTTCGCCTTCAGGCGACCGTATATCGCCTCGTCAAGCGAAAAGGGCTTTCCCTGGTATGTAAAGACCTGACGCATGAAGTAGTACCGGGTCTTTTGCCCGTCCGGCAGCCCAAGTCGATGGATGCGGTCCTTGGACTGCAACAGATGGACGAGGTTGTAGCCGTACTCGAAATAGACGGCATCATGGCACACCATGTGCAGAGAGACGGATTCTGCAAGTGTTTGGGGATTGGTCACAAGGACCTTGAACTTGCCCGCCCTGAAATCGTCCAGAATCTGGCGACGCTCGTCCTGCGGCGTCGCCCCGTAGATCGTCTCGACGGATATGCCCAATGCCGAGAGGCGCTTGCGCATGTTGCTGATGCTGCGCACGAAGATGCACCACACAACGACAGGCCTGCCTTGCGCCACGATATCGGCCACCAGCCTCTCGCACGCCAGCAGCTTCGAGCTCGGTCGACTCCGCTCAATGGCGTCGTAAAAGGTCTGGGAGAAGTCCACGTAGTCGATGTCGTCATACGCGTCGCCGACCTGGTCGAGAACATACTCGAGGTCGCCGGGGTCGACGGCCGAGCCAAGCAGTTCCGGGTCGCTTTCCAGCTGCAGCATTCGCACGGTAAAGGCAAGCACGTTGGGACATACCCCATCGAGCACGCGCATCAGCGTGTTCTCGTCCGCCGACGCCTCAACCTCCACCATGGTGTCGGGCTCGGGTCGTGGCACGCCGAGCTCATCCTTGTTCGTGCGGCAGAAGAACGGGGCGAGGCTCCGGTTGATGTCCTCCACGACTCTGGGACCGGGCGCCTTGAGCTCGCCGGGCTCGTATCCAAAGAACGTGTCGTAGTCTTCAGGATAGAGGATGTGCAGGAAGTTGTAGATGTCCTGATACGTGTTAGGGATGGGCGTTCCCGTCAGGGCGACGACGAACTCGGCCCCCTTGGATGCCTCCAACGCCGCCCTCGCACGTTTGCCGCCGATTGCCTTCGCCCGATGCACCTCGTCGAACACGAGAAGAGTTCCGTCGGCGACTATAGGATGCAGCTCGCCTACATAGTTTTGAAGCGACTCGTAGTTGAACGTAAAGAGGTTGCATCTCCCGCTATCAAGCGAAAGGGCACGCTTTCGACTGTCCATGGTCAAAGCAGCCACACGCGAGTCGCCTAGAGAGAAGCAGTCGAGCGGGAGTTTGTCCCCGAACGTCGCAACCCACTCCTTCTCCCACGACTCGAAACCGTTCTTGGGGCAGACGACAACCACTCGGCGAGCTAGCCCAAGATGCCTCAGGTGGGCGAACACACCGAGCACGGTTGCGGTCTTACCTGCGCCGGGCACCGAGAAATCCGCCGAACGGCCCACGGTTGCCATGAAGAAGGCGTCAAGCATCTGACGGTTACGAAGCGGGCGCACCATGGCGGAGTTCACTACATCGCGGAACTCTTGGAACAGCGGTCCTAGTTGGGGGTCGTCGGCGATACCGTCGGCAGTCTGGGACTTGATCGCAAGTCCCATCTTCGACCTCTCCCGTATGTACGTCTCACCCGCGTTCACGTACTCGTCGAAACTTCGGCTTACCTGGACCTCGACACCATGGCCGTCGGCCTCAAGCACCGCATCGCACATCTCATGGCATTCGCGCAGACCCATGTCCCCATCGAGCAGGATGCGGTTGTCTTCGACGCCTTCCACCGCACTGGCTGGGTAATACAGCCAAGCGCGCCACGCCGCTGACGCCATGAATGTGGCAGCGTCTTGTCCCTCGATACTCAGATGCATGCCGGGTCGGGCGTTGTCGTAGCAGACGACGACCCTAGGCACGCTCATCGATCTCTCCAATCAGCTCTTCCACTTTTTCGGCGACATCCAAGAGGTTGCGGCGCACCTTCTCAAGCTCGTCCGGCCCCAGGACGTCGAGCATCTCGGGGAGGATCTTTTCTAATTCTGCGAGGCAGTCGGCGGATTTCTTTGCCGGTGTGTCCATGAGTTTGCCGCGACGAACGGTTTCCCTGGCGCGGTCCCCGGCGCGCCTGAAGCCATCGACGAGGTTGGCATCCGAGCGCAGCTCGCTGACCTTTTCGCGAGTGAGGGCATCAGGGCCCATCTTGTCGAGAAGCTCGGACATCGACTGCAGCTCCGCAGCTTTGAAGTCGGCCTCGGCGTCCGTGCCCGCCACGCTGCCGAAATCCCTGACGTAACGGGTGATATCTCCTTCGGGCTGCACCACCATATTGGCAAACATAAGCCGTTTGACAAGCTCCTTATCCCGCTTGCTACCGTACTTCTTCAGCACACGGCTGAACTCGCCCAAGGGGCCGTCAACCTTGAGGGCGCGGGCGAGGTGGTATTGTTCGGGAGCCTGGCAAAACTCGAGGAACTCTTCCATGTATTGTGCGCGGTCGACGAGCTTCCTGACCTCAGCCTCGGTCATGCCCGTCGCACTGCCGTACTCGGCAGGTGTGATGAGGTGGTTTTTCACCACGTCGCGGTACACGCCAACGAGGCGGTCGACCGGGTCGTATGCCACTTTCTCTTCCTCGCCGATCTGAATCGCGAGCTCGAGCAGCTTGATGCGCTTCGGGTCGCTGCCGGTGGCGTCGTCAAGAATGGCCGCCTCGAACCAGCCGACCTCGTTGTTTTCCCGCGCGAGACGACGCAGGCAGGTCAGGCGACGGTTGCCGTCGATGACGCGTCCGTCGTTGAGCACTATGCCCGGCCTCAGCTGGCCTTGAAGGGCGATGCTCTTCTCGGTCTTTCGAAGCGCTGCGGGATTGCTGTCGACGATGAAGTTCTCGATGACGCCGTTGTACTCGTCACGGCCGAGAGCGAGCAGGTTCGCGCCCTGCGTCGAGTCGTACTCGCTCACCCACGTAGCGATGCGGTCGTTCTGGTCGTTGTAGAACAGCAGGTCGCATTTGATGCGGTAGATGTCGAAGTCCCGCGTCACGTTATCGATGGAGTGCTTCTCTTTGCGCCCCGTCGGCAGAACGTTGCCGGTAGCAATTCCCTCATTAAGCAAGCCCATTGCGTGCCTCCTTCTTCCATGTCTCCATGGATGAGTAATATGCGTCCCCGATGTCGTCGTAGTAGACATCGGAATTGTGTATGGTCGTGGTCAGGAGCGGCTGTGGGCATGCTATCCCCAAGTCGCCAGCGAGCAGGCGCGGCAAATCGTCTCGTTCGATTCCCTCATGACGAGCAACAAGCCACTCGATGAGGTTGGCGGCAGAGAACCGTCCCTCACCGCCGGCTACAAACACTTTGGTCCCGGCAAGCGTGCAATTGCGAAAGAGCTCGCTCACGTCGATCAGCCCTTCGTAGAAGTCGTCGGGCATGTCAAGCTCGTACAGAGGATGAGGGGACGCGCCGCCCGCGCGCAGGCTCGCCACCGTGAAGGGCTCGTCCTCCGATACCCCCATGCTTACTGCGGGCGCGAACGATTCGATATCCGCCATGAGCGTGCCTAATACGTTATGCAACCGCGCGAACGAGATGAAGCTGTCGCCCTCGTATACAAGCACGCGGTGGTCCGAAAGCGCCTGGCGTAGCACGTAGCGGAAGGTAGGGTGCTGCCACACGGCGTCCTCGAACCCAACGTCGCCTTTCGCGAAGGAGGCACAGCTTCCCAAAAGCCGTGTGAAGTGGCCGTTTGGCGTATCTCCCTCATGGAATAGCAGGCCATGGTCTTCATAGTAGCCGAGGCCCTCGATTCCGCACTCAAGCGCCTCCACACGTTCGCCAGGGAATTCGAAGGCGAAACGCCGACGCACGAGCTCCGCATCGCAGATGTCGCCGTTAAGCTCTCTGGCAAGGAAGCCGCTAAGGGTGATTGCGTTGCTCCCACTGTCGGCCTCCATCGCCGATGTGCCCGTTGGGACATCGGCGGCATTGGCGGAGCGCGAAGCAGTATCTGCGTCCTGCGCCGCCTCGGTGCCGAGCCATTCCGCGATGCTTACGCCCGAGAGCTCGGCGAACAGATCGAGCCATATCGCCGCGATGCCGGCGCTGAAGCCGTATTCGCGCTCGTAGGCCTTCGCAACGATATCTCTCGGTTCGTCTGCATGACGCGAGGCGAAAGACCGGACCTGCCGACGGCGGTCCACCTTGCCGAATCCCACGGAAAGGTGGTCACCCAGAACGACCCCTTCCTCGACGTTCCAGAAGACCTGTTTCAACTCATCGTAGAGCGCGACGGGCGTGGTTATCCCGGAGCTCCTCAACTCGCTGCGGGAGGTGCGAAAGACGAGGCGGGCACATATCTCAGTGTCCTCGCGCCGCACCGACGCGACCGCCTCGCGCGCCGCATCCGCGCGCCCGTCTTGTAAGCCGCAATTCGAACCGACCACGTGTTCACTCCTCGTAGAGCTTCGGGCCAAACACACGCTCGACGAAAGCCTCGAGCTTGCCCTCTTTGGCCAGCTCGGAAGAGTCGGCCATTACGAAGTTGGTGTCGCATCCTTGGCCAACCTCGTCGTTGAAGCCGAGGATGTAGTTCGTCGCAATCTCATAGATGATCTTCGTCGGGGCGATGCCGAACACCTGATGTTCGAGGATGTGATCGAGTCGCTCGCGATCGTCGGGGAAGGAGGCCTTCATCCCCTCACTGCGGTACAAGCGCTTGATAATCTCGGTGATGTACAGGCCACTCTTCATGTAGAGGTCGGCAAAGGTGTGGCTCGGGTCGTCGAAGCAGCCGGGGTTCTCGCGCTCGAACATGTCCACCATGTCGCGCACGACGTTCTTCGGCGTGAAGATCTGGTTGGTCTTCTGCGGCGGCACGTAATCGAAGATATCCTCGACCTGTGTCTCGTCGAAGTAATCGGCAAGGCGCTCCCTAAGCTTGATGAACTCCTCGACGGAGTCGTTAAACACCACTTCGTCGAACAGGTGGCCTACGAAGTTCCTTGTCTCGCCGGTCTGCTCATCGACATAGTCGCCGCCGTCGCGCAAGAACCGGAACTCGTCCACCGTGATGCTCGTGACTTCCTCAAACACATCCGGCGGAATCACCGCGTCGAAACTGGAGAGCGTGGTGCCGTGCTCTCCGTACGCCATGAGAAACGAGGGAATGGTACGGCTGAAACCGCGCAAGTGCGCCCGGACCTTATCCTCGACGCCTTGCTTCTGCTCCTCCTTCTTGGCCGTCTCAACCTCGCGCACAACGGTCTCACCGGCACTGCGCACAAGCTCCTCGCGGGACTCCTCGAGTTTTTGGGTGAGCGCCTGGAAGGCCTGCGCCTTCTGCTCGTCGTGCTCGCGGTTGACCTGCTCGCGCTCAGCCTCGTTTGACGCTTCAGCCAGTCGGTCTTTACGCGACCACTCGATCTGCTTCACCTCGATTTGATAGCCGCCGACCTCACGGTTCAGCTGGATGACGGCCTCGGCCTGGACCTTGCGCTCAAGCTGCTTCTTCTGACGGGGCTTGAGCTCGCTGCCATAGCTTTGCGAAACCGCAATCACCAAGGGTTCAGTGACATGGCTCTTGAAGGCCTCTTTGAGGTTGTCGAGCAGGACGTCCGCGCCGCCATCGCGCGCGGCGACCACGGCCTCAACCTGGCGCGCCAGGTCAGCAGCCACATTGCCGTAGACTTTGGGCCCGAAGATGTCCTGGGCCATACCGATGACCTGTTCCTCGGGAATCTCGACCTCACCGTCGTCGTTGAGTGAGAGCTCATCTGCCGTGTCTTTGTCGACATCGACCTTGTTCTTGTCCCTGTCCTTTGCCTTGCCCTGCTCGTAGGGGTCGAAGCGTTGGATGATCTGGACCACCTCGGCCGGCGCGCGAAACACACTCGAGATGTTCTGAAAGAGGAAGTTGCTCATGAACCCGCGCTTCACGACCTCGCGGGCATGGATGTGTCGAGGCACGCTCAGCACGCGCTCGGCGTCAAGCTCGATCATCTCGCCGCCATCGTCCTCGCCGTACACAGGGAAGAAGTTCAGCAGCTGACGGATATGGCTCTCACGCGTCTCAACGTCGCCAGCGCCTTTGGCAGTCTCGCTGTATAGGTCGTTGGCGAATTCCTCGAAGATGGTGAGCGTGCGCGCCGGGTCGAAGTCGAAGACGTAGGCATTCTCCTTGCGGGCAAACCTGCCGCCGCCCAAGTCGAAGAGGCACGGGTTCTGCGCACGAAAAGCCGCCTGCATGTAGAGCGCCGGGCTCTGCATGTTGGAGAGCATGAGCACGGCTGTCCACTCGGGTATGGTGACACCCGTTGTCAGCTGGCCGACGGAGAGAGTGATGGTCTTGTCGTGCTTTTCAATGGCCTCGCGCACCTTGTCGAACGACTTCTCGTTCTCGTCGTCATCGTCAATCTTGCCGTCGCCTGCGGCAAGGACCACCTCGTAGTCTTTGAACACTGGGTGGTTCCTCAGCTTCTTGGCGAGGGCCTTTGCCGAATCCACACGGTTCAGCATCCAGAACGTATGCTTCAACTCGCCTCTGAGCTCGGGCGTGGAGAACGGGAACTTGCCCCGAGTCGTGAGGGCGTCGAGGAACTTGTCCACGTCGGCGTCATGCACGAAGGCCCCGCCCTGCGTGGTGGAGAAGAACTCGTTGAGGTCGAACGCGAACTCCGTCTGCTCGCCGTCGATTTCCATACCATGGCGCGCCTCGTCGGCGACGATGTCGCTCATCTGATAAGTGAGCAGGCTCAGACGAGGCAGGTTGGCGTAGGGGTTGGGCAGCTCGGAGTCGGCGGGCCAGGCGCGCTTGGCCTGCTGCTCGTCGGCATAGGTCCAGTTGTAGATGGCGTCGGCAGCGAACTTCTCGTTGGCGATGGCCTTGAACGGGGTGCCGGAGAGATGTAGCGTGAAGCGGCGCTTGATACGGTCGAACGCCACGTCGGTCTTGAAGGTGTCCACACCCTCGTGCGCCTCGTCGATGACCAGGACGTCCCAGGTGAGCTCGGCAACCTCCTCGAGCTTGCGATAGGGGCCTCCGAAGTGGATAGAACCCTTCAGGTCCTGCAGGCTCACGAACTCGATGAAGCCCCCGCGACCCTGATGCAGATACTCCTCGCGCGACATGCAGAAAGGCCTTCCCTGCAGTGCGCTCACGTTGCTGATGAAGCAGAAGCCCGACTCTTTGCCCAGGAACTTCACGTAGTCGTCGTACCAGGAGTTGGCAATGGCGGGGCGGTTGGTCACGATGAGGACCTTCTTGGCGCCGAGGCGCTTGCAGAGGTCGTAGGTCGTGAGCGTCTTGCCAAAGCGCGGCTTGGCGTTCCACAAGAATTCGCCACCGCCCTCGCCTGTCTCGCTCCAATGTGCCCGAGCGTAGGCGAGCGTCTGTTCAACGGCACGTGCCTGCTCTGCGCGCAGCTCGTAGGGTGAGGCTTCGGGCGTTGCAAGGGTGCCGCCCGTGTCGCGGAAGCGATAGAACTGCTGGTGCGACTCTTCCCCGCCGATTTCAAACCACTCGGTCTTGGGTTCGCGCCTCACGCCCTGCTTCTCGAGATACGCATGAAAGTCGGTGTCACGAAACGTCCCGGCTCCATGCTCCCAGGTGGCGTTGCCGCTCCACTCGAGGTTCCACTTCACATCGGCGGTGTGCGTCTGCTGCTTGATGCGTTCGCAGACGTTCTGCTCCGTGTAGCCAATTTTGGTCCACCCGTCATGCCGCGCAATCTCGGGCGTCGTGTAGGCATAGACCTGCGGGATGGCAGGCACAGCAGTCTCAATGATCTGGGAGATGTCGATGCTTGCCATGGCTAGCTCATCTCCTTCACGTGAGACTCGATGAAGGCAATCTCGTTCTCATCGAGACCGTATTTCGCGTAGAGCTGCCGGTCGATTTCGGGGATGAAACAGGACCAGTCGATATCGGAGGAGGAGGTGAAGTCCTGGAGGGGGACGTAGGCCCATTTTTTGGGAGTAAGATCTTGCGTTATCTTTAAAACCCCAAGCATCGCCCTGGCAAACTTAGTCGAGATATACTTGAGACAGTTTTCGCCCTCATTCCCAGATTTAAAGCAGCCGATGCTCAGAAACGATTCGGTCGAACCCGTACCGGGCGCAGTCAGTACTGGCTGCGAAAGAATCTCTCCGAATTCTCCCGTACCGCTTGCCTTGGGAAGAACGATGGAGTAGGAATGCAACGGCTTTGGATTATTGACGTACTTCGCTTTTATATACTTATAGCAGCGATTATTGTCAGCCCTTCCCAATATACGGACATATTGTTCTCCATCATCAGGCCGGTCATCATGAAAGACCTCGGGCAGACAATCGAAAATGTTAGTGGACATATCATAATCATGGCCTTTGCTTAACCGGCCAATGTTCTCGTCACTATCATCTTCGGCATAGTGCGCAAATGGAAAATCACGATGCAGACAGTCGGTCAATCTGTAGACAGTTCGGGAAATGGCAATGCAATCCATCCCTTTATATCCCGACGATAGACGTGTCTTTTGAAGTATTTGGTTCAACTCTTCGGATTTAGTAAAGACCTTGACCGCTCCGAAATCCTGACCAGCATCGCGGTATGAGACCGCCACTCCACCCTTGATATCCGTCCCGGGAAATACCGTCGAAGCGTCGGCGTAATACTCCATCACCTTGAAGTGCTCATCGTTGAGCATCTTCTGGTTCCATGCTTTGGGGGTTGAACCGGCATCAAAAAGAAATCGAGCGGGGGTGATGACTTCGACCTTATCCGCGACTCTAAAAGACGAGTCCATGAACTCATGGTATATCGGCGCAGCGTAAGTCTTATTTCCCGATTCAGCGTCGCCGCAGGCCACCTGATACGGCGGGTTGCCAATTACAGCATAGAATTGCTTGCTTGCTTGCTTGCTTGCTTGCTTGCTTGCTTGCTTGCTTGCTTGCTTGGAGCATGCCGCTCACCTCATTCTTCAAAGTCGCGAACTCAATCGGTTCATCATTTTTCCAATCGTATATTACGCAAAGGGGGACCGTCTGCCCCGGCTCGTCGTCCACTGTGGAGTCGCCAACGGTGTCGTCGTCCTCGAACAAGTCGAACAGGGACAGCTGCGCCGGCTCGGGTTTCGGCGCGTCGTAGTCGAACAAAGTCGACTGTACGGCAACGCCCTCTTTGTTCGTAGGCACGGCATCGGTGAAACCGTCCATCTGCCAGACATTCCATGAGACGATCCAAGAGGCCTGTTGCAGTTCCTCCGCCGTTGGTCCCTCGCCCCATCTGGCACGCATGTGCTCGACAAACGTCTCAAACACGTTGATTCTGGCAAGCAGCAGGTTGTCTCCCTGGTACTCGAACGCATAGGTCGCCTTCAGGGCATCCAGGGCATGGCGCACCCATTCCTTGCGCGTCTTGGCCTTCTCCGAAACGACGCGCAGTTTGCGATCGAGAAAGCCGATACGCTCGCCCACCGGCAGAGCACGGCCCGTCACGGTGTCGTAGCGGGAACACACGAAGGGTGCCTCGCCACAGGTTATCTCAAGGCGCGCACTCTCCACATAAGCGTGCCAGCCATGTCCCGTCTTCTTGGGGAACTCGACTGGCTCGGCGTTTGCAGCCCACAAGCCGTCGGCCTCGCGGTTGAACACGTCGCGACGGCCGAACCACACTTCGTCCAGGTTGTTGTTCATCTGGTTGCACAGCCACGAGGGTGTGAACACCTCGGCACGGCTCTTGGTGCGCTGCGACTGCTTCTCGAGTTCTTTGGCAACGCGAGGCTTGATAACTCCGGAGTTGAGACCCGTAATCTTTTCGACAGTTATCTCGTCATCGCCCATGTAGCCATCGCCCAAGACCTCGTACTCGTTGTCGGCCCAGATGATGTTGTGTCCCGTCGTGCGGTCGCACAAAAGCGTCTCCAAGATATGAGAAGGATACCGGCGCTCGAAGCTCTCTATAAAGCCCTCGCTCATCATCTTGTCGTTGGTCTCAACCACGTACCACTGGCCTTTCCTCGCGAGGTTTTAATCATGGGGACTCAAGCCAAGGCAGAACACCCGCCCCGCGACCTTTCTTGAGCTACACCGCTCGTCATTATAGCGTCGGCAGGCCATGCACAACGGCGCGGGCCGGAAGACGGCCCTACCCGCCCCTTAAGCCGTCAGGCTGCGAATCGGGATGACGTACAGGCCGTCCTCGACCTTCCTCGCGTAATCCGACACCCCCGTCAGCACCGCCATGAACTCGGGTGGCCTGGTGCGGGAGGCTGGGTTCGAGCAGAGCTTGTCACGCAAGCGCTTGAGGTTCTCAATCCCCGAGGCAGCCTTGACCTCGCTTGTCTTCACCTCGAACGCCGCCCATCTGCCGTCTGCCAGCTCGACGATGGCGTCGACCTCAAGACCCGTCTCGTCGCGGTAATACCTCACGGGGATATCCGCCGCCGGCTCGAGCGCCTCGGCATACACCTCGAGGTCGCGGATGCACATGGCCTCGAACACGAGGCCGAACGTCTGCCAATCCTGCATGAAAGCATCGGGCGACATGCCGAGCGCCGCCACGGCCAAGGACGGGTCGGCGAGGTAGCGCTTGGGTTTGGTGGAGACTCGCTTGGGCGAGCGGGCTTGAGGTGCCCAACCCGGGACCTCGTCGATAACGTACATGTTCCGCAGCAGCGCCAGGTAGGAGACGAGGGTCGTCTGGGAGACGCCGCCCTCGCCGTCGGCGTCGCACATGTCGACGAGCAGCGTCTTGTACGTCGCCGCCTGCCCGAGGTTTCGGGCCAGCGAGAACAGCAGGCGCCCCGCGATGTCGCCGTCCTTTCCCTGGCGCGGCACGCTTTCGCGTCTCAGCAGGCGCAGGTAATCGCGGGCGACTAACTGTGCATCCTCGGGAGCCAGGTCGACGGCAGCCGGCCAGCCACCGCGACAGGCAAGCCCGACGAGCGTCTCGGCGTCGGTATGGACCAAAGACGGCTCGAACTCGCCCCGGAACAGGCCCGCCAGCGAGACCGTGCGCTCAGAGTCGCCGCTCTCGGACAGCGTCATGGGCCGCATGCGTACCCTTCCGATGCGGCCGGCCCCGCTGTGGCACGGCAAACCCCCCTCGCCCACGTCGCGGGGCAAGGGGGTTGAGGAACCCGTAAGGATCCATCCACCGCGCAAACCGCGGGTCAAGTCAATTTCATGGCGGACAGCGTCCCAAATCGCCGGGGCAAGCTGCCACTCGTCGATGACGTGCGGCTTGTCACCCACCAGCATGGACGTCGGGTCTTCACGCGCCAGGGCCAACGCCCGGTCAACATAGCTCACGCTCCCGGCATGCTCGAGAGCCGTCCAGGTCTTGCCGCACCACTTGGTCCCTGCAAGCTCGACGGCCCCAAACACCCGCAGGTAGCGCTCGACCCTTTCGTCGGCAATGCGCGGTATGTAGCCTTGCGGCCTGACCGCCTTGTGTGCCACGGATGCCATCGCAAAACCCTCCCCTCACAATGCTCATCTACCAGGTCATTATATCGCATTGATGATTTTCCGTGAGGTTCACTGGTAATTTTCCGACAGTTACGCTGGTACTTTTCCGGCAGTTTCACCGGTGATTTTCCGACATTCTTACTGGTAGCTTTCCGTTGGGTTTCGACTCATCCTAGATTTCTACGGGCACCCATTCGTCGTGGTTGCAGATCCAGGCTTGGGGCTGCTCGACAGAGAAGAAAACGAGGGTGGGGTCGTCGGGACCATCATAGGACTCGCCGAGGGCCGTGAGGTGCTCGTAGCCGGCCTTACGAATCTCGGGCGTGACCTCGTCCTTGAGGCCGGCCAGGCCACGAAGGATGAGCCAGCCGTGGCCGGGCCACCAGCTCGTGGCCTCGAACTTCTGGTTGGCAAGCAGCTCCTGCCAGACGTCCTTGGTCGTGGCGGTCACGAACCACACGCGGCCGTCGCACTCAGCGGCATAGCTGAAGGGGCGCACATGGGGCTGGTCGTCGACGCTCGTGGCGAGATACCAGGCAGGAACGGCCTGGAGGTACTGCAGGACGGTATCGATTCCACTCATGGAAGAGCTCCTTTCACGGGCGGCTCACAGCCGCATTGACTGACGATGAGAACCGCGCTCCCAGCACGTCAAACCTGCAAAGCGCGGTAAAACCCAAACAAGACGCGGCATGCGCCGCACGGCTTCACCCCAGCGGCTCACGCCGAACGCAGAGCTGCGAGGCAAGGTGCGGGCATCGAGGCTCAGGGCCTACCCCACGTACGTCCAAGGGGTAAGGACGTCGACGTTTGCGGCAATCTCCTCGGCGCCGACGACGCGGCAGAAGCCCTGCTCGCACGACGCTTCACCACGCTCGACCCAAGCCGCGAGCACGCGCGCGGCATGGGCGGCAACCTCGGCGGGAAGCTCGCGGGTCGCAGCGGCACCCGCGCACGTGCCACTCGAAGGCACGCCGCAGCCAAGCATGTCAACCATGAGCGTCTGCGCGCAGGCGGCGTCGCGCGGGTCACCCAGCACGATCAGGCTCGAGGCAGGGCGGCCGTCGGCAAAGATGCGCGAGGGCAGCGACACGACGGCGCGTACGCGACCCGAGGTAGCAAGCTTGCGGCGCAGCTCAGTCTCGCTGCCCACGCATGAATGCAAGGCGCAGTTCGGCGCGAGAAGCACGACGGCTCCCCCCGTCGCCTGGTGGAACATCGCCTGCTGAATCCAAGCGAACGTCGCCTTGTTGCGCGGAGGCACGCCCAGCGCGGCCCAACGGGGATCGTCGGGCGAGACGGCGCCCTCATGCCAGGCGCCCTCTTCACAAGGAAGTGCAGCGCACACAAGGTCGGCCCGCCAGTCGCTGAACTCGTCATGCGCAAGCGCACTGCCCACGGCGGCACCCAGGCCACCACGCTGCTCGCCCATACCCTCGAGCTCGGCGGCCCTCACGAGCATGTCGGCCAGGATATGGGAGAACTCCTGCGTTTGGGAGCGCAGCGTGGCCTCGGGAAAATCATGTGCGAGCAGGTCGATGAGACCCTCGCCCGACGAGCAGGGCACATAGGCGCTTTGCGGCTCGTGACCCAGGCCACGGGCGCAGGAGCGCACCGCGCCCTCTAGCAGGCCGTTGACTGAGTCAGGCAGCACGGCAAACGAGGAGTCGAGGCGCAGCACGGCGCGCACGGCAGCACCCGTAATGGTGCCCGGCTCGATGGCGTCGAGCATACCGACCCACCCAGCAAGCTGCTCAAGCGTCAGCAGAGACGAACCGTACGAGAGGTTGGGCAAGAACGACAGCAGGTCGTTGGACTCGGAGAGCTCGGTCATGACCGTGTCGAGCGCGCGCACGAGATTGGCATAGGCAGGCGCGGCATAGGGGCCGGCAGCGGCGGCGACGAACGCCCACTGCGAGCTCGAGGCGCACGCGCGCACAACGGCTAGGGGCGCAAGCTCCCAGGCAACATCGGCAGGATCGCTCAGAATCTCCAGCCCCTGAGCGGCAAGAGGAGCAAGCACGCCCATCTGCGCAACGCGCCCACGCAGGTCGGCCGGCATGGAGTCGGCATCAGCGCTATCTTCCCGCTCCTGGCCGGCGTCCTTTCCACACGCGGCAATCGCCTCGGGCGCCGCGGGGATTTCGCCGAGCGGCTCGTCGTCGACCGCGCTCGACCCATCGACCCCCACGCGGCCATGCGTGAAGAACTCCGCCAGGCGCGCCGCGTGGTCGCGCTCGAGCTGGACAAGGTCGGCCTCGGCCTTGGCAAGGCGGTCGAAGATGTCGCTTGCGACAGAAGCGAAGCGTTCCTGCTGCTCGATGGTGCCCACGTGCAGGCACAGGGCACCGAAGTCTTGCTCGCTCACCCAGTCCTGCCTGGGCAGACCCTCGCGCACACGGGCGGCACGCAGGGCAAACAGCAGGACACCCAGCTCGACTTTGGAGTCGGCCGCACAGGCATAGAGCACATCCTGCAAGGGGTGGCATGCCTCGGGAACGTAGCGCGCGACCATGGCGCGACCCTGGGGGGCGGCCACGACACAGGGTCCCTCGGCCAGAACCTCATCGCAGCGGCCCAGCGTGCAGCGGCTGCCTTCCACGCGCACCGCCTTGTCGGGGCCGCGCAGCTCGGCCGCCACCGAGGTGCCCGTACGCCATGCCACGGCATCCGCCATGGCGAGGGTCTCGGAACCGTCGGCGGCCACAATGCTCGCAAACGCCTCGTCACCCTCGGCCATGAGCTGGGCAGGCAGGGCGCGCAGGCGCTTGAACTCGGCCTCGTCAGCCTCAATCATCTCGACAAACGCGTCGCGCACAGCGCGGCAGGGCCAGGGAATGCGCGAGGCAAGCAGCGCGGTCAGGGAAATCTGGCGCAGCTGAGGAGTTCCGGTGACCTGGCGGGCCACCTGCGGGGAGTGCGTGATGACGTTGTAGAGGTAGTCGGTGTCGGTGCGGTCGTGGGGCACGAGGGCATACACCTGCTTGCCAAAGGAGAAGCGCCCCTGCTCCTTGCGCGCCATGACATACCCGGTGTTTGCCACAATCTGGCCGTACGCAGGGACGATGATTGCACCGCCCGCATCCACAAGCCAATCATCGACACCAAACGACTGACAGTTGTCGGCAAAGTAGGCGTACGGCCCCTTGCGCGCCGAGCGCTCGGCCACCGTAAGGTCCTGCTCGCCTTCCTTTGCCGCCCGGCACACGTCCCCGAGCCTCACCATCTGCATAGCCATGTCTCACATGCCTCCTCGACCACACGACCCGCGCCGCGACATCGTTTTTTGACTCGGCACATGATACCCGCACTTGCAGCTTGATAGCCCGAGACTAGCGGATGTCGCCGCCGCGAGTGCCGGGCTGCCACACGCGCTCGGAGATGCGGTAGCCCTTGTAGTCTTCGCTGAGCTCGGTGAGGTCGAAGGGCGTCATCTGGTAGATGTAGTTGAGCCAGTTGCGCCAGAAGAGGTTGGCATGGCTGCGCCAGGTGAGGCAGGGCTCGTTGGCCGGGTCGTCGTCGGGATAGTAGTTGCGCGGCATGTCGATAGGCCTGCCTTGCCCCAGGTCGCGGCGGTATTCCGCGTCGAGCGTGCCCTTGGCGTACTCGAGGTGGCCGGTGATGAACACCTGACGCATGTCGGAGGTCGCCAGGATGGAGGGGCCCGTCACCGGACTCGTGCCCAGCGCGTACAGGTCGCGTCCGATATGCTCGTCGAGCTGGGCGAGGTCGATACCGGCATGGCGGGAGTGCGGCATGAAGAAGCGCTCGTCGAAGCCGTTGGTGAGGAAGTTGTACTCGTCGGTGAGCCTGGTGGCGAACACGCCGAAAAGCTTGCTGGGCAGTGCCACCTTGTTCACGCCGTGATGGAAGTACAGGCCCGCCAAAGCACCCCAGCAGATGTGCAGCGTGGAGTAGACGTTGGTGCGGCTCCACTTCATGACCTCGACGAGCTCGTCCCAATAGTCGACGTCCTCGAAGTCCATCTCCTCCACGGGGGCGCCGGTAATGACGAGCGCATCGTAGCGACGCTCCCGAAACGCCTCGAACGTGTCATAGAACTTGACGAGGTGGTCGTGAGGGGTGTTCTTGCTCTCGTGGCTCGCCATGCACATGAAGTCCATATCCACCTGCAGCGGCGACTTTGAGATGAGGCGCAGAATCTGCGTCTCCGTCTCGATCTTCTTGGGCATGAGGTTGAGCAGCACGACCCTCAGCGGGCGCATATGCTGCTTGGAAGCGACGTTCTCCTCAAGCGCGAAAATGCGCTCGTCGTCAAGAATCTCCTTAGCAGGAAGTCCGGTGGGGATGTTGATAGGCATGGGGGCTCCTTGGGAGAAGGCACATGGCTCGTGCAGGGTCGTTTTGAATGGCTCAAATTTCCAAGGGATAAAGATACCCTCTCCGGCGGCCAAGTGCGGCGAAGAACAATGCGCGGGCGCGATATGTTTTGATTGCCAGCCATCGGCGCGACTGATAGCGGCATGGACCTCGTATGGCCTATAATTCCTGCCCAGACGACACTTCGACGATGGGAGCAACCATGCCCGTTCTCATGAACAAGGGAGACGACCCGCGCCGCGCCGCGTGGCTTTTCTACACCGACCGTGCCGAGCTCGACGAGTGGGGCCGCCAGATTGTGGAGGGCCGCTGGGACTCCGCGCGCCTCGTGGTTGATCCCGAGTCGCTCGAAAACGCTAAAAAGGCCAGCTCACCGGTGGAGGTATGGGCGCAGGCCAAGACTCTCATCCCCGAGGACTTCGACCTGGAAGCCGCGCGAGGCGAGGTGATGGAGGCCACGCAGGCCGCCATCGAGCGCGCGAAGATGGAAGCCGAGGCCCAGGCCGACGAGCAGGAAGGCAACGAGGAAGCCGCTGACGCGGAGCGCACACCGGCAAACGGCGAGGGCGAGAGTGCCCGCGAGGAGTCCGAAGACGAGCAAGACGAGCAGAAGGGCGACGAGAACCCCTTCGACTACGAGCCCGTCCCTGCACCTGAAGGCCTGCGCATCCATGTGGGCACCACCACGCGCCAGGCAGCCCTGAGCTACCTCATGGCCCACGAAAACGAGGAGGGCGAAGGCGACGAGGAGGCAGCGGCCGACACCGACCTGCCCGGCCTGCAGATGCTCGCCCAACTCATTGACTACATGCGCGACTCGGCCGACGGCCTGCCCTCATTTGCCGTGTGGCACATCGACCCCTCGGGCATCCTGCGCATGGTGCGCGCCAAGAAGGTCAAGGCCATGGCCGGCAACGTGCTGAGCGTCAAGAACTAGAAGTCCCGGGATGCGCTGTGGCTGCGTTCCTCAGGGCCTCATGTACTCCAGTACACATCGGCCCTGAGCGCCTTGCCACAGCGCATCCCTGTCGCCTTTGGTTGAAAGAGAGTGCAAAATCATGCAGTACAACTTCGACGAGGTCATTGACAGGCGTGGCACGAACTGCTGCAAGTGGGACGGTGCCGAAAAGTCTGGGCACTCCCCCGACGAGATCTCGATGTGGGTGGCCGACATGGACTTCCGCTGCCCCCAGCCTGCCATCGACGCCCTGGTGGCACGCGCGCAGGAGGGTATCTTCGGCTACACGCAGACGCCTGAGAGCTACTACACCGCCATGTGCGACTGGTTCGGTCGCCGTCACGGCTTCCGCCCCCGCGAGGAGTGGGTCGTCATCACGCCCGGCGTGTGCTTCGCCCTCTCCATGGCCGTGCGCTGCTTCACACACGAGGGCGACACCGTGCTCATCCAGCCGCCCGTGTACTACCCCTTCGCCAACACCATCGACCAAAACGGCCGCCGCGTCGCAAACGCCCCCCTTACCTGCAACGACGACGGCTCCTACAGCATCGACTTCGACGTGTTCGAGCGTGTGGTGCGCGAGGAGCGCCCGACGCTCTTCATCATGAGCAACCCGCACAACCCCGTGGGCCGCGCCTGGACCGAAGACGAGCTGCGCCGCATGGGCCAGATCTGCCAGAAGGCAGGCGTGCTCGTAGTGGCCGACGAGATCCATGCCGACTTCGACCGGCCAGGCCACCCGCACGCGTGCTACGCGAGCCTGGGCGAGGAGTTCGCGCAGAACTGCGTGGTGTGCACCGCGCCCTCCAAGACGTTCAACCTGGCGGGCCTGCAGCTCTCCAACATCCTCATCCCCAACCCCGAGCTGCGCCGGCGCTTCGCCGACGAGGTGTGCGCCACAGGCTACGACGAGCCGAGCTGCTTTGGCCTGGCAGCGGCACAGGCGTGCTTCACCCAAGGTGACGAGTGGCTTGACCAGCTCAAAGACTACCTCGAGGGCAATATCGCCCTCGTGCGCGACTTCATCGCCCAGCGCATTCCCACCCTCAAGTTCACCGAGCCCGAGAGCACCTACCTGCTGTGGGTGGACTGCCGCGGCCTGGGCCTGACCGACGAGGAGCTCACGCGCTTCATCCAGCACGACGCGCGCCTGTGGCTCGACATGGGCTCCATCTTCGGCAAGGAGGGCGAGGGCTTCATCCGCCTGAACGTGGCATGTCCGCGCAGTGTGGTGAAAGAGGCGCTCGAGCGGCTCGAGGCGGCCGCGAACGGGCTTTCTCGCTAGCCGAGCGGCACGGACTGCACGCAACCCGTGCCGCATCTGAGCGATTTGCGGGTCCGAAACATGCCTGTTCAAAAGGCACATGATAATGACTTGCGTCAAACGGTGCGGGGCAGGCCCGCACAAGGTATGGGAAGGATAGCCGATGGCGGCAGTTGAGCTTTTCGAGGGCGGCGCGTTTCTTGTCGACGGACGCACGCTTGTAGCAGCAGACGAGGCGCAGGCCTTCAGCGAGCAGACAGGGCGCGTGCTCGACGCCCAGGAGGCGCGCACGCAGACGATGGCGTACTCCATCATGGCGGCGCACAACACCGCACCCGACATGGAGCACCTTAAGCTGCGCTTCGACGCCATGGCCAGCCACGACATCACCTTCGTGGGCATCATCCAGACGGCGCGCGCCTCGGGCCTCACCGAGTTCCCCATCCCCTATGTGCTCACGAACTGCCACAACTCGCTGTGCGCCGTGGGCGGCACCATCAACGAGGACGACCACGCCTTCGGCCTGTCCGCCGCCAAGAAGTACGGCGGCATCTACGTGCCCGCCCACATCGCCGTCATCCACCAGTACATGCGCGAGACGATGGCCGGGTGCGGCAAGATGATCCTGGGCTCCGACTCCCACACCCGCTACGGCGCCC